>NZ_CP013106.1:317165-634331 GCF_001431725.1 Halomonas huangheensis | reverse complement strand
CTCAGGAAAAAATGCACGGCTGCGCCTTCTTCTCCTACAGCAACTTTCCCATTATGGAAAAGCCTCGGCAATGATCAGTGCCGAGGCTTGAGACTGTTATTGATTGTGATAGTGCCGATGATTGCAATAGTGCCGGTGATTGCAATGATGAGCTAGCCTGGTCGTCGCCAGGCTAGCTCCTTTCACAACCGCCAGTCAAATGGCAATCAAACACCGATCTGGCCGCCGTCCTGCTTCTGAATCACCACGGTCGCGGCACGTGGACGGACGTTACCCGACGTTGCCTGAGTGGCATCATCGCCAGCCGGCCAGTTGCCCGGGTGCTGGACGTTGATAAATAGAGCGGTGCGGTCGGCCGTCGGGAAGATACCGGTGATCTCGCAACCGTTGGGACCAACGCAGA
The DNA here is from genome assembly GCF_001431725.1 of Halomonas huangheensis. Lineage (NCBI taxonomy): Bacteria > Pseudomonadati > Pseudomonadota > Gammaproteobacteria > Oceanospirillales > Halomonadaceae > Halomonas > Halomonas huangheensis. Next base: position 633,928 of record NZ_CP013106.1, on the reverse strand, counting down.
AGCGCTTGAGGTGCTGCTGATTATCGCCGGACACCACAGCTGCGGCACCTTCGGCCCTCTGTAAGGCTGCGGGTACTACCGCCAGCACCTGGTCATTAGTGTGATCGGCAACACCAGCGTAGCCGTTATCGGTCTCGATCCACAGGATGCCGCCATCCTCGCGTTGGTCGAAGCACAGGCCATCAGGGCTGGCGAACTGGTTGCTTTCGGTCAGGCCAGAGTAGTTGTCGGCATCGCTTGCCGCGGCACCAAACACGAACACCTCCCACTCGAAACTGCTCGGGTCACTGCCCTCGCGCCAGCGAATGATCTGGCCTGCCTCATTGGCGGCACGCGGGTTCGGTGCATTGGCCGGCGCCGTGGCATAACCGGTGCCCGGTGCGGCAATGCTGTCGCCATCACCCTTCAACTCCGGATCGGTATCCGCTTCGGTGCGATCGGTGTTGTTGGTCAACGTCATGTACACCTCGCCGCTTTCCGGGTCCACGACGCCCCACTCCGGCCGATCCATCGGTGTCGCACCCATGATGTCGGCAGCGTCACAGGTATTGATGATGATGCCTGCATGGTCGTCCGCTGCCAGTCCGAGAGCGTCGGCCAGAGTACCGCCATCCGGGGTAGTGGCATCCGGTGTCAGCGCCAGCCATTGACCACTGCCGTCGGCATCGAAACGCGCGACATACAGCGTGCCTTCGTCCATGTACCTGGCGCCGATTGCCAAGCGATCTGCTTCGGCACCATCTGCCGGAGCATCGGCAGGGTTCCATACCGCCTTCGAGACGAACTTGTAGATGTATTCGTTGCGCGAGTCGTGTCCGGAATAGAACACCACTGGCTTTCCTTCAACCAGTTTGCCGGGCCAGCAGCCTTCGTGACGGAAGCGCCCAAGGGCGGTGCGTTTGACGGCGCGAGCCCCGGTGTAGGGGTCGATTTCGACAATATAGCCGAAGGTCCGCGGCTCATTACGATAGTCTTCGCTGGCCGAAGCACCCCTCGGTGTAGCATTGAAACGAGAAAACTCGCCATCGACTTCGGATTCGTCACCGGCGGCGGTTTCCCAGCCATAGCGGCCGCGACCAGTGGGAATGCCCAGGCGGTCGTCGTCAATCTCGCGACCTTCATCCTTGATGAAGATATCCGGCCAGTTCTCTTCACAGGTCAGGTAGGTACCCCAAGGCGTATAGCCGTTGGCACAATTGTTGTTGGTGCCCCTCGCCATGGTGCCATCGGTCGAATAGCGAGTTACCACATAGTCGCTGCCGGCCACCGGTCCGGCCAGCTCCATCGGTGTGGCACTGGTGTAACGCTTGTTGAAGGACGAGTTGCGAACATGCTGCCAGACGCCAGCATCGCTCTTCTCGACCTCGACGAGGGTAATGCCGTGGGCGTTGATCTCAGTGCGAGCCTCATCGGCCGGGCGCTTGCCCTCGTCCATGTTGGTCGGGCCACCCTGCGGCGCCCACAGCGCGTCTTCATCGATATACTCGTTGTTCATCGCCATTATGAAGCGGCGTGAAGCACTCGCGTCATCCAGCGGAAAGGCGTGCATGCCATCATGGTGCATACCGACGCTATTGGCCTGAATTTCTGGCGTCATGGCCAGATCCTCGGACCACTCCGGCGCACTGTCGTTGAGAGGAGTACCCCAGGGGATCAATACCTGAGCGGTATAGCCTGGAGGTACCACAATGGCGTCCGTCCGCGAACCGGCGATCGATTCAAATGCCAGTGCCAGCGGTGACTTTTGCATACCGTGACTGCTGGCCAGCGCCGAGACACCGAAGCCACCGAGAGCCCCCATGGCAGCCAGCCCCAGTCCTCCTTTCATGACCGCGCGACGCGATACATGGCGCTCCAGCACAGTGGAGAACGGTTCATTGCTACTGGGGTTCAACAGACGATGATCTTCGATTGCCTTGCTCATGGAGAAGGTCCTCTTCAGCTAGTCATGAGCGGCGTCTACGGCCGCTTCGCTCGAAGGAAACACTGACTAAAGCCTGTACGGTTCAATCGCGACGCTTCGCGTGAGCACGTTCGTCGATTTATCCAGCGCTTCCATAACCAAGGGGACGCTAACCACAAAAGATGACGAAGCCATGACAGTGACAGCCTGAACACATCAAATATAAGCAATATCTAAAACTGATTCAGGTCGCGCCGAGCGCCTGGACCCTATGCTACTCTGAGGCGCTCCGGCGCAATCGCATGAGGGCAATGGCCGGTTATCGTTGCAAAGGGTTGGAGGGAGAGGGCTGGATGGAAAAGTGGTATCAAAATGGATTCAGGTTGGCCGTCGCCATCGGCGTGACCTTACTGTTCAGTGGCTGTGCTCTTGTCACTCCCAACCCACCACAACGTCAGGACAACATCTGCGAGATATTCCGCGAACAACCTGATTGGTACGACGCTGCGCGAGCCTCGCAGGACAAGTGGGGTACGCCGATAGCGACCCAGATGTCCTTTATCCAGCGCGAATCATCGTTCCGCGCCACCATTCGGCCACCGCGAACCAGGCTGCTGGGCTTTATCCCCTGGAAGCGCCCTTCCTCCGCCTACGGCTATGCGCAGGCCCAGGACCCGGTCTGGGACGAATATCAGGAGGATGCCGGCAGTCTGTTTTCCGGGCGCAGCGACTTTGATGATGCCACCGACTTCATCGGCTGGTACAACGCCCGCACCCACCGTATCGCCGGTGTCTCACTGCATAACCCTGAACATCTGTATCTGGCCTATCACGAAGGCCAGGGCGGCTACCAGCGTGGCAGCTACCGTGGCAAGTCCGCTGTCCAGAGTGCCGCCCGCCAGGTGGCCAGTACTGCGTCGCGCTACCAGGCCCAGCTCAACGCCTGTGAAGCCGAGTTCCAGTGCGATGGAGCCTTCGAATTCTGGCCATTCTGTCGGGGGTAGGTGAGGCTGTAAGCCGCAAGCAACAAGCAACAAGCTACGAGCCAGGTGCTGTCAAACAGACACTGCGGGCTACGAACCGCTAGCTGTCCAGTGCCGCTCCATGCTGGTCACTGCGGGGTGACTTACAGCTTATAACTTACAGCTTACCGCTCGAGTGGTAACTTACCGCTTAGCGCTCGAGAGGCGCTAGACTCTTGCCAACCGTTCGGCGGCCAGGGTCAGCAGATGCTCGGTGGTCTCCCAGCCGATACAGGCATCGGTGACGGAGACCCCATAGCGCAGCTTGCCCGGCGTCAATGACTGCTTGCCTTCATGAATATGGCTTTCCAGCATCACGCCGATCAGGGCTCGGTCACCCGTTTCACGCTGCGCCAGCACATCAAGCAGTACTTCGCTCTGGCGACGATGATCCTTGCGTGCGTTGGCATGGCTGCAATCGACCATCAGTCGCACAGCCAAGCCACCTGCAGTGATGGCCTTGCGAGCAGCCGCAATACTGTCAGCATCGTAGTTGGGGCCGCCATGACCGCCACGCAGTACTACGTGGGTCATGTCATTGCCGTTGGTCTGCTTCATCACAGGACGTCCATCGGCACCGATAGCGAAGTGCTGATGGGGGTGGGCAGCGGACTGCATGGCATCCAGCGCCACCTGTAGATCGCCGTTGGTGGCATTCTTGAAGCCAACCGCAGACTTGAGGCCGCTGGCCAGTTCACGATGCAATTGCGACTCGGTGGTCCGCGCACCGATAGCCACCCATGCCAGAAGATCATCCAGGTAAGGAGCAATCATCGGCTGCAACAGCTCAGTAGCAACCGGCAACCCCAGTTCGACGATATCGCGCATCAGGCGTCGCGATAACTCCAGTCCCCGGCACATGTCGCTCTGACCATCCAGCCCCGGGTCGTAGGCCAGCCCCTTCCAGCCAACCGTAGTACGGGGCTTCTCGACGTAAACACGCATCACCAGCAGCAGACGATCACGCACCCGATCCGCCAGTTTCGCAAGGCGTTGAGCGTATTCCATCGCTGCAACGGGATCATGGATCGAGCAGGGCCCGACCACCACCAGCAGACGATCATCACGGCCTTCGAGAATATCGCGGATTTCATGACGCTGGGCTTCGACGCGCTCATGGAGCATGGCGCTCAGCGGAACCTCTCGTTGGAGTTCCAACGGGGTGGGAAGCGGCATACTGGCTGCCTCATCAGTCGACAACTCGTGAGATACAGACAGGGCGGTGTGGGCATTCATGGCATTCAACTCCGTGGGCATCGGTGACTTCGAATCTTCTGTTGGCCACCAGATTGCTCACGGTCGGAGGTGGCCACCTGGGCCGACCGCGCCTCGATAAATCGCCAGCCATAGCCGTAATACCGGCCATGGAATGCGCTGCTGGCGAATTCACGAAATGCGGTCATGTCATACCCTCCTGTTGAACCGAATCCTGAATGCAGGAACCCCCGGATGGGGCTGCCATCCGGGGGTTCCGAGAGGCGGCCCTGGTGGGGAGCGCCTCGCTATCCTGTTGCTTGATCCTGTTGTTTAAACCAAGCGGATCAGGAAACGGTAGCCGGCTCCCCGGTATCAAACCAATACCAGGTAAAGCCAAACCAATAGCCGCCTGCCGCACCAACGACACCGCCACCCTGATAGGTGGTGATGACAGTCATCTGGTGAGCAGTAACAGACATATGGTGTCTCCGTTTCCTGATGAGCCTGAGTATAGTGGCCCGTCGAGTTGTTTTTTATCCTGCCCGCACCTGCAGCAAATGGCAAGTGTCTCGAGTCAACGAATCCGGCCGGGCATAATCAGAGCCCGAGCCGTAAGCCAGAAGCCAGAAGCCAGAAGCCAGAAGCCAGAAGCCAGAAGCCAGAAGCCAGAAGCCAGAAGCCAGAAGCCAGAAGCCAGAAGCCAGAAGCCAGAAGCCAGAAGCCAGAAGCCAGAAGCCAGAAGCCAGAAGCCAGAAGCCAGAAGCCAGAAGCCAGAAGCCAGAAGCCAGAAGCCAGGAGTATCCGGCTGCGAGCCGAGAGCTGGCAAGCACCGCATCGCGGCTCACAGGAAGCCGAGCCGGGGGGTTGGAGCTTCTTCCCTCTTACAACTTAAAGCTCACAACTTAAAGCTTCTCACTTGCTTCTTACAGCTTCTTACAGCTTCTGACTTCCCTCTTACCTCTTCCCTCTCATTGCTGCCCTAAACCAGATGTCTTCCGCCATCGAGCGGCAGCGTCGCGCCGGTGATATAGCGATTGTCGAGTACATAGCGCAACGTCTGGTAGACCACGCCGGGGCCGGGAACGATCTGCATCGCCGACTTGCTCTTTGCCTTGGCGACATAGTCCTCATTGTCACCGGCGTTGAGCATTATCAGCGCAGGCGCAATGGCATTGACCTGTATGCGTGGTGCATACATCGCAGCAAAGGAGCGTGTCATGTTATCCAACCCAGCCTTGGTTGCCGCATAGGCAGCATGCTTACGCGAGCCCTTCTGGGCAACAAAATCAGTGATATGCACGATATCGCTCTGCGGCTCGACGCAGGCCTCCAGCAACTCACGAGCGTGCAGATTGATCAGGTACGGTGCCAGCATATGCACGCGAAACAGCCGCTCGAAGTTGGCGCCAGCCTCATCACCCTGACTATCGGGGGCCCAATCACTGGCGTTGTGGACAATGGCACGCAGAGAATCGGCGCTTTGCTTGAGCCGCGCGATGAAATCGAGAATCCCGGCTTCGGTGGAAAAGTCTGCCTTGAGGGTCACCACCCCGCGACCACGCAACTCTTCCAGCTCGGGGCGTTCACGTCGATAACTGATGATCACCGGGTGACCATCGCCGACCAACCGCTCGGCACAGTGGCGGCCAAGGCGCTGAGCGCCACCGGTGATCAGAATCGGCGCAGCGCTCACGATGACTCCTCGCGTACCATGCTACCAATCGTCGGCACCAGCGGATCACGTGGCGCATAGGCAAAGACATCGGAGAACACTCGCGACGGCTCGAGCCCCACGGAAGCCAGCACATCGACACAGGCGTAGACCATCCCGGGAGAGCCGGAGATATACACATCCGCTGCGGACACGTCGCTCAATTGCGTCGCCAGCACACTATCGACACGACCATGATGACCCTCGACCCGAGGCTCAACGAAACCTTCCTCGAAGCCGACTTCACAGACCGCATGAAAACTCAGATTAGGGAAAGCCTGAACCCACTCCCGCACCATTGTTTCGGCATACAGGTCGCGACGTTCACGCGCTGCCCACCACAATGCAATGGGCCGCTCGGGCGACCAATGCAGGGCTTCCTCGATGATCGCCTTCATCTGAGCGAAGCCAGTACCGGCGGCGATCAACAGCAAGGGACGCTCACCGACAGGATCCAACACACAGTCACCACTGGGCAAGCGAAGAGTCAGGTGCTCCGCGACTACCAGCATGCGGCGCAACTGTGCTGAATTGGAGCGCTCGGGCCAATGCTGTATATGCAACTCGAGCCGGCCGTTGTCCGCATGCCGGCTAGCGATCGAGAACGGCACCCAGATGTCATCGTCGAGACGCATCTCGAGATACTGACCTGCAGCGTGCGCCATGGCCTCGTTGCGGCCTTCGAGAAGTACACGAAAAACGTCGGGGGTAAGATCCTCGACCTCGATGACCTGGCAGGTCAGGGTCTTTGCCGTCATGTTGACCTCTTGTCGGTGTCTGGGAGAGCGATGCCGAACTCACTCCAACGTTCGCTGACACGCGTCTTTACGTTATCGTCCATGGTGATCGGAACCCCCCATTCGCGGTCCGTTTCACCTGGCCATTTATTGGTGGCGTCCAGCCCCATCTTGGAGCCCAGTCCGGCCACCGGGGAAGCAAAATCCAGGTAATCGATGGGGGTATTCTCGACCACGACCGTATCACGAGCCGGATCCATGCGCGTGGTAATCGCCCAGATGACATCCTGCCAATCACGGGCATTGACGTCATCATCCAGCACCACCACAAACTTGGTGTACATGAACTGACGCAGGAAGCTCCAAACGCCCATCATGACGCGCTTGGCGTGGCCGGGATACTGCTTCTTCATGGTCACCACTGCCATGCGGTACGAGCAGCCTTCCGGCGGCAGATAGAAGTCCTGGATCTCGGGAAACTGGCGACGCAGGATGGGTACGAAAACCTCGTTCAACGCCAATCCGAGGATCGCCGGCTCGTCCGGCGGGCGCCCGGTGTAGGTAGAGTGGTAAATGGCATCCTTGCGCATGGTCATGCGCGTCACCGTAAACACCGGGAACTGCTCGACCTCGTTGTAGTAGCCGGTATGGTCGCCATAGGGACCTTCCGGCGCGGTGTCATCGGGGTAGATGAAACCTTCAAGAATGATCTCGGCCGAGGCAGGGACCATCAAGTCGGCATGCCCACACTTGACCAGCTCGGTACGTGAACCACGCAGCAAGCCAGCGAAGGCATATTCCGATAGGCTATCCGGCACTGGCGTTACCGCACCAAGGATGGTGGCGGGATCCGCGCCCAATGCCACAGCTACCGGAAAGGGTTCTCCCGGATTGGTGGTCTGGAACTCCTGGAAATCCAGTGCCCCACCCCGGTGGGATAACCATCTCATGATCAGACGGTTACTGGACAACTTCTGCTGGCGGTAGATACCGAGATTCTGGCGCGACTTGTGTGGCCCCCTGGTGACCACCAACGGCCAGGTGACCAGAGGAGCCGCATCCCCAGGCCAGCAATGCTGGATCGGCAGTCGATCGAGGTCGACATCGTCACCTTCCAATACCACCTGCTGAACAGGAGCCGAGCGCACGGTCTTCGGCCCCATGCTCATCACCTGCTTGAAGATCGGCAGTTTGCTCCAGGCATCACGCAGGCCCTTTGGTGGCTCCGGCTCCTTGAGGAAAGCCAGCAACTCACCGACCTCCCGGAGGGCATCCACCGACTCCTGCCCCATACCCATCGCCACCCGCTTCGTGGTGCCAAACAGGTTACCGAGCAGCGGCATATCATGGCCCTTGACGTTCTCGAACAACAACGCCGGACCTCCCGCTCGCAGGGTTCGGTCACAGATCTCAGTGATCTCGAGATAGGGGTCGACTTCGGCAGTAACCCTGTGAAGTTCGCCCTGCTGTTCAAGGCCGGCGATAAATTCGCGCAGATCCTGGTACTTCATGCGATTGTCTCGCTTGCCCTGGTCACGAAAGTGGCAAGCATATCATGGCTGGCAAGGGCTACGCGCCAGGCGCTGTCCGGCAGAAAAAACAAAACCTCTGCGGGCAGCAGCCTGCAGAGGTTTGTTTACAGCCGCACTCGAAGCTCGAGTGCGTAGCTCACATCCTATCGACGCTTCATAGCCTCGAAGAACTCGATATTGGTCTTCGTATCCTTCAGGCGATCCACCAGGAACTCGGTCGCGGCGGTGTCGTCCATCGGGTTGAGCAGCTTGCGCAGAATCCACATGCGCTGCATCTCTTCCTCGGACGCCAGCAAGTCCTCGCGACGAGTACCGGAACGGCGAATGTTGAGTGCCGGATAGATGCGGCGCTCGGCAAGACGGCGATCGAGGTGGGCTTCCATGTTACCGGTACCCTTGAATTCCTCGAAGATCACCTCGTCCATCTTGGAGCCGGTATCGACCAGCGCCGTGGCGATAATGGTCAGGCTGCCGCCTTCCTCGATGTTACGTGCGGCACCGAAGAAGCGCTTGGGCTTCTCCAACGCATGAGCATCGACACCACCAGTCAACACCTTGCCGGAGGACGGCACCACGGTGTTGTAGGCACGCGCCAGACGAGTGATCGAGTCGAGGAGAATGACCACGTCCTTCTTGTGCTCGACCAGGCGCTTGGCCTTCTCGATGACCATCTCGGCGACCTGCACATGGCGTGCCGGCGGCTCATCGAAGGTCGAAGCCACTACCTCACCACGCACGGTACGCGACATCTCGGTCACTTCCTCGGGGCGCTCGTCGATCAGCAGAACGATCAACTGGCACTCGGGGTTGTTGCGCGTGATGGAGGTTGCGATGTTCTGCAACATCAACGTCTTACCGGCCTTGGGCGGAGATACGAGCAGGCCACGTTGGCCTTTGCCGATCGGTGCCGTCAGGTCGATGATACGAGCAGTGAGATCCTCGGTGGAGCCGTTGCCGATCTCCATGCGCAGACGTTCATCGGGGAACAGCGGCGTAAGGTTCTCGAACAGAATCTTGTGCTTGGCATTCTCGGGTCGGTCGAGGTTGATCTCGCTGACCTTGAGCAGTGCGAAGTAGCGTTCACCTTCCTTGGGCGGGCGAATCTTGCCGGAGATGGTGTCGCCCTTGCGAAGGTTAAAGCGCCGAATCTGAGAAGGAGAAACGTAGATATCGTCAGGGCCGGCCAGGTAGGAGCTGTCTGCGCTACGCAGGAAGCCGAAACCGTCCTGGAGAATTTCCAGTACGCCATCGCCGAAGATATCCTCGCCACTTTTGGCATGTTTCTTGAGAATCGCGAAGATGATGTCTTGCTTGCGGGACCGTGCCAGATTATCGATTCCCATCTCGCGAGCGATGTTGAGAAGCTCCGGCACAGGCTTTTGCTTGAGTTCGGTCAGATTCATCAGAGTTCAGAAGTTACTCGTGGAAGCCGGGCGGCAAGGCGCCGTCTAGTATGAAAAGGCGAAACGACGCCACTTGAATGCGTTCAGAGCCCGGGCTGCTCTTTCGTAGGCCGATCAGGTGTTCAAGGCCATCGAACGGCGCCTCCGACAGGAGTACCGTTGGTATCTGGAGTGGGAGCAGGTTGTTCGCCTGATCAGCGTCGCGGGGCTGAGCCCATATGCGGGGCTGATACCTAAGTGGGCGGTCTGACGACTTGGGGCGATTGCATTGCACTGGCACGTATCATTCAAATTCGCTTGGCGCGTGCCAGCACCACAACCGGAAAACACATTCGAAACAGGCGAATGACCCGATACTAGACAACCCGAGTCATGAACGCAAGTTTCACCTCACCTGGATCATTGACATCGAGCAGGGTCGGTCGCAACCTTATTTCAACTCTATTGAAGGACCCGTCATGACCCAGCCTACGGATACGCTAAGTGCGCTACGCGATTCACCCGGTGAAACGCCCTCTGATCCTGCCCGACTGGCTGCCATTGATCTCGGTTCCAACAGCTTCCACCTGCTGGTTGCCAACTATCAGGATGACCGTTTGCAGGTTGTCGCGCGCCTCGGCGAAAAGGTGCAGCTGGCCGCGGGCCTGGATGATGACGGTATGCTCAGTGATGAAGCCATCTCCCGAGCGCTGGACTGCCTGAACCGGTTTGCCCCTTTCATCGAGGACATCCCGACCTCTCGCCTGCGGGTTGTTGGTACCAACGCCCTGCGTGACGCCGAGAACAGTCAACAATTCATCGACCGTGCCGAAGCCATGCTTGGAGCCCGTATCGAGATCATCGCCGGGCGAGAGGAGGCCCGCCTGATCTACCTGGGCGCGGCACATGCGCTGGCCGAGAGTGGGCGCCGATTGATCGTCGACATCGGTGGTGGCTCGACCGAGTTCATCATCGGCGAGCAGTTCGAGCCACGTGCACTGGAAAGCCTGCGCATGGGGTGTGTGACCTACACACGCCAGTTCTTTGCCGACGGCGAGATTACCGAGAAGCGCATGCGCCAGGCCGAACTGGCAGCGCTTTCGGAACTGGCCAATATCCGTCGCCCCTATCTCAAGCTCGGCTGGGATGACCCTGTCGGCTCCAGCGGCACCATCAAGGCCGCAGCGGCAGTGCTGGCCGCCGCTGGTGATGCACCGGAAGGGGTAATCACTCGAGATGGGCTGGCATTGTTGCGCAAGCGTCTGATCAAGTGCCGCCAGCTCGACAAGGTCGACATGGAGGGTCTGAAAGCTGACCGCTCCCGAGTTTTCCCGGCGGGCATCGCCATTCTCAGCGCTACTTTCGAGGCCTTCGATCTCGAGCAGATGCGCTTTGCCGACGGCGCTCTCCGCGAAGGTGTGCTGTACGACATGGCAGGACGCAACAGTCCCGAAGACTCGCGACTCAAGAGTCTCGAAATGCTGGCGCGCTGCTATGGTGTTGACACTCGTCAAGCCGATAATGTCGCTGCCACGGCCAAGGCATTGCTCAACCAGGTACGCCATGCCTGGCAGATCGACGATGATCAGGCACGCTTCCTCGACTGGGCCTGCTGGATGCACGAGATCGGCCAGGCCATCTCACACAACCAGTTCCACCGTCATGGCGCCTATCTGCTCGAACACTCCGACCTCTCTGGCTTCTCGCGACCCGAGCAGCGTCTGCTGGCCTTCCTGGTACGTGCCCATCGACGCAAGTTTCCGCTCAAGGAATGGCAAGCGCTGCCCGTATCGGAACAGACCTCCCATCAACGCCTCGCTCGTTTGTTACGCCTGGCGGTACTGCTCAACCACTCGCGGCCGGAAACACCACCGGAAGTACCGCGCCTGGAAACCGATGGAGAATCACTGCGTCTGACCATCGAATCGAGCGATGAACCCGGTCTGATGATGACTGATCTCGAGCAGGAAGCACGTTATATGACTAATACCGACTTCGGTTTCGCGCTGCAGGTCGAGAGCATGGAGCAGCAGAGAAAGACGCCCGCATCGGGCTGATCCAGCTTTTCAGAGATCCCCGGCACTGGGCCACCAGGGGCCCCGGGACTGCCAACCCTCTGCCACCACCAGCCAACGGCCCTCGATCATGTCGAGGGCCGCAATTGCCAGTTCCCCGCGCCAGACCACAGCAATCCCCTGACGTCGCCAGGTAGGCACTCCCAACTCCTGCAGCAATCGTTTGAGATCGCGTCGCCCTCGCTGAGGTAGTCGTAAGCTCTCGCCACCCTGTCGTGGACGAAGCGCCAGCTTGCCAACCGGCTCCTCGCCGGGCAGTGAAAGCGCCAATGGATGCCGCCCCCAGCGCGTCTCCAGCATCGAGCTACCGTCCCACTCAAGCGCTGTGTCGAACGATTGAACTTCATCGGACATCAGCCATAACACGCCACGCCAACAGCGAGCCTCAGCACCACTCCAACTGACCCGAACCTGGGCATCCTGGCGTGCTGACAATTGATCAAGTAGCGTGGCCAAACGCGCGGCAGGAGGCGTTGGCAGCCCCAATTGGCGAGCGCAGAACCGAATCAGTAGCCGTTGGCGAGACGGAGTCAACAGCATCAAGCGCTCCAACGGCAGCTCCGCCGGCAGACCACCGAGGCGGTGCAGCTCTTCCGCCGCCAATTCAGTCAACAGGCTATCGGCCTCGCCCATCCACTGCGCCGAACGCGCCAATGCCGCTGTTGCCTGCGGCCAGCGCTCCTGCAACTGCGGTAGCACCCTATGGCGTAGATAGTTGCGATCGAAGACAACCTCGGCATTGCTGGGGTCTTCCTGCCACTCAAGGCCCATGCCCTGCGCGACCTCTTCAAGTTCGGCACGAGAGACCTTGAGCAAGGGGCGCTGCAGATGAATGCCACTCAGCTCACGCGCCATAGGCATCGCCGCCAACCCTCCCGTACCTGAACCACGCAATGCTGCCAGCAGGAAGGTCTCGGCCTGGTCATCGCGATGCTGGGCCAGCCACAGGGTATCGCCGGCAGAGATGGTCTGCTGGAAAGCCATATAGCGCGCCTTACGGGCGGCGCCCTCGATGCCGTGGCCCGATGCCGCATCGACGTGGACACGTTCAACAAAGAGCGGCACGCCGAGCTGCGAACACAGCCGACGACAGTGGTGCTCGAAGTCGGCGGCCGCCGGCTGCAAGCCGTGGTCGACGTGAAGCGCATACAGGGGGCGCGGATGACGACGACAGGCCGCCACCGCCAGAGCCAGCAGCAGCGAAGAGTCGAGCCCACCGGACAGCGCAACCCAGACGGCGCGCCCCGGCACGGTCTGTGCCAGGGCGCGATCGATATGAAGAGCAAGGGTCATCGGGGCTCCCGGCGGCGAACGCGATGGGAGAAGGCTACCGCGCCTCTCCTCGCGGCGAAAGCCCTGTTGGCGAACCGCTGGAAGCACCCCGATGAAATACCTCCATGACATGCCTCAGGCGGCGACCAGCACCGTCTGGTCCCTGGGCACCCGCAGCACGACGTTGCTGCCCACCTCGACATGGTGCTTACCGATGGTGTGCACTTCATCGACGGCCAGGTGATGCCCGCTGACATCAACGCCGTAACGGATCAGACTGCCGAGAAACTCCCGGTACACCACCCGACCGTTGAAGGTCAGGTGCTCACCGCTTGCCTCTTCGAGCCCTCCGAGCATCGTGCTCTGCGGGCGAAACACCAGGCTCCCACGTTCGATTGCCAGAGGGTTGTCCACCGGCTGCTCGATCCCCTTGTCGGACACGAATACCTGGCCGAGGGCTCCGGTCTGCAGAGCACCATCGAGGATATTGGCCGAGCCCAGAAATCCCGCCACGAAGCGATTACAGGGATGGTCATAGAGCTCCCTGGGCGCCCCGACCTGCTGGATAACGCCGTCGCTGAGTACCGCCATGCGGTCAGACGTGGTGTTGGCCTCTTCCTGATCGTGGGTGACGAAGATCGTGGTCAGGCCGAGCTCGCGCTGCAGATTGAGGATATCGCGACGCATCTGCACCCGCAGGTTGGCATCGAGATTCGACAGCGGCTCGTCAAGCAGTAGCACCCGAGGCTCGACCACCACGGTGCGGGCCAGAGCGATACGCTGCTGCTGGCCGCCTGAAAGCTCATTGGGCTTGCGCTCAGCCAGCGCCGAGAGCCCGACCAGCTCCAGCGCTTCGCCAACCCGGCGGTTGATTTCCTGCTGAGGCACCTTGCGTTCCTCGAGACCAAAGGCGACATTCTTGCGCACGCTCATGTGCGGCCACAGAGCATAGCTTTGGAACACCATGCCCACATTGCGCTGCCAGGGAGGCAGGCGAGTGACGTCCTGATCGCCGACCAGAATACGACCGGTCGGCGTCGGGCCGAAGCCCGCTATGGCGCGCAAAAGCGTCGACTTGCCGGAACCTGAAGGGCCGAGGAAAGCAAAGAACTCGCTTGGCTCGATCTCGAGACTGACCCTCTTCAGCACCTCGGTTTCGCCGAAGCTCAGGCCCACGTTCTGAATCTTGATGCCTTTGGATTCGCTGTTGTTCAACATGGCAATGAGTCTCCGTCAGGATACGTTGGGTTGGCTGCGCTTGCTGCGCTCGATAAACCAGTGCGACAGGTAGGTCCCGAGACCAACAATCAGCACGGCGATGATGCCGAGTGCAGCACCAGGACCACGTCCGGCCGCCGACTGCATGTAGATATAGATGCCATAGGCCAGCGGCGCATCGGACTCCGATGACACCAGCATGATGGTGGCCGACAACTCCACCGCGGCGGTGGCAAAGCTGGTGATGAAACCAGCCAGGATACCGCCGGTCATCAGCGGTACCACGATGCGCCGGATGGTGCGCCGCTTGCTTGCCCCGAGGCTCTCGGCGGCTTCTTCAAGCGATACCGAAATCTGCTGCAGTGCCGCCACGCAGGCACGCAGGGCGTAGGGCAGACGGCGTACCGCCAGCGCGATCACGATCACCCCCCAGAAGGTCGCCAGCGGCACGTCGGAGAATGGCATGTCAACGCTGTAGAACATGCGCAGATACCCGATACCCAGCACCACCCCGGGAATCGCCACCGCCCCCATGGCCACGAAGTCCAGCGCCTTGGCTCCCCAGATTCTGGTGCGCCACACCACATAGGCGATGGCGGTGCCGAGGATCACGTCGATGAGCCCGGCGAGCCCGGCGTACAGCAAAGTGTTCTTGATAAAGCCCATCGCCCCCTCGAAGACCGTCGCGTAGTGATCAAGGGTGTAGCCGTCCGGCACCGGGCTGTAGGACCAGATCGAAGCGATGGATAGCATGAACAGCGCCATGTGTGGCGCCAGCACGAAAGCCAGGATGATCAGAATGACGGCATAGCAGCCGATTTGCTCCCAGCGGCTCAGGTCACGCTTGAGCAGGCCACCTCCGCCCTTCTGGGTGGTGGCGTAGTCCTTGCCCTTCATGGCCAGAAACGACAGCCACAGGGAGAAGATCGAGAACACCACCAGGATCACCGAAATCACATAGCCGATCGGATCGGAGATGCCCACCGAGCTGATGCGCAGGTACGCCTGGGGCGCCAGCATATTGTTGACGTTGAGCAGCAGTGGCGTGCCGAGGTCATCGAAGACCTTGAGAAAGACCAGCGACGCACCGGCCACGTAGCCGGGCATGCCGAGCGGAAAGACGATACGCCGGAACAGGCGCATGCCGCTGGATCCCAGGTTCAGTGCCGCCTCTTCCATAGAGCGATCGATGTTCTTCAGACTCGTCGACAGGTTGATCAGAATGAACGGAAAGAAGTGCACCGACTGGACCAGAATGACCCCGTTGAGCCCGTCCATGAAGGGAACTGTGAAGCCGAAGTACTGATCGAGCAGCAGATTGATGCTGCCGTTGCCACCGAAGAACAGCTGCATGGCCACCGCACCGACGAAGGGAGGCATGATCAGCGGGATGATGCCAAGGGTCTGGATCAGTGCCGATCCGGCGAAATTGAAACGGCTGGTGAAGTAGGCAAGCGGCATGGCGATGAACGTGGCAAAGACCACCGACATGGCCGAGACATACAGCGAATTGACGAAGGATTCGCGAAACAGCGAGGCGTTGAAGAAGTCGATGAAGTTGTTCAGCGTCAGCGCGCCGGTGCTCGGGTCCTGGAAGGCCACATAGACCACCTTGGCCACCGGCAGCACCAGCACGATCAGCAGAAACAGGCCGATCAGCAGCGCCACCAGACCAGGGCCCCACTGGGCGGACGAAAAGTCCGGCATGCGCCATAACCGCGGGCGTATCACAGAGCCAGTCATAACTACCTCGAGAAGTCGGGGGACGAAGAGGCAGCGACCACTCGGGCCGCCGCCCGGGGACATACAATCAGTGGCTTACAGCAGCGCCCTCGCCTGCTCGGCAAGCTCTACGGCTCTCTGGTAGTTGGCGCGCGTCGCCTCATCCCACTCGGCCTCGATCTCGGCCTGACGCCCCATCGTCGAGTCCGCTGCGGTCTTGCGGCTGGTGGTGAAGGCTGCCTGAAAAGCCGGGTCGGCAGCCTCGGCTTCGCTGACCGGCACCGCAGACACCAGCTCACGCGCCTCGCTGATCAAGGCCTTGGCCTCGTCGTTGGCAGCTCCGGAGTCGGCCAGGGCAGCCTCGGCGGCATAGATCGCCTCGGTGGCCTCTCGCAAGTCATTCAGGCGGTAGGTCACCATCACGTCGAACAGCGCATTGACCAGGTTGTAGCGCGCCTTGGAGATGTCCAGATCGAAGTGCAGCGAGGCGCTCAACTGCTCGTCCTCGAAGGGATTGGGGAAACCAGGAGGCGCCTGCTCGTAAATGCTCGGGTTGACCGGCAGGCGGCGGATCCTCGGATCGAGCAGCAGCTGCTGGCCAGTCTCGGAAAGCAGGAACTCGATGAAGTCCTCGGCGGCGTCGGTGTTGGGGGCGTTGTCGATGATGCCGATATTGGCCGGTACCAGGGCGGTGGTCGACGGATAGACGAAATTCACCGGGAAACCGGCGCCCATGGACGACAGGCCGAAGAAGTCGATGACCACGCCGATGCCGAAGTTGCCGCTATTGACGCCATCAGGCACACCGAAGCTTCTCTCGGTGACCGAGGCAAAGTTGCCTGACATGCGTTTGAGCACGCCCCAGCCCGCCTCCCAGCCTTCGCCCTGCAGCACCGTCTCGACGGTTAGATGGGTGGTGCCCGAGCGCGATGGCGCCGACATCCCAACGTGACCGAAGTAGACGGGCTTCTCGAGGTCTTCCCACTCGGTGGGGGCCGGCAGATCCTTGGCCGCCAGGTAGCGCTCGTTGTACATGATGCCGTAGCCGGAGGCGGCGAAGCCGGTGTAGAAGCCTTCCGGATCATGGATCGGGAAGGCACCGATGGTCTCGGGAATGCCTTCGGCCGATGGCCGGTACTCCAACAACAGACCATCGTCCTTGAGCACCTCGAAAGCATCGGGTGCCGAGGCCCAGAACAGGTCGGTGGGATTGCCCTCGCGGGTCTCCTGAATGAACTTGATCGCCGCACTGGTCTTCTTGTTGAGGATCTCGACGTCGATGTCCGGGTTGGCCTGCTCGAAAGCATCGGTAAAGACGCTGGTCAGATCCGACGGAAAGGAGGTCACGATCACCAGGCGCTCTTCGGCCTGAACGTTACCGGCAGCGACAATCGCCAGGGCGAGAGCGCTGGCCTTGAACAAACGTCTGGATGGTTGGATAACAGCGTGCATGGATGACTCCTGTCATTATTATTAACATCAGAGAGTGAAACCGCCCTGCAAAGCGGTGACGTTCTCTCCAGGAGCAAGGTCCATGCCAGAACCTGAAAAACCATGCAACACACTGTTTATGTTGCCTTTTAAAACCTCCAGAAAATAGAATAGACCCGCTCAACCTCTCATCCATGTGTCAAAGCCGCCCCGCAGCAGCCGGATCAGCGAGTCACTACTGACACAGAGAGTCGGCGAATGTCGATTCAACTCCGACGCGAGGAGATCGCCAACCAGGACTGAACGCATGGCTCTCCACTTCCTCATCCAGCGGTCGAGTCCCACGCGATTACCGGCTCGAGCTACGGCTCCCCGTCCTCTGCGCCGCTGAAGCGAACCTTGTCGATGCCGTGGCGTTGCATGCGCAGATAGAGCTTCTTGCGTGGAATGCCGAGGCGCTCGGCGGCTTCAGTCACGCGCCCCTGAGCTGCCGACAGCGCCTGGCACAGCAGTTCGCGTTCGAAGCGCGCCAAGCGCTCGGGTAAGCTGCCGCTGGCGGCATCGCCCTCCTCAGCGCTGTCACGGCCGATATCTTGCGAACCCGACAGGAGCATCGAGATGCCAAGCACGAAGCGTTCGGCTTCATGCTGCAGCTCGCGCACATTGCCCGGCCAGTCGTAGGCCATCAGCGCCTCCAGGTGATGTGCGGCTAGCGCTGGCACCGGACGGCGAAAGCGCTCGGCGGCGGGTTTGAGGCAGTGGCCAAACAACAACCCGACATCATCACGGCGTTCACGCAGGGGCGGCAGGTCGAGGGTGGCAACATTCAGGCGGTAGAAGAGGTCCTCGCGAAACTCTCCGAGTCGCGCGGCCTCTGCCAGGTCACGCTTGGAGGCAGCCACCACGCGCACATCAATGGCGATATTGGCATTGCCGCCAAGACGCTCCAGGCAACGTTCCTGCAGCACACGCAGCAGCTTGATCTGCAGCGTCAGCGGCATGCTCTCGAGCTCGTCAAGAAACAGCGTGCCGCCGTTGGCGTATTCAAGTTTTCCGATACGCTTCTTGCTGGCGCCGGTGAAAGCGCCGATCTCATGGCCAAACAGTTCGCTCTCGATCAACGACTCGGGCAAGGCGCCACAGTTGAGCGCAACGAAATGTCCTTCCCGCCGCGAGCTAACCTCGTGCAGGCTGCGCGCCACCAACTCCTTGCCGGTACCAGTCTCGCCGTTGATCAGCACGTCGACGTCGGCTTCGGCAAGAGTGGTGATCAACTCGCGCAAGCGCACCATGACGGCGCTGTCCCCCACGATCCTGGCATCGAGCCCCTGGCGGCCGGCCAACGCCGATTTCAGGCGGCGGTTCTCGAGCACCAGCGTGCGGGTGCGCTGGGCGCGTCGCACTTCCTCGATCAAGCGTTCGGGATCGGCAGGCTTCTCGATGAAATCGTAGGCCCCGCCACGCACGGCCTCCACTGCCATGGCGATATCGGCGTGGCCGGAGATCAGGATCACCGGCAACTCGGCGTCGAGGCGCTGCACCCGCGCCAACAGCGCCATGCCGTCCATACCGGGCATCTTGATGTCCGAGAGCACGATGCCGGGATAGTCCGGGGTCAGTTGGGCCAGCGCCGGCTCGGCGCGGTCGAAGGCCAGCACCGTCATGCCAGCGAGTTCCATGGTCAGGCAGGCGGCTTCACGAACGTCACGCTCGTCCTCGATCAGCAGAATGTGGCCATCGGTAGCGGCTGTCGTCATGCGGCTTGGCTCCTTCGTAGACTCAACTCGATTCGGGTGCCCTTCTCGGGCCGGCTATGGACCGCCATCTCGCCACCAAGCTCGCGCAGGATCTTGCGCGAGATCGACATCCCAAGCCCCTGCCCGGTGGCCTTGGTGGTAAAGAACGGATCGAACATCTGGGCCATAACCGACTCCGACATGCCAATGCCGTTGTCGCTGACCGCCAGCACCACCTGGTCGGCCTCGAGTCGAGTCTCGAGGGTCAACAATGGATGGTCGCACTCTTCCACGGCATCGAGGGCGTTACCGATCAGGTTGACCATCACCTGCTCCAGACGAATTGGATCGGCGAGCACCCTGGGCAACGCCGGTTCAGTCTGCCAGTCGAGCCGACAGTCCATCCGCGCCAGACGCTGGGCGAACAGCGACAGGGCGCTGTCGACCACCTGGGTCAGATCGACCGGCTCGGTGACTTCGGCGGCCTTGCGTGAGAAAACCTTCAGGTGATTGATGATCCTGGCCATCTTGTCGGCCAGTTGCTCGGCGGTGCCGAGGCATTCCAGAGCCTCATCGTGGCGTTCGAGAGCCAGCAGCTGGCGCGCATTGTGTTGGCGATAGCGCAGTGCACTGAGCGGTTGGTTCAGTTCATGGACGATGCTCGCCGATAGCTGGCCAAGGCTTGCAAGCTTCGTTGCCTGGACCAGTTCCTGATTGGCACTGCGCAGTTCCGCTTCAGTCAGCTGGCGCTCGGCCACTGCGTCCTTGAGGCGACGATTGGCGCCACGCAGATCTCGGGTACGCTCGGCGATACGTCGCTCAAGCAGACGCTTGGCCTCCAGCCGCTCGGTGGCATCGGCGAGGGTCAACAGCAGCTGACGACGGCGGCGGCGGTGATAGACCCGCAGGCTCAGGTCCAACGGAAAGGTGCTGCCATCGCGCCGACACCCGGAGGTGGTCAAGGGATGCGCGGTGGCGCCGCCTTCCATCAGAGCCTCGAGATCCACCCCGTCGCGGGCATGCTCGGCGATGAAGGCTTCAACGAAGCGAGCTCCTATCACGTCATCGTCGGTCACTGCGAACAGCTCGCGGGCGTTGGGGTTGACGAACTCGACCACCCCCGCGTCGTCGGTGCTGACGAGCCCCACCAGGGCATTATCGATCAGCGCCTGGGCATTGGCATTCTCGACTTCCACGGCAGTTTGCTGAAAGACCACCAACGCCCTGGCCATATCGGTGATCTCGTCGTTGCCACCGACATCGATCTTTACTTCGAGATCACCGCCGGCAATCGCGGCCATGTGTCCGCGCAGGCGCTTGAGCCGCCCAAGCAGGCGCCGTCCCACGTACCACCAGCCGATGGCGATGGCCACGGAAAGCCCCACCAATGACATCACGACCAGCAGCATCTTACCGCGCTGGACGCTGGCCCGGGCCTCTCCGGCGGCGGCCTCGGCCTCGCCTTGGGAACGCTGAATACGCACAGCGATTTCGCCCTTGAGCTCACTGATCAGCGCCTCGTTGTCGTTGATCAGGGACATGTTGCGCTGAGCGAGGGCCAACTCGCGTTGGCGCAGAGCCGGCAGGCTGGTCCCACCTTCGGCGAAGGTCAGCATGGCGTGGACCGACTCGCGCAGGGTGATCGCGCTGTCTTCGTCGCGCAGGGGCACGAGATTGTCGCGCAGCCGGTCGCCCACCTCCCCGAGGTACTGTCGGGTATGCTCGATATCCAGGCTGTCCTGCTGGCTAGCCGCCCTCAGGGTCAAGCCGACGAGCAGGTTGGCATCGGCATTGACTTCGAGCAAGCGGTCACGCACGCCGATGGTGTGCAGCAGGTTGGCCCGTGAACGGCTCTGGTCTGCATTGGACCCGGCCAGGGACCACTGTTCCATTTCAATCTCAGTGTTGAAACGGCTGTCCTCGAGGATCGGCTCAATCTCATCGAGGAAGGTGACGTGGGTCCAGCGCAGCGCCTCGGAGCGCTCTCGGTTGGCTCGGCCCAGTTCGAAGCCGAGGCTGACATTGGCATTCAGCGCCAGCAGATTGCGACGGATACGGTCGATCAGATCGGTCAGCGCCGCATCACCAATCATCGCGCCGACGCCATCTGCCGAGGCCTCCTCAGTGGCCAGCGGCCGCAGCGCTTCGAGCTGTGCCAAGCGTGCCTGTAATTCGGCCCAAAGGCTCTCCTGTTCCCAGCTCGAGCGTGCCGTCAGCAGACGTGGGGCGGTGGCCACCAGGTCGCTGCCGATCTCGGCAAAGCGCGCCGAACGGACGATCACCGGCAACTGGCGCTCGCTGATCTCAGTCATCCGCTCTGCCACATCGCTGAAGGCAAGCCAAGCTCCCAGCGCAACCAATACGATGACCGCAATCAGCCCGGCCAGCGCCGAGAATACCTTGACCCCGAGGCGTCGCCACAGCCGCTGCAGCGTAGTCTCCCGCGGCCAGACATTCACGGTGCTGCACCTACACTGGTGGATACCCCAAGCCGGGCAGCCAGCGCTTCCAGCAAGGCGCGTGCCGCCTCAAGATCGGTATCGAGCCGCTCTCGCCAGGCCGCTTCTTCTTCGCGCTGCACTGCTCCTGCCATCAATCCGGGCTGATGGCGACTGAACTGCGCCAGAAGCTCGGCATCGGCGAGGCGCTCGGCGGCGAACGGTACGCGGGTGGCGAGTTCTCTGGCCCTGGCCAGATCGGAGCGATCTCGGGTGGAAGCCTCAGTGTCCATGCCGCTTTCCGATCTCGACGCTAGCTGGACCGCCAGCTCATCATGCCGCACCCAGAACTCGCGTAGACGATCCAGTCGGTAGGTCACCAGGTGATCGAACAGAGCATTGACCAGACCGTAGCGTCGACGCGATAGCTCGGCGTCGTAGGCGAGGCGCACCTGGCCCGGTACAAGATGCGTCAACGGATGGTCAGGTATACCGGTCGTCACCACAGGGTCGATGGGATAACGCCCAAGTGACGGCGAAGCCAGTACGCGCTGACCGGACGGCGACGTCAAGAAGCGCAGGAATCGTCGCGCCTCGTCGAGTTCGGCACCGCCACGCACCAGGGCGGCACACACCGGAAGAACCGTGACCGGTACGGGATAGGTAAAGCCGATGTCGGCGTCAACGACGATGGCCGGAGCGGCGAGCGCATCCACCACCAGGCCAACACCGAAACGCTCTCGCTGGATGCCGATGGGCACCCCAAAGCTGCGGGCTGTCACCGTGGCCAGCCGCCCTCCCAGCGTCATCAAATAGGCCCAGCCCGGCTCCCAGCCGCGGGCCTGGAGCAGCGACTCGACAATCACATGGGTGGTACCTGAACGGGCCGGTGATGACATCGCAACCTGGCCGGTAAAACCTGGTTCGAGCAACGCCTCCCAGCCACTCGGCGGGTTCAAGCCATGGAGCTCGAGGTAGCCTCGATGCCACATCAAGCCATAGCCTGCGCGGGCGAAGGGTACACAGTAAGGCTCTAGCGACGGCTCAATGTGGGGAGCCATTTGAGCGACCAGGGCCCCCGCTGGTACCAGCAGGTCACGTTCGGCCATCCAGCCGAAGGCATCGAGGGCACTGGCCATCACCAGGTCAGGCGTCGGCCCCAAGTCCCTTTCGAGGTGATTGAGCGCGGCGCTGGTCTTCTTGTGAATGAACGCAAGCGTGACGCCGGGAGACTCGCGGAGATAGGCGTCGGCCAGTTCCTGACTGACCTGCTCCGAAAACGATGTCAGCACCACCAGGCGTGGAGGAGCATCAGCGGCATAGGCCACCGGTGCCAACAGCCCTGGTCCTGCTCCCAGTCCTGGCCCTAGTAGCCCCAACCCCAGCAACAGTGATCGGCATCCGCGTCGCCAGCCCCGCGATGAGCCACGGATGCCGGCCAGCCACGGGCTCGATGCCCCACCTTGACCAGTGCGCGCCAGCCCTGCGTTCATCCCCACCACATCCACCTCCCGATCCCAGAACGTCCCGAGCGGTCCGTCGGTCACATGCCGCATCAGGCGTAGCGGTATACTGCCGCCACAGGGTACACCATCCCCGGGCGCCGACGACGACGTAGGACCAATGGCGAATGTCTCCGATGAGGGAGTCCGGGCTACCGGTGCCGACGTAAAGCCCCCCGCTCGACGTTGTCGAACGGGGGGCTCATGGCGCTACTTCAATAGTCGCGGTTGCCTGGTTGCCCACCGCGGTATCTCTCGAGCAGCTCAGCCAAACTCAACAGCAGGCTCATACCGTGTGGGCGCTCGGTAAATGGGCTCCCGGCAGGCAGCAGGCTTAGCTCAGGCAGGCGCGCCGTAGCTCATCAGGCGCTTGTAGCGACGCTCGAGTAGAGCATCAGTATCGAGGGCATCAAGACGCTCGAGGCCATCGCAGATGGCATCACGAACTCGCTCGGCGGTCTGCTGCGGGAAACGATGCGCACCGCCCAACGGTTCCTTGATCAGGGTATCGACGAAGCCCAGCTCCTTGAGCCGCGTGGCAGTGATGCCCATCGCCTGAGCCGCATCCGAGGCACGTTCGGCGCTCTTCCACAGGATCGAAGCACAGCCTTCCGGTGAGATCACCGAATAGGTGCCGTACTCGAGCATCATCAGCTCATCACAGACGCCGATCGCCAGTGCTCCACCGGAGCCACCCTCACCCACTACCGTGGAGATGATCGGTGTCTTCAGGCGCGACATGACGGCCAGGTTATAAGCGATGGCTTCACTCTGGCCACGCTCTTCGGCATCAATGCCGGGATAAGCGCCTGGCGTATCAATGAAGGTCAGTACCGGCAACTTGAAACGCTCGGCCATCTCCATCAAACGACAGGCCTTGCGGTAGCCTTCAGGGCGCGGCATACCAAAGTTGCGGCGCACCTTCTCCTTGACGTCACGGCCCTTCTGGTGACCGATAATCATCACCGGACGATCATTGAGACGCGCCACACCACCAACGATGGCCGCATCATCAGCAAACTCACGATCACCATGCAGTTCATCGAAATCGGTGAACACGTGCTCCAGATAATCGAGCGTGTAGGGCCGCTGAGGGTGACGCGACAGCTGGGATACCTGCCAGGGCGAAAGATCCTTGAAGATGGACTCGGTCAGCTTGCGGCTTTTTTCCTCGAGTCGAGAAATCTCATCGCTGAGGCTGACCTTGCTGTCGTTACCGACCAGACGCAGCTCTTCGATCTTGGCCTGAAGCTCGGCGATGGGCTGTTCGAAATCGAGATAGTTCGGGTTCATGGGCAAGTGCCTTGTGATCATCGAAGGCAGGTCGGGAGACGATCCCGAGACCTACCCATGGCAAGAATAAAGTGGGGAGCATTATCGCACCCTGGGCGACACACGCAAGCCTCGGGCCGCATGCGGCCCAGAGATAAGCTGCAAGCCCCGAGCGACGAGCCGCTCCGTGCGGCTTCATGAATCACAGATAGGAGCACAGAGAGTCTGGCTTCAAGCTCAAGCACAGCGAACCCGAAGCTCCGGACTCGCTGCTGCCGGGGTTCCTTACCGCTTGAAACTTATAGCTTACAGCTCGCACACCTCAACGATACTTCAGTCGCACCCCGTCCTGACCTTCCACTTCACGCAGCGCGATCAACAGCTCGTCGCTGGGCATGACTTTCCACTGCTCATCGAATTCAAGCCAACCACAGGCTTCATGGCTGCGGTAACGCAGTCGGACAGGCAAGCCCTCCTCACTACGATGGGGCGCCAGACTCTGATGCAGGCTGTCGATCAGGCGTCCATTGGCGTTGCCGGCATTGATCGACACCTCCACCGCCTGACCGAAGCGTGTACGTGCCTGCACCATCGGCGTGACGTCCTTGCCACGCAAGCGCAGACCGCCTGAGTAATCATCGCTGGACACTTCGCCTTCGATGATCAGCACCTCAGCGTTATCCAACTGAGCACGCACGCTATCGAACAGTTCGCCAAACAGCGATGCCTCGATCCGCCCGGTACGATCATCGAGGGTCAGGAAGGCCATGGTATCGCCGCGTTTGGATTTCATGGTGCGCATACCAACAACCAGACCGGCCACCCGCTGGGGTTCCCGTGAAGGTTTGAGGTCGGCAATACGCGTCGAGACAAAGCGTGCCAATTCTGTCTCGTACTCATCAATAGGATGCCCGGTCAGGTACAGTCCCAGAGTGTCTTTCTCGCCCGCGAGTCGCTCACGATCGGTCCATTCACGAGCGCGGCTGTAGTCGGCGTAAGGATCGGAAGACTCCTCCTCGTCGGCGACAAAAGCCTCGCCGAACAGATCCATCATCCCGGCATTCTGATTCTGTTGGTTCTGTGCAGCAGCGCGCAGAGCGTCGTCCAGCGCTGCGGCCAGTACGGCACGATTCGGGCCAAGGTTATCCAATGCACCAGAGCGAATCAGCGCCTCCAGGGTACGCTTGTTCATGCGTTTTGGATCCACACGGCGGCAGAAATCGAACAGATCCTGGAAGGGACCATCCGCACTGCGCGCCTCGACAATTGCCCCGATCGGGCCTTCACCGACCCCACGAATGGCACCGAGGCCGTAGACCACTCGCCCTTGGTCATCGACGGTAAACTTGTAACCACCAACATTGACGTCAGGCGGCGTCACGGTGAGCTTGAGGTTGCGACACTCCTCAATCAGCGGCACCACCTTGTCGAGGTTGTCCATTTCGGTGGACATCACCGCCGCCATGAACGGTCCCGGGTAGTGCGCCTTCAACCAGGCGGTCTGGTAGGACACCAGTGCATAGGCTGCCGAGTGCGACTTGTTGAAGCCGTAACCGGCAAACTTCTCCACCAGGTCGAAGATATTACCTGCCAGGTCAGCACTGATGCCGTTGGCCTCGCAGCCCTCCATGAACCCTACGCGCTGCTTGGCCATCTCTTCCGGCTTCTTCTTGCCCATTGCGCGGCGCAACAGGTCAGCCTGACCCAGAGAGTAGCCAGCCATCACCTGGGCAATCTGCATCACCTGCTCTTGATAGAGGATGATGCCGTAGGTGGGGTTCAGTACCGGTTTGAGCAGTTCATGCTGATAATCCGGGTGTGGATAGGAAATCTCGGCCCGGCCATGCTTACGGTTGATGAAGTCATCGACCATGCCGGACTGGAGAGGTCCCGGGCGGAACAAGGCCACCAGGGCGATCATGTCCTCCAACGAGTCGGGCAACAGGCGCTTGATCAGTTCCTTCATGCCGCGCGATTCAAGCTGGAAGACCGCGGTCGTCTCGGCCTTCTTGAGCATTTCGAAGGTCTTGCCGTCATCCAGCGGGATGGTATCGATATCCAGCGGACCCTGGTCATTGACGGCCCGCACCTTGTCGACCATCTCCAGCGCCCAGTCGATGATGGTCAACGTTCGTAGACCGAGGAAGTCGAACTTGACCAGACCCGCATCCTCGATGTCATTCTTGTCGAACTGCACCACCAGACCATTGCCCTCCTCGTCGCACAGCAATGGTGCGAAGTCGGTCAGTTTGGTCGGTGCGATCACCACACCACCGGCGTGTTTGCCGGTTCCGCGAGTGACCCCCTCGAGCTTGAGCGCCATCTCCCAGATTTCCTGGGCATCTTCATCGACGTCGATGAAATCCTTGAGCTGAGGCTCCTGCTCAATGGCCTTGCCCAGCGTCATACCCACTTCAAAGGGGATCAGCTTGGACAATTTGTCACCCAGCGAATAGGGTTTGCCCTGAGCACGAGCGACATCACGAACCACCGCCTTGGCGGCCATGGTGCCGAAGGTGACGATCTGCGATACCGCATTCCGCCCGTAGCGCTCCGCCACATAGTCGATGACCCGGTCACGCTTCTCCATGCAGAAGTCGACGTCAAAGTCGGGCATCGAGACACGTTCCGGGTTGAGGAAGCGCTCGAACAGCAGGTCATACTGGATCGGGTCGAGATCGGTGATCTTCTGCGCGTAGGCGACCAGCGAGCCGGCACCGGAGCCACGACCCGGCCCCACCGGGACATCGTTGTCCTTGGCCCACTGGATGAAATCCATCACGATCAGGAAGTAACCGGGGAACCCCATCTGCAGAATGATGTTGAGCTCGAAATCGAGACGCTCACGGTAGCGTTTCTCGGTCTCAGCCCATTCCTCGGTGCCGCGCGGATGTGTCTCCAGCGGATACAGCGCATCCAGACGCTCGGTTAGACCATCATGGGAAATCTTGCGAAAGAACTCGTCCTGGGTCATGCCGTCGGGAATGCCGTACTCGGGCAGGAATATTTCCCCAAGCCGCACGTCAACGCTGCAGCGTGCAGCGATCATCACCGTGTTCTCGATGGCCTCGGGAATGTCGGCGAACAACTCGGCCATTTCCGTCGGGCTCTTGAAATACTGCTCCTCGGTGTAGCGGCGTTCACGGCGCGGGTCATCCAGTGCACGCCCCTCACCAATCGACACCCGCGTTTCGTGAGCCCAGAAATCCTCTCGCGCGAGAAAGCGCACGTCATTGGTCGCCACCACCGGCGTATCGGTTTCCAGTGCCAGCGCCACCGAGGCATGCACACAGTCCTCTTCCAGAGGGCGGCCGGTGCGGGTCAGCTCGAGGTAGAAGCGGCCGGGGAAGGCCGATGTCCACTCCTCCAGCACCTGGTGGGCCTCATGCTGATGATCACTCAGCAGGTAACGACCGACCTCGCCATCACGACCCCCGGACAGCGCGATCAAACCTTCGCTCTGCTCCATGACCCAGGCCTTGTCGAGAATCGCCCGCCCCTGACGCTGACCGTGCATCCAGCCTCGCGAGATCAGCTCGGTCAGGTTGCGATAGCCGACATCGTTCATCGCCAGCAGTGTCAGACGGTAGGGGTGCTCCGGGTCGTGGATATTGGACAGCCACAGGTCAGAGCCGATGATCGGCTTGATGCCGGCGCCCTGGGCACCGTTGTAGAACTTGACGAGGCCGAACAGGTTGCTCTCATCGGTCAGTGCCAGTGCCGGCGCCCCCTGCTGTTCCCCCGCCTTGATGTAGGGCTTGAGGCGCACCAGCCCATCGACCAGGGAAAATTCACTGTGAACGCGCAGATGAACAAAGGGGACAGACATGTGAGTACAGAACCTCAAGGGTCAGTCACCACGTCCGATGGAACCAGACGCGGTGCAGAAAGATGATGGCATTGTCAGCGGCAGGCTCAGGGTTCGGCTGCTCAGAACCCGGTTGTTCAGAATAGAGCCAGTTGCCGCTTCACCGGACCAAAGGAGCGACGGTGCTCAGGCAACGCCCCCAGGCGCTCGAGTGCGGCCAGGTGCTCCGCTGTTGGGTAGCCCTTGTGGCGGGCAAAACCATACTCCGGATGGCAGTCATGCAGTACATGCATTGCGGCATCACGCGCCACCTTGGCCAGTATCGAGGCCGCGGCAATCGCAGGGTGACGTGCATCGCCCTTGACAACCGCCTGTCCCGGAACATGATGCCCAGGCAGCCGATTGCCGTCCACCAACAGATATTCCGCTGCCGGCATCAGCCCGTCGATGGCACGCCGCATCGCCAGATGCGTGGCGTGATAGATATTCAGGGTATCGATTTCGTCGCTACTCGCCTCTGCCACACACAGCGCCAGAGCGTTTTCACGAATTTCCACGTCCAGTGCCTCACGGCGCCTTGCCGACAAGGCCTTGGAATCATTGAGCCCGGCAATGGGACGCTCAGGGTCGAGAATCACGGCTGCGGCCACTACCGACCCAACCAGTGGTCCTCGGCCAACTTCATCGACACCCGCCAGCAGTTGGCCCTGGTAGTCGATGACCAGTGGCGGTAGATCTGCAGCCTTGCGCTTCGCTATTGCCATATCAGGCCCCCTCCACGATGCGCGCCTCGACCGCATCCGCCGACACGCTTTCCGGTAACGGACGGCGCTCGACCAGCGCGTCGATCGCGTCCACCGCCCGCCGACTGGCATTGCGCTGTAGAGCGCGATGCATATCGACAAAGCGCTGCTCCAGCTCAGTACGCCGTGCATCGTCGTCGAGCAATTCGGCAAGCTGGTCAGCAATGGCCTCGGCGGACGCGGCATCCTGAATCAGTTCCGGCACCAATGCCTCGCGGGCAATCAGGTTGGGCAATGAGATCCACTCGGTCTTGACCAGATGGCGGGCAATGGCATGGGTCATCGGCGCCATGCGGTAGCCAACGACCATCGGACGGTGACAGAGCATCGCCTCCAGCGCCGCGGTCCCCGAGGCCAACAGCACTACATCACTGGCGACCATGGCTTCGCGAGCCTGCCCGTCCAACAATGTGACATGCGGTTCGAGCGCCGGATAACTTATCAGCAAGTTGGCCAGCTCTGCATGACGCTCCGGGGTTGCCGCCGGAATCACCACTTGCAGGCCGGGACGCGCTTCGACCAGTCGCGAAGCAGCTTCGAGGAATGTTGCACCCATGAAGCGAATCTCATTGCGCCGCGAGCCTGGCAGCAACGCCAGCACCTCAGCATCATTGTCGAGCCCCAACTGCTTGCGCTCGGCCTGGCGATCCGTATCAACAGCAATGTCGTCGGCCAGCGGGTGGCCAACAAAGGCAACCGGTACCTTGTGCTTGACGTAGAAGGCGGCCTCGAAGGGCAGGAAAGTAAGCATGGCATCCACGGAACGCGCGATGCCCTTGACCCGCCCCTGCCGCCACGCCCAGACCGAGGGGCTGACATAATGTGCAGTGACGATGCCGGTCTCACGCAACTGTCGTTCGAGGCCGAGGTTGAAGTCCGGAGCATCGATACCGATCATGATATCCGGTTGCCAGGTGATGGCAGCCTCACGCAGCACTCGCCGCACACGAATCAGTTCCGGCAGGTGCCGGATCACTTCAACCAGCCCCATGACCGACAAGGTTTCCAGCGGGAACAGCGAATCCAGCCCTTCGGCCTGCATCCGTGGTCCACCAAGGCCGCGAAATTCGATATCGGGATGACGAGCCTTCAACTCACGCATCAGGCTCGCACCAAGGATATCGCCGGAGAGCTCTCCGGCGACCAGAAAGACACGGCGCAGAGAAGAGGTTGACTCAGCAGCCGTGACCGACTGTGTCGACTCGCTCATGAACAGGCCTCACTCATGATCAGGGCTCTGACAGAGCGTCAGCGGATGATGCCGCGAGTCGAAGCCTCGATGGACGCGACGAAGTGGTCGGTTTCTGCCAGAGAAAAACGCGCGCGAATCTCGACCAGTGCCTGCTCGACCGTCAATCCCTGACGATAAACCAGCTTGTAGGAATCGCTCAGAGCACGAATCGCCTCGGCACTGAAGCCGCGACGCTTGAGTCCGATGACATTGAGCCCATGCACCTGAGCCGGGTTACCGTTGATCATCACGTAAGACGGTGTGTCCTTGGTGATGATCGAACCGCCACCAGCCATGGCATGGGAGCCAAAGAAGCAGAACTGGTGCACGGCGGACAGACCACCAATAATCGCATGGTCACCGATGTGCACGTGTCCGGCCAGCGTCACCTGATTGGCCAGGATACAGTCATCGCCGATCGTACAATCGTGACCGACATGCACATAGGCCATGAACAGGTTGCGCGACCCGATGATTGTCTCACCGCGATCCTGAACCGTACCACGATGCAGCGTGACTCCCTCGCGTACGACGTTGTCATCGCCCATCACCAGACGGGTGGGCTCACCCTGATATTTCTTGTCCTGGCAGTCTTCACCGACCGAGGCAAACTGGAAGATCCGCGTACGCTCTCCCAGTATCGTGGGGCCCTTGACCACCACATGAGGGCCAATGACTGAACCAGCCCCAATCTCGACGTCAGGGCCAATCACAGTGAATGGCCCCACCTCGACATCGTCGGCCAGACGCGCGCCAGAATCTACGATGGCGGTAGGATGTATCAAGCGACCTTCCTCTCGGCACAGGTAATGTCAGCCTCAACGGCCAATTCGCCATCAATGCTGGCCTGGCACTTGAACTTCCAGATGCCACGCTTCTCGCGTTCCACCTGGGCGCGAAGCTCAAGCCTGTCTCCCGGCATGACCGGGCGCTTGAAGCGCACGTTGTCGCTACCTACCAGATAGTAGACATAACCATCAGCAGGCAACTTGTTCACTGTCTTGAAGCCCAGAATACCGCATGCCTGAGCCAGCGCCTCGACGACCAGCACACCAGGCATGATCGGGTGATGCGGGAAATGACCATTGAAGAATGGCTCATTGATGCTGACGTTCTTGTAGGCAACGATGGATTCGCCAAGGGTCAGTTCCATGACCCGATCCACCAACAGAAAAGGATAGCGGTGGGGCAGGTATTCGCGAATTTCATTGATGTCCATGACCATCGTAGCGACCTCTGAAATGACAGGAGTCCTTCTTCCGCGAAGGACATATGCGGCGCGGACTACAGCGGTGGTGGCATAGGCCCCAGTGTAGACGCCGACAATACGCGGTGGATTATACCGACCTCGGGCAGGCGCTCAAACTTCACCTTCACCGCGTTTTTCCAGGCGGCCGAGACGCCGTGCAATGCTGTCAAGCTGCTTGAAGCGTACGGCATTGCGGCGCCACTGACTGTTCTCCATGGCTCCAGTACCCGACGAGTAAACGCCTGGCTCAAGTATCGAGTTGGTAACCAGACTCATACCCGTGACCTGAACACCATCACAGATGGTCAAGTGCCCGGACAGCCCGACACCGCCACCAAGCATGCAATGCCGCCCCACTCTGGTGGAGCCGGCAATGCCGACACAACCGGCAAGCGCGCTGTGGTCACCGATCTGTACGTTGTGGGCAATCTGCACCTGACTGTCGATCTTGACGTCATTGCCGATCACGGTATCTCCGAGGGCACCGCGATCAATACTGGAGCAGCTGCCGACTTCGACATCGTTGCCCAGCCTTGCGCCCCCCAGTTGGGCAATCTTGTGCCAACCAGCACCATCATGAGCGAAGCCAAAGCCATCACCACCGATCACACTGCCGCTATGCAGGATGGCCCGTTCACCAACCAGTACTCCGTGGTACAGAGTGACATTGGCATGCAGGAAGCAGTCATTACCTAACTGGCTGTCGGCTCCGATCACAGAGTTGGCACCAATCACCACGCGATCGCCCAGCACGACTCCGGACTCCACTACCACGTGGGGGCCAATGCTGACATCGTGACCCAGTACCGCATCATCAGCGACCACTGCTGTCGGATGTACGCCGGGGCGATGCGCATCCGCCAGCGGGTCAAGCATGCGTGACAGCTCGGCATACCCAAGGTAGGGATTATCCAGGACCAGAGCCGTTACCGGACAGGCCTCTGCATGATCAGCCACCAGAATAACGGCTGCGGCACGGGTGGCCGGCAGATCCTTCAGATAGGCGCGGTTGGCCAGAAAGGAAACCTGGTCAGGACCAGCATCCTTGAGAGTTGCCAATCCCGTTACGCGGCGATCGCCGTCGCCTTCCAGGCGTGCGCCCAGGCGCTCAGCAATCTCGGTAAGAGTCAGGTGTGTTCGTGTATCTTTCATGGGAGCCCGTGGAGCGGTGACAATCCTGTTTATTGCGCGTTGAGGATCTCGGTGACTTCAGCAGTCAGGTCCGGTAGGTCATCACTGCTGTAGAGTACACCATTAGGGTCTACCAATACCTTCACCTGATGGCGTGCAATGACCTCGTTGACCGACTGATCCATTGCAGCCTCAAAGCGATCAAGGAACCGTTGTTCGGATTCCTGTCGTGCCTCGGCAATTTCCAGTCGTAGTTGGTCGAAACGTTGTCCCTTCTGTTGCAACTCCTTCACCAATGCGCGGCCTTCCGCGTCATCAAGGTCTTCACCTTCATTGGCCAGGCGCGAGGACAGTCGTTCCAGCTCCCCTCCAAGGGCCTGCGCTTCCTGCTGTTGTGCAGCAATACCGGCACGCAATTCATCCATATCCCTCTGCGCCGCATCGGTATCGAGCAATGCCTTGCGCCAATCCAGCAAAGCGACGTCTTCCGCCAACACGGCGGAAGACGCAAGACTCAAAACCAGTGCCAGCAAAGTACTGGTGAAACTCTTGAGCCAATGAGAAGACGTCACTTCATTTCGTCTCATTAGAAGGTCTGACCCAGAGAGAACTGGAAGACCTGAGTATCATCATCGTCCTTGGCGTTGAGCGGTTCGGCAAGACTGAAGGTCAGCGGCCCCACCGGCGTCAACCAGGATACGGCAACACCGGCACTGTAGCGCAGCTCACCAAGATCGACCCCGGAGTCACAGTTCTGGCGGTCCTTATCCTCGTCCAACACGTCATAGCAGGACGTAAGGAAGGTGTTACCGGCGTCAACGAACAGCGACGGCTGAATGGAGCGTTTGTCTTCGACGAACGGCATCGGGAAGATCAGCTCCATGCTGCCTTGCATCAGCACGTTACCACCGAGAGTATCGTCATCACCATCCGAGCGCTCGGTCGTGAGCGGCCCCAGCGTATTGGAAGTGTAGCCACGAACCGATCCCAGGCCACCCGAGAGGAAGTTTTCGTAGAAGGGGTAGGGATCATCGTTGAATGAGTCGGCATAGCCTACTTCACCGCTGAACTTGAGTGACCATGTCTGGGACTCATTGAGCGGGAAGAACTTGCGTGCCTCGGCGCGCGCCTTGTAGTACTCAGCATCACTGCCAGGCACCGCCAGCTCCAGCGACAGGCGCTGATAGCTACCCGCAGTAGGCATGATGCCACGGTTGAGATTGTTACGCGTCCAACTGCTCGTCAGGCTCAAAGTGTCGGCGTTCTCGCCCTGATCCTGCACATAACGCTCGATCTCCGACGGCGTGTCGTCGTAGGTCTTGATTTCCAGCGTCTCGATGTTGGCGCCGAAATTCATCCGCGACAGTTCGTTGATCGGGTAGCCGAAGTTGATGCCGGCACCCAATGCATCCGTCGAGTAGGTCGAGATATCGGAATCTTCGTAATCGGTCTCGCGGTAATAGAAGTTGTAGCCTCGCGAGATACCGTCAAGCGTCCAGTACGGGTCGGTGAAGCCGAAGTTGACACTGGTGTAGGTGTCACTCTTCTGAGCGCCGACATTGACGCGGTTACCGCTACCCAGGAAGTTGTTCTGGGACAGTGAGGCGCCGTAGATTACCCCGGCACTCTGGGAATAACCAAGGCTTGCCGAGATCGAGCCCGAAGGTTGCTCCTCGACGTTGTAGGTCACATCAAGCTGATCGGGTTCGCCAGGCACCGGCTCGGTCTGCACATCAACCTGCTTGAAGAAGCCAAGACGCTCAAGGCGTTGGCGCGACTGCGAAATCGACTCGGTAGAGGCCGGCGCACCTTCTGCCTGAATCATCTCACGACGCAGTACCTCATCGCGGGTCGTGGTGTTACCCACAAACTGAATGCGACGCACATAGGCACGACGCCCAGGCGTTACCTGGAATGATAGATCCACGGTCTCGCCATCGGCTCGTACTTCCGGCACACCATCGACCTGGGCGAAAGCAAAACCTTCGGCTCCCAGACGCGAGCGCATGGCCTCGCTCGAAGCGACGACCTTGCTGCGCGAGAAGATATCACCGGAGTGAATCTGCAGCAGTTCGCGAGCCTGTTTCTCGGCCAGTTGCAGATCGCCGAGGAAGCTGATGCTGCCAATCTTGTAACGCTTGCCCTCATTGACGTTGACGGTCACAAAGATACGTGACTTGTCAGGGCTGATGGATACCTGACTGGAAGTGATCTCGAAGTTTACATAGCCGCGATCCAGGTACCAGGAACGCAAGCGTTCCAGATCACCCGCGAGGGCTTCGCGAGAATAGTCGTCGCTGGAGAACCAGCCAAAGAACAGGCCGGGATCGTCCTCGAGTTCGAACTGGTCCAGCAACACTTCATCGGAGAAAGCTTCATTACCGACGATATTGATCTGGCGAATCTTGGCAACCGTGCCTTCAGTGATATTGATATCGACGCTCACTCGGCCTTCACCGACGGGTTTCACGTCGGCGTCGATACGCGCACTGTAGCGGCCTTGAGACTGGTAGAGCCCTTCGAGCTCACGCCTCATCTCATCAATGGTCGACAACTGCAGTACCTGACCTTCGCTGATGCCGGCCTGCTTGAGGCCGCTGCGCAGATCTTCATCGGTCAGCTGCTCATTACCTTCAATGTTCAGTTGCGTAATAGTCGGCCGTTCCTCGACCTCGATAATCAGCACATCCCCTTCGCGAGCGAGATGAATATCCTCAAACAACCCAGTGGCGAACAGCTGTTGAGCGGCGGATGCCAGCTCCTGGTCATTCACCTGGTCGCTGGTGCTGATCGGAAATGCATTGAACACGGACGCGGCAGAGACCCGCTGCAGGCCCTCCACGCGAATGTCCGAAACGGTGAAAGGAGCCGCGTGCGCCGCCTGGGCACAAGCGGTCAAGAGTGTCGCCAATCCGATGGTCTTGATTTTCATGCAGTCGTTTCGCTCGCGTTGAGTCTGCGTACCTGTCCAGACAGGCACCTTATACATTTGTGCAGGCAACTGACAAGCGGCAACCCATCCGAGTTTCCGTCATGCCATGCCCACAAGGCCAATATCGCCTGGCTCAAATCACCAAAGGCGCATCAAATCAAAATACAGCGCCATGATCATCAATGTGCCGACCAGGGCGAGGCCGATGCGCAGGCCAACGGCCTGCGTGCGCTCGGAAACCGCTCTGCCGCGTACCGCTTCAATGAAGTAGTACAGCAGGTGGCCACCATCCAGTACCGGTATCGGCAGCAGGTTCAGCACACCGAGGCTGATCGACAGATATGCTAGAAAGCTGATGAAGCTCTCCAGCCCGGAGCGGGCAGTATCTCCGGCGATTCGTGCGATCGTGATGGGTCCCGACAGATTACTCGGGGAAATCAACCCCACCACCATCTTGCGCACGGCATCAAAGGTCAAGGCCGTCATTTCCACCGTGCGCGTTGCCGCCTGGCCAACAGCCTCCAGCGGCCCGTAGCGGATTTCCCGCTGCCATTTCTGCGGCCAGTCTACCGGTGCAACTTCGGCACCGATATACCCAATCTGTGTGCCATCGTCCAGAGTTCTGGCGCCAGGAGTCAGATTCAGGGTCTGACGTCGGCCATCCCGCTCGACCTCAAATGATAGCGTCTGCCCAGGATTATCACGCACCAATGACACCAGCGCAGGCCAGTCAGCGATGCTGTCTCCATCCGCCGCCAGCACCTTGTCACCAGCCTTCAGGCCAGCCTCGGCAGCTGGATCACCCTCGACGACTCGCGCAACTACCGCAGGCAACACGGGACGCCAGGGCGCCACACCAAGAGAGGGCAACGGCTGAGGAGGATCCTGGCCCACCAGCCAATCATTCACCATCAAACGGTGGTTGGTGGCATGACTATCGCCCTCGTCACGAGTGGCAACCGTCAGTTCGCCATTCAAGCCAATAGCAGCAACCAGCTTGAGATTGACCTCATCCCAGGAGCGTACCGGCTGCCCCTGAATGGCAGTGATTTCCTGACCACTGTGCAGGCCAGCTTCGGCTGCCGGCGAATCCGGCGTAACGTCGCCGACGACAGGTACTACCGTGGTGGTACCAGCTACGAACAGCGCCCAATATGCCACCAGTGCCAACAGAAAGTTGGCAATGGGACCCGCAGCGACAATGGCAATACGCGCCCAGACCGACTTGCGGTTGAAGGCCTGATCAAGCTGCGACGAGGCCACAGGCCCCTCACGCTCATCAAGCATCTTGACGTAACCGCCAAGCGGGATGGCCGCGAGAGCAAACTCAGTGCCATGACGGTCGACACGTGACCAGATCGGCTTGCCGAAACCGACCGAGAATCTCAATACCTTGACGCCACAGCGGCGTGCGACCCAAAAGTGACCAAACTCGTGAAAAGTGATCAACAGGCCGAGCACGACAATGACGGCCAACACATTCTGAATCAGGCCCACTCAGGTTTCTCCCACAAAGACATGCCAGGTTCCGATAGCATCAACACCGGCAGAATCCCCTGCCGCTGAGCAGGATAGCTTACCTTATCTTCCGGCAGCATCGGGCGATGAAGGTTCCACCTGAGCCGAATCTTCATCGCTGCCGCTCCAGCCAGACCTGCGCCAGTTGACGTGCTCGTTGGTCAGCCGCCAGTACCTGCGGCAGCTCATCAGCGGGTGTCAGTGCCACTTCGTCTCGCACCCACTCGACCATATCGGCAATCCCATTGAAGCCAATTCGGCGCTCGAGAAAAGCAGATACTGCAATTTCATTGGCGGCATTGAGAATCGCCGGTGCAGTGCCACCGGCCTGCATCGCTTCTCGGGCCAGGCGCAGACAAGGAAAAGCCTGCTCGTCTGCAGACTCAAAGTCCAAACGTGCCACAGAGAACAAGTCCAGCGCCTGTACACCAGCATCGATACGCTCGGGCCAGGCGAGACCATAGGCAATCGGCGTGCGCATATCCGGGTTACCCAGTTGGGCCAGAACCGAACCATCACTGTAGGCTGCCATGGAGTGAATCACGCTCTGCGGATGCACCACGACCTGGATCTGATCGGGACGTGCATCAAATAACCAGCAAGCCTCGATCAGCTCGAGCCCCTTGTTCATCAGGGTGGCACTATCGACCGATATCTTGCGCCCCATCGACCAATTGGGATGAGCACAGGCCTGCTCCGGAGTCACCGCGGCGAGTTGCTGGCGATCATAACCACGGAAGGGACCTCCAGACGCCGTGAGCAACAGCTGGGTCACGCCCTGATGGGCCAGCCCCCCACGATGCTGCGGGGGTAGACACTGAAAGATGGCATTGTGTTCCGAGTCAATGGGCAGCAAGGCCGCGCCACTTTCAGCGACAGCACTCATGAACAAGGCGCCGGACATCACCAACGCTTCCTTGTTGGCCAGCAGCACACGCTTTCCACTGCGCACGGCAGCCAGCGTCGGCAATAGACCGGCGGCGCCCACGATAGCAGCCATGACGATATCGACTTCTGGTGCACTGGCAACTTCGGCCAGAGCGGTTTCTCCATGTCGCACTTCGGTCGCCAGACCGGCAGCCTTCAACTGTATCGCCAGCCAATCAGCATCTTCCGCCCGATCCAGCACAGCCAACTGAGGCCGATGCGCCTGACAAAGCCGCAACAAGGCGTCACGCGAACGGTGAGCCGTCAGCGCATGAACATGATAACGCTCAGGATGACGTGCAATCACATCCAGGGTGCTGGTGCCGATCGAACCAGTGGCACCCAGCACAGTGATGCTCTGGGGGGAGTCAAAGTGAGCACTCAACTCGACAGTACTGGAAGTCTCGGGAGCGAAGCTCGTTGAATGGGAAACACCAGGGTCAGACGTCGTCATGCGCTCACCAGCCAGGAAAAGAACAGCGCAAAGCACGGCACCGCCGCGGTCAGACTATCGATACGGTCCATCACGCCACCGTGACCAGGCAGCAACTGGCTGGAATCCTTGATGCCGCGATGGCGCTTGAGCATGCTCTCGAGCAGGTCACCGAGTACCGATGCCATGGTGACGATGAGAGTCAAAACGACCAGCAACAGTGTCGCACCAGGACTCCAATGGTGTGCAAGCGCGAAGGCGACAGCCAGGCTAGCGGTCACCGCCATGCCACCATAGACACCTTCCCAGGACTTGGCCGGACTGACCTTGGGTGCCAGCTTGCGTCGCCCGAAGGCTCGACCACAGAAATACGCCCCAATATCGGCGCCCCATACAACCAGCAGCACGAACAGCAGCCACACTGCACCACTTTCACGCAGCAGATTGAAACCCACCCAGGTCGGCAGCAGCACCCAGAGGCCCATCGCCAGACGCACCGCAGTAGGTGACCATTGCGCCTGACGTTCAGGATGACCGGTGACCCACCACAGATTGATCACCCAACCCACTACCCCAACCGCCAGTATGGCTGTGGATGTGGCGAGATCGGCCAGCCACAACGTCAGCATTGCTCCGCCCAGTACGGCAACGGCCACACCGCGAGTTGCTCGTCCCGGGAGCCCGGACAGATTGCCCCACTCCCAACCTGCCAACAGCACGATGAATGCTGTAAAGGCGGCAAACGCGCCCCCCTGCAGTCCGAAAAGACCAAGTAGTGCCAGCGGCGCCAACCAGGCCGCGGTTATGACTCTTTGCCTAAGCACCCTGGGCCTCGAGCTGTTCGTCGGTCATGCCAAAGCGGCGCTTGCGTTGACAGAAATCTTCCAGGGCATCATCGAAGGCATCGCCATCGAAATCGGGCCACAGGACCGAAGTGAAATAGAGTTCCGCATAGGCCAGTTGCCACAGCAGAAAATTGGATATACGTCGTTCACCGCTGGTACGGATACACAGGTCAACGGGGGCGACATCAGTGAGATTGAGCTGCTGGGCGAATGTCTGCTCGTCGATCTGCGCTGGATCCAGTTCGCCGGACGCCGCCTGCTCCGCCAGGTGGCGTGCGGCGCGGACGATATCCCACTGGCCACCGTAATTGGCGGCAATCACCAGGCGTAGCCCACCATTGTCGCGGGTCAGTGCTTCTGCCTCACGAATATGCTTCTGAATGGCACTGGAAAAACCAGTGGTATCACCAATCACCGAGAGGCGTATGTCATGTTGATGCAGCTTCTTTACCTCGCGCTTCAGCGCCATGAGGAACAGCTCCATCAATGCATTGACCTCAGCCACGGGTCGCTTCCAGTTCTCACTGGAAAAGGCAAACAGGGTCAGTGTCTCGATGTGTCTTTCCGCCGCGCGCCGGATCACGGCACGAACTGCCTCGACACCGGCATGATGACCGCGTACGCCGGACATTCCTCGGGCTCGCGCCCAGCGATTGTTGCCGTCCATGATGACAGCGACA
Source organism: Halomonas huangheensis (assembly GCF_001431725.1). NCBI lineage: Bacteria > Pseudomonadati > Pseudomonadota > Gammaproteobacteria > Oceanospirillales > Halomonadaceae > Halomonas > Halomonas huangheensis. Next base: position 594,221 of record NZ_CP013106.1, on the reverse strand, counting down.
TGGCGCGGCAGATCGGCGTCTTCCGGCAGAGGGCGAAGGTGGTCAGACGACTGTGACGTCATGATGTCTCGCAAGGCGGTTGTATCGGTTCCCGGGACAAGAAGCCCCGGGATGATCGTGGCAAGTCTGCCAATCAAGATCAGCGACAGGCGTCACAGACGCAAGTCGACTTGTTGACGACCCTAGACCTGCATCAGGTCCTCTTCCTTGGATGCCAGCGCCTTGTCGATTTCCGCCACATAGCGGTCCGTCAGCTTCTGGACCTCATCCTCGCCCTGATGCTGCTCATCTTCCGAGATGGACTTGTCCTTGAGCAGAGACTTGAGGTCGCCATTGGCATCACGGCGTACGTTACGTACCGCTACACGAGCGTTCTCCGCCTCATGGCGCGCCTGTTTGATGTAACCCTTGCGGGTTTCCTCCGTCAGCATAGGCATCGGAACACGAATGACATTGCCTGCAGTCGAAGGGTTGAGGCCCAGGTCAGACGTCATGATCGCCTTCTCGACCTTGGGCACCATGCTCTGCTCCCAGGGGACTACGGCGAGAGTGCGTGCATCCTCGACGTTGATCTGAGCGACCTGGTTGATCGGCATGTTGGCGCCATAGTATTCCACCTGCACAGCATCCAGAATGCTGGAGTGTGCACGGCCTGTACGGATCTTGTTGAAGTTGTGATGCAGAGCCTCAACGCTCTTTTTCATGCGCGCTTCTGCATCTTTCCTGATGTCATTGATCACTATCTTACCCTCTATCAATCAGCGTGCCTTCCTTGCCACCCACTACCAGGTTGAGCAAGGCGCCAGGCTTGTTCATGTTGAAGACCCGGACAGGCATATCATGGTCACGTACCAGGCAGATAGCGGTCAAATCCATTACCCCCAGCTTCTGCTCAAGGGCATCATCATAGGACAGCTGATCGTACTTGACGGCATCCGCGTGCTTGACCGGATCCTTGTCATAGACCCCGTCCACCTTGGTGGCCTTGACAACCACGTCGGCATCAATCTCGATGCCACGCAGGCAGGCAGCTGAGTCCGTGGTGAAGAAGGGGTTGCCAGTGCCTGCAGAGAACAGTACCACGTCTCCGGAAGTGAGATAGCGAATCGCTGTACGGCGGTCGTAATGCTCCACTACGCCACTCATGGGAATCGCTGACATCACCCTGGAGCGAATATTGGAGCGCTCCAGCGCATCACGCATGGCCAGCGCGTTCATCACTGTCGCCAGCATTCCCATGTGGTCGCCAGTGACTCGTTCCATACCCGCCTCATGCAGCGCTGCGCCACGAAACAGGTTGCCACCACCAATCACGATCCCCACCTGAACACCGATACCCACCAACTGCCCGATTTCGAGGGCCATACGATCCAACACCTTGGGATCGATACCGAATTCAGCATCGCCCGTCAGTGCCTCACCGGAAAGCTTCAGCAGAATCCGCTTGTACTTCGACACATCGGCACGTGGCTTGTCGGACTTGGCAAAGGGGGTAGAGTCGGCGCTACTCATGGAATGTCTCCGCTTTTGGCTGTGCTCGGCCGGCCACGCCAGCCTCTGTCACATACACGATGGCGTGCGCTCTCGCGCACGCCATCATCAACACACTGGAACTTCTGACCTCAGCTACGCTTGGCCTGTTCCATAACTTCCTTCGCGAAGTCGACTTCTTCCTTCTCGATGCCCTCACCCACTTCATAGCGGGTAAAGCCGACCACCTCACCACCAGCAGCCTTGACGAACTCGGCAACCGTGACGTTGGGGTCCTTGACGAAGGCCTGTTCGGTCAGACTGTTCTCAGCGAGATACTTCTTGAGACGACCTTCGACCATCTTCTCGGCGATCTGCGCAGGCTTACCCGCCATGTCAGGCTGAGCCATGATCACGTCTTTCTCGGCATCAAGCTGAGACTGCGGCATATCTTCCGGACGAGCCACGGCCGGATTGATCGCGGCAACGTGCATGGAAACGTCCTTGGCGGTGTCCTGGCTGCCACCATTGAGCACGGTCAGCACGCCAATACGGCCACCGTGAACATAGGCACCGACCAGATTGCCTTCGCTGGCATTGATCACAGCAGCGCGGCGCACACCGATGTTCTCACCGATCTTCTGGACCAGTTGCTCACGCGCAGTTTCCAGCTCACCACCGGTGACAGCAGCAACGTCTTCGCTCCTGGCAGCAAAGAAGGCCTCGGCAACCTTGTCGGCAAATGCCTTGAAGTTGTCGTCACGGGCAACGAAGTCGGTTTCGGAGTTGATCTCGACCATCACGCCGTAGCTGCCGTCTTCGGCAACACGCGTCACGATCACGCCTTCGGCGGCAGTACGACCGGCCTTCTTGGCGGCCTTGAGACCAGAATTCTTGCGCAGGTCTTCGATCGCACGCTCGATGTCACCGTCAGCTTCGGTGAGTGCCTTCTTGCACTCCATCATGCCGAGACCGGTGCGCTCGCGCAGTTCCTTGACCTGGGAGGCGCTGATAGCTGCCATGGTATTCACCTCTGAATGGTTCGACCTTGGTGTCGGTTAGGGGAAACACGGCTTGAATGCCGGCAGAAAAATCACTGCGGGCGCCCCGCCTGGTGCTTCCTCACTCAAGTCGCGGAATAACTCACCCGCGCCCTGAAAGTAGAGAAAAGGGGGCCGCGGCCCCCTTTGCGCCTGTCCGGCGTAGATCGCATCAGCGACCGGCTGGCCCAGGCGGGCCGAAGATTACTCGGCAGCAGCGGCGGCGTCGCCTTCGCTGTCGGTCACTTCGACGAACTCGTCGGGACGACCTTCCTTCGCACGACCACAGGCGTCGGCGATGGCCTTGACGTAGATCTGAATGGCGCGGATGGAGTCATCGTTGCCCGGGATCACGTAGTCAACACCGTCCGGATCAGAGTTGGTATCAACGATGCCGATAACCGGGATACCCAGCTTGTTGGCTTCGTTGATGGCAATACGCTCATGGTCAACATCGATCACGAACATTGCATCCGGCAAACCGCCCATTTCCTTGATGCCGCCAATGGAACGCTCGAGCTTGTCCTGCTCGCGAGTTGCCATCAGGACTTCTTTCTTGGTCAGCTTCTCGAAAGTGCCATCAGCCTGCATGGCTTCGAGGTCACGCAGACGCTTGATGGACTGACGGATGGTCTTGTAGTTCGTCAGCATACCGCCGAGCCAGCGGTGGTTGACGAACGGCTGACCAGCACGGGACGCTTCTTCCTTGATGATCTTGCTCGCACTACGCTTGGTACCGACGAACATGATCTTGTTGTTGGAAGCGGCCATTTTCTCGACCACATCAATCGCCTCGTTGAGCGCAGGAAGCGTATGCTCGAGGTTGATGATGTGAATCTTGTTACGAGCGCCGAAGATGTACTTACCCATCTTCGGGTTCCAGTAACGGGTCTGGTGACCGAAGTGTGCGCCTGCCTTGAGCAGGTCACGCATATTGACGTGTGCCATGGATGACTCCTGAAATATCGGGTTAGGCCTCCATGTACCCCATGGATCCGACCCTCGGCGCGAACTTGACGCGAACCAACGGCACCCGGGACCATGTGACGGTACATGTGTGTTTTCAAGGCTTGGGTAACCAACATTTGATTGCCCTGTTACACGATTCCCTGCTGACCACCTACCCGCCATGTTCAACTGTCGGTACGATGACCTGAGCAGAACGACTGACCAAGTGGGTGAATGGCGATTGCAGGAAAGCGCGCAGCTTTATACCATGGATAGCCTTCAAGTTGAAGTCGCCAGACGTTCTGGGTCATTGCGCACGCCGGTCCAATGTGCTTCCAGCGCCGTATTTCTGCCCTGTTTACCGGGCTACGTGCACACGTCAGCGAGTTCAGCGAACGCCCGCCCGCCGCGTATATATACGTATATGGGGCACTATCAACGGATATATCGAGTCATGCAGCGAGAGTCGCTTGCGAGTGCCACCACCCGCCTGACGGCACTGCGCCCCATTGCATGGCTCGTGCATCCCTTTCAGACCGAGATTCCATGAACGTACCGATCAAGACAACCGAAGAGATCGAATTGATGCGCGAAGCGGGCCGCCAGGCCGCCAGCGTATTCGAGATGCTCGCCCCTCATGTCGTCGCTGGCGTCAGCACCGGCCATCTGGACCGCCTATGCCACGACTATATTGTCGACGAGCTGGGCTCAACACCTGCTCCGCTCAACTACCACGGTTTCCCGAAGTCGATCTGTACTTCGATCAACCATGTGGTCTGTCACGGCATCCCCGACGACAGCAAGAAGCTCAAGAAGGGCGACATCATGAACATTGATGTCACCGTCAAGACTGCCGCCGGCTATCACGGTGATTCGAGCATGATGTTCGTGATCGGCGAAAGCATCCAGGGTGAACGCCTATGCCGCATTACCCAGGAATGTCTGTACAAGAGCATGGCGCTGGTACGCCCTGGTGTCCGTCTGTCGGAACTGGCCCGGGTTATCGAAAATCACGCTAAAGCCAACAGTTACTCCGTCGTCCAGGATTTCTGTGGCCATGGCATTGGGGCTGGCTTCCACGAGGATCCGCAGGTGCTGCACTATGACGGTTACGCACCCGAGGCCGATATTGAACTGGCCGCCGGCATGTGCTTCACCATCGAGCCGATGATCAATGTCGGCGACCATCGCACCAGGGTATTGCGTGATGGCTGGACCGCCGTGACAAAGGACAGGAGCCTGACGGCGCAGTGGGAGCACACGCTGCTGGTCACCGAGACTGGGGTAGAAGTGCTCACTGCACGCGCTGACGAAGACCTGTCGTTCCTCGAGCGCTGATTCTCCATGCTCCTGCACCATTATCGCTTCACTCCGGACCTCGAGCTGTTCGACTTCGACGAGTTCAACCAGCAGCTCGATGGCCAGCGCTCACCCATTGCTCCCTTCAAGGGGGCACTCAAGGAAATTCAAGCTCGCCTCGATGAGCATTTCCTTGGAGGCACTGATATTCGCGATCTGGTGCGGGGACGCGCCTGGTGCATGGATCAACTGCTGGCCCTCGCCTGGCAGCGCCACCCGGGACTCGATGATGGTGTCGCGCTGCTGGCAGTAGGCGGCTATGGTCGCGGAGAGCTTCATCCTCACTCCGATATCGACTTGATGTTCCTCCTCGCCGAAGACGACGATACGCCGTACCGCGAGGCACTGACCTCCTTCATCACCTTCCTGTGGGATATCGGCCTCGAGATCGGCCACAGCGTTCGCTCACTGAATGACTGCGAGCGCGAGGCAGAAGCCGATGTCACGGTGATCACCAACCTGTTGGAGTCACGTACTCTGGCTGGCCTGGAACAATTGCGTCAGGCGATGCGCAACCGCCTGGCACCAGAGCGCATGTGGCCCGCGGATCGCTTCTTCGAAGCCAAGTGGCAAGAGCAGATTTCGCGCCACTATCGTTTCAACAACTCCGAATATCACCTCGAGCCCAACATCAAGAGCTCGCCCGGCTGCCTGCGCGATATCCAGATGATCGGATGGGTCGCCAAACGCCACTTCGATACCGAAAGCTACGAAGATGTCGTGGCACGCGGCTTCATGAATGATGCCGAACACCGCATCCTCAGCCAGGGCCAGGCCTTTCTGTGGCAGGTACGCTACGCGCTGCACATGCTGACAGGCCGCGCCGAGGACCGCCTGCTGTTCGACCATCAGAGCACCATCGCCGAGCTGTTCGGCTATCGCGATACTCCCGAACGACTCGCAGTCGAACAGTTCATGAAACGCTATTACCGCCACGTCACCGCGCTTGCCGGCCTCAACGACATGCTGTTGCAGCACTTCGACGAGGTAATCCTGCGCCCGCGTGTGCCACTGAAGGTACAGCCACTCAACGAGCGCTTCGAGATTGCCGGCGGCTACATCCAGGCGCGCTCGCGGGCGGTATTCCGCAATCAACCATCGGCGCTGCTCGAACTTTTCTATCTAATGGCCGAACATCCCGAAATCGAAGGGGTTCGTGCCGATACCATTCGCCTGATTCGCGACCACCGCCATCTCATCGATGACATGTATCGCAACAACCCTGAGCACCAGGCACTGTTCATGGCTCTGCTGCGTTCCAACGGCAACGTAGCGCGACAACTCAGGCGCATGAATCGCTATGGTGTCCTCGGTAAGTATCTACCAGTATTCGGTCAGGCCGTCGGCCTGATGCAGCACGACCTGTTCCATATCTATAGCGTCGATGCCCACACTCTGCGCCTGCTCAAATGTCTACATGGCATGCGCAAACCCCAGGCTCGCCGAGAGTTTCCTGTTGCGGCGACGCTGATTCATCAGCTACCACGAATGGATATCCTGTGGATTGCCGGACTCTTCCACGATATCGGTAAGGGACGTGGTGGCGACCATTCCTTGATCGGCGCGAGGGATGTCGAAGCCTTCGCCGAAAAACATGGCATCTCGCAGCGCGATACGCGTCTGCTCAGTTGGTTGGTGGAAAATCATCTGCTGATGTCAATGATCGCTCAGAAACGTGATATCACCGACCCGGAAGTGATCCGTGACTTCGCTACCGCCGTCGGTGACGAGACCCGACTCGACTACCTGTATGTACTGACGGTTGCCGATATCAACGCCACCAACCCCACGCTATGGAATGGTTGGCGGGCATCACTACTGCGTCAGTTACATGCCGAAGCGCGTCGCGCCCTGCGTCGCGGCCTTGAAAACCCGCTGGAGCGCGAGGACTGGGTACGCGAAACCCGCGACGAAGCGCGCTCACTACTCAGCGTGATAGGCGAGGACATGAACCGCGTCGATGCGTTGTGGCGCTCCATGGGCGAAGACTTTTTCCTGCAGTATGCGCCGAGTGAAGTGGTCTGGCAGACCCAGGGGATTCTTGCCCACGGAGACCAGCCGCCCCCGCTGATCCTGATCAATGCACCCACTGCCGATATGGCCGAGGGCGGCACCAAGGTCTTCATTCACACCCATTCGGTAGACAACCTGTTCGCGGCCACCGCTGCCGCCATGGAACAACTCGGGCTATCGATCCACGATGCGCGCATTGCCACGTCCAACAACGATTGGACACTGAACACCTTTATCGTGCTGGACGATCAGGACCGCGCCATCCGCGATCCGGTACGACTGGAGGAGATACGTCGGCACCTGTTCGAGGAACTCGACGATCCCGATGACTACCCAACCATTGTGACTCGACACACACCGCGCCAGCTCAAACACTTCAAGGTGCCAACCCGAGTCATCATCGAGCAGGATCCGAGCAGCGACCGCACCATGCTTGAACTGACTGCCCCCGACCGCCCCGGCCTGCTGGCCAGGGTCGGTGGTATCTTTCTCGAACAAGGCATCTCACTGTCCGCAGCCAAGATCGCCACGCTCGGCGAGCGCGTCGAAGACGTCTTCTACATCACCGACCGCCGCGGCAATCCACTGACCGACCCTGCGCGTCAACAACAGCTTCGTGAACGCTTGATCGAGGTTCTCAGCGTTCAGGGGCCAGGCTGAGCAGGCTTGATGCTGTCGCGGTCAGCGGTAGCAGATTGAACACAACACCATCTTGACTGCCGAAAGTGATTAGAAACCCCGTTCATCTCCGTTATCGATCAGCGCAACCAATGGCCTACTCTGCGCAAGATGCTTTTCCATGGCAGTGGCTGCGAGCAGCATGTCTACTACTGCTGTTTTCCGGCACGGCGCGTGCCGACACTCCGCCCAATACGCCACCGGAGCAGCCTGTGTCTCTGGCACAGGAGCTTTTGACCTACCCTTCTCCGTCCTCTCGGCCATCCATGCGATTGCCGAAACAGGCGCTGGCTCGGGACCAGGGTGTGACCGCGAGCTTCCTGTCCTACGACTTCAACACCAACCAGAGCCGAAAGCCAGACCACAGTGGCTTGCAACGCTACAACCTCAACTACACCGCTGGCTTCAATGCCGGGGCCTGGCGATTACGCCACCAGGCCAACGCAAAACTACAGGAAAGCCACAAGACATACGATGTCATCAACAGCTATGCCCAGCACGACCTGCAGCAGTTCAACTCACGTCTGACGCTGGGGCAGTACTCGACACCAGGTGATCTGTTTGACGGTGTCGATTTCAGTGGCATGCAACTGCGCAGTGATGAACAGATGCGCCCTGAGAGCCAACGTGGATACGCCCCCGTCGTGCGCGGCATCGCCCGAACGTCAGCTACCGTTACCATCCGTCAGCAAGGCTCGGTGATATACGAGACTACGGTGTCGCCTGGCGAGTTTGTCATTGATGACCTCATCGCCCCAGAAGCCTCTGGAGACCTCGAGGTCATGGTCAATGAAGCTGATGGCAGCAATCACCGATTCAGCGTGCCCTACCTCTCGGAAGTGGACCTGATGCGGCCCGGAACCTCAAGCTACAGCTTCAGTCTGGGGCGACTACGCCAACAGCAGCACATCATCGGCCCCTGGTTCGGCCAATCCACCTGGCGCCAGGGTCTGAACAACTATGCCAGTCTCTATACCGGCGGCATTCTGGCGGACGGCTACGGTGCGCTGGTCGTCGGCAGTGCCACCGCCACTCCCTTTGGTGCGGTGAGTGCTGATATCACTTCATCCTCCGCCAGCAATATGCTGAGTGATGACGGCACCTACAGCACGATGCAGGGTGAGAGCTATCGCTTCGGTTATAGCCACCATCTGGACTCTACTGATACCTCCTTCGCTCTCGCCGCCTATCGGTTCTCCAACGAGGATTACGTGAGTCTCGAAGACTTTGCCTGGGACGAAGACGCCGATGACAACGAACGCGAACGAGACCGCTTCCAACTGACCATCAGTCAGCCGGTGGGCGATTGGGGGCAACTGGACCTGAGCGGCACCGATCGCCGCTATTGGGGCAATGACAGCAAAATCACGACTTATCAACTCGGTTACCAACGCGACTTCAACTGGGGCAACCTGTACCTGAGCGCCGGACAGAACATCGAAGATGACCAGCCCAGCAGCCTTTACCTCGCCAGCGTGAGAGTTCCGCTGGGACTGGCCGGGCAGACACCGGACTTGACTACCAGCGCCAGTTTCGGCGATGACGAGCAGCCCCGGCTACGAGCCAGAATCGGTGACGACATCGGCCCAGAGCAACGGGTCAACTATCAAGCCCATGCCAGTGTGGTTGGCGCCGAAGGCACTCAACTCGATGATTATGGCGCCAGCCTGAAATGGAATACGCCGGCAACTCTATTTGGCGCCAACTTCAGCCACGAGGACAATGGCACTCAGCAGTATAACGCTTCGCTCAGCGGGACCATGCTGGCTCACTCTGGCGGTCTGGTACTGAGTCCAGAGCGCGGCGATACCATGGTTCTGATTACGCCTCAGTCACGTTCAGGCAAAATGGCCACAGGGCCAGATCATCACTATATCAAGGCCAGTAGCAACGCTCTGCTTGCCGGACTCACTCCATACCAGGCCAATAGCATCAAGCTCGAGACCACCACCGAGGACCAATGGCACACCACGACACGTGATATCGTTCCTACCCAAGGCGCGATCATCGTCGTCAGCGCTGCCGACTACCCTCAACCCACACTCGACCTCTATGAACAAGTGAGTGCAGACACCGCTGCCGAAGAAGGTGGCAGCTAGCCACACCACTGCCAGCACTCCATCGTACCGAGAAGTTTGAGGCTATCTGCCCGCTTCCCTATAATCGGGGGCCCGGTGCTACTCGCGTTGCGCGCCACGCATCAGCACATGAACATATGCCAGCCCGGCATTACAACGACGCCCTCAAGGGCGCGCCTGGACACTCATGAATCCCGATATTGACGCTCTCCAGCCCTACCCCTTTGAGCGCCTCGCGGCCTTGAAAGCAGGACTCACCCCACCGCCGGGCCTGGCCCATCGCCCATTGACCATTGGCGAACCTCAGCACCCGCCCTACCAGGCGGCGCTGGACGCGCTGGTCGAACACCAGCAGGCCTTTGCGCGCTATCCGGCCACAGCGGGAAGTGCGGAACTGCGCGAGACCATCGCCCGCTGGGCAACGCGGCGCTTCGCCCTCAAGCAGTTGGATACCGAGCGCGAAGTGATTCCGGTCAATGGCACGCGAGAAGCCATCTTCGCTCTGGTCCAGGCATGTCTGGACCGTACTCGTCCGGCACGAGTGGCTGTTCCCAATCCCTTCTACCAGATCTACGAAGGTGCGACACTGCTCGCCGGAGGCACCCCGCTGTACCTGGATTGCGACGCGGACAACGACTTTCGCCCGGATTTCGATTCGATCGATCCCGACACCTGGCGTGAGGTGCAGCTGGTATTCCTGTGTTCGCCAGGCAACCCGACCGGCGCCGTTACCCCGCTGAAGGAATTCAAGCGCTTGATCCAACTGGCCGATGAGTACAACTTCATCATCGCCTCGGATGAGTGCTACTCCGAGCTGTACCTCGATGAGCAGACCCCGCCACCGGGCCTGCTGCAGGCAGCCGCGGAGCTTGGTCGTCACGACTACCGACGTTGTGTGGTATTCCACTCGCTGTCCAAGCGCTCCAACCTGCCGGGGCTACGCTCCGGCTTCGTCGCTGGCGATGCGAAGGTCATCGAGCGCTTCAAGCGCTACCGCACCTATCATGGCTGCGCCATGGCGCTGCCGGTACAACAGGCCTCCATCGTCGCCTGGTCCGATGAACAGCATGTGCGTAACAACCGCGATGCCTATCGCGAGAAGTTCGCTGCCGTCACCGACATTCTGGCTCCGGTACTCGACTTCCCGCAGCCCGAAGCCAGTTTCTATCTGTGGCCGGCGGTACCGGCCGGCGATGATGAAGCCTTGACCAGACGCCTGTTCAGTGAGGCGCATGTCAGCGTACTGCCCGGCAGCTATATGGGCCGCGTAGGCGCCAACGGCGTCAATCCCGGCACGGGGCGCCTGCGTCTGGCATTGGTCGATGAGCTGGAAGCCACTCGTGAAGCCGCCGAGCGCATCCGCCAGTTGGTCGAACGCGGCTGACGCTGTTGCAACCGCCCAATACGAAGGAAGATACGTCATGCTGACGATCTACGTGATCCACAACTGCGATACTTGCCGCAAGGCCATCAAGGCTCTGGATGCCAGCGGCCACCCCTACCAGGTCCACGATCTGCGCAAGGACGGGGTGTCGGCAGCGCTGCTCGAACATATTCTCGAGCGGGTGCCGGTCATGACGCTACTCAACAAGCGCAGTACGACCTGGCGCAACCTGTCCGACGCTGACAAGTCCGGTGTCGATACCGATGATCTCGACTCGAACAAGGTACGCTCCCTGCTGATGGCCAACCCGACCCTGATCAAGCGCCCGCTGCTCGATACCGGCGACGAGATTCGAGTCGGTTATCGCGATGGCGACTACGACAATCTGTGATCCGCTGCGGCAGTTACCCGACTCGCGCAGCGCTCTGCATTTCCGACCCCATTCACGTTGAAGGACATACACATGCTCAGTTTTGCACTTGGTATCGGCTCCCAGAACACCCAGGGCGACTGGCTGGAAGTCTACTATCCGGCCCCCCTGCTCAATCCCGACGCCAGCCTCACCGATGCCGCCGTCCGCGCTCTCGGTGCACCGGCCGGCAGCGGCGTGGTCAGCCTGCTGCCCGAGCATTGTGCCGATCTCGCCCAGGCACTGCGTGATGCTGGTCACCCCGAGCAGGCCAGCCTCGCCGACAGCCTTGCGGTCAGCAAGCGTCCGCTGGTGGCCACCTTCATCGACAGCGATGCTGCGCCGCAAAGCGTGCCGGAGGTCTACCTCAAGCTGCACCTGCTGTCGCATCGTCTGGTCAAGCCACACGAACTGGACCTGTCCGGCATGTTCGGCCTGCTGCGCAATATCGCCTGGAGCAGCGAAGGGCCCATCGATATCGAGGAGCTTCCCGCTCGCCGCCTGCGTGCACGTCTCGAAGGCCGTACCCTGTCGGTCGACTGCGTCGACAAGTTCCCCAAAATGACTGACTACGTAGTGCCGACCGGTGTACGCATCGCCGATACCGCGCGGGTACGACTGGGAGCTTACCTCGGCGAAGGTACTACGGTGATGCACGAAGGCTTCGTCAACTTCAATGCCGGTACTGAAGGCCCGGGCATGATCGAAGGCCGCATCTCAGCTGGCGTGGTGGTCGGCAAGGGCTCCGACCTCGGCGGAGGCTGCTCGACCATGGGGACTCTGTCCGGTGGCGGCAATATGATCATTTCCGTGGGCGAAGGCTGCCTGATCGGAGCCAATGCGGGTATCGGCATTCCGTTGGGCGATCGCTGCACTATTGAAGCCGGTCTGTACATTACCGCAGGAGCCAAGGTCACGCTGCTGGACGACCAGAACCAGGAAGTTCGCACCCTTGCCGCTCGTGAGCTGGCCGGTCAGAACGATCTACTGCTACGCCGCAACTCACAGAATGGTCGTATCGAGTGCCTGACCAACAAGAGCGCCATTGCGCTCAACGAGTCACTTCACGCCCACAATTGATTCACCTGGCGGCGGCCCAGGCCGTCGCCACCGCCAGGACCCCTGCATGCCGACCACTGAACCTCAACCGCTCAGCACCGAACTATCCTCGACTCTCGAGTTGGCCGTGGAGCTGATTCGTCGTCCCTCGGTGACACCCGATGATCTGGACTGTCAGGAGTTGATGATCGAGCGCCTCGAACGCCTCGGCTTCACCATCGAGCGCCTCCCCTTCGGTGATGTAAAGAACTTCTGGGCGACACATGGTCATCATGGCCCGGTATTGGCATTTGCCGGACACACTGACGTGGTCCCATCCGGGCCCGAGGCTCAGTGGCATACACCACCGTTCGAACCGGAAATCGATGCTCAGGGTATGCTACGCGGTCGCGGCGCAGCCGATATGAAAGGCAGCCTGGCGGCGATGGTGACAGCCGTGGAACGCTTCATTACCGCACATCCCGAGCATGATGGACGCATTGCCTTTCTGATCACTTCCGATGAGGAAGGCCCTGCCATTGATGGCACTCGGGCAGTGGTAGAGCATTTTCGTGAACGCAATGAGCGTCTCGATTACTGCATTGTCGGTGAACCCTCATCCACCGAGCGTCTCGGCGATGTCATCAAGAATGGACGTCGCGGCTCGCTGGGAGGCGTACTCAGGGTCCGCGGCATCCAGGGGCACGTTGCCTATCCCCACCTTGCCCGCAACCCGATCCATCAAATAGCACCAGCACTGGATGCACTGGCTACCGAACACTGGGACTCAGGCAACGATAGCTTCCCGGGCACCAGTTTTCAGATATCCAATATCCGCTCCGGCACCGGTGCCACCAACGTGATTCCCGGCGAGGTTGAAGCGATTTTCAATTTTCGCTTTTCCACCGAAACCACCGAGAAGGAGCTGCGTGAACGCACCGAAGCCATTCTGCGTGACCATGACCTCGACTACGACATCAGCTGGACTCTCAACGGAGAACCTTTCCTGACCCGAGAAGGTTCGCTGGTGGAAGCTGCGATTCTTGGCGTCGAGGAAATCACAGGTGAACGCCCTGTCCTCTCAACCAGTGGCGGCACTTCTGATGGCCGCTTCATCGCCACGCTCGGCAGCCAGGTGGTCGAACTGGGACCCCGAAACGCGACCATCCATCAGGTCAATGAATGCGTAAGGGCTGCCGATCTGGATGCCTTGAGCTCAATCTATGAAGCTATTCTGAAGCAATTGTTCGTTGCTCAGAGGACCCGCTGAGGTGCCAATGGAACGTTACCCGGATATCGAGATCTACCTTGCACCCGCTGATGTAGAGCGCATCAGCGCCTGGCTCGCGACGACCATCTCCGCTCCCCCTCTTGAACCCCACGGCAAACACCGCTGGCGTACACAGGGCGAACATCAAGGCCATGATATACCGGTACTGCTGGTGGCCCGCGCAGCTGATTCATTTGCCAGCCTGTGGATCGACAGTGCCGATAGCCCCTGGCCCAGCGACGCCGACTGCGCCCGAGCCGCAGCTCAGGCACTCGACTGCGAGGTACGCTGTTCACTGGGAGGTTGGCACCCTGGCGATGACCCTGACCGATTCCTTCAGGTACTGCCGAATGGTAGCGAGCAGATCATCGACTGGCCGGATAACGACACTCGCTGAACACTCTCATCACTCTGAGCAACGCCGGATACGAGAACGCCTCGCGGCAGCGAGGCGTTTCGAACGTACGAGAGACCGCGATCTATCAGGTAATGACGGTCACGTCATCCGCCTGAAGTCCACGGTCATTTTTTACTACGTAGTAGCGCACTTTCTGACCCTCAGCCAGAGTACGATGGCCACGACCACGGATGGCGCGAAAATGGACAAAAACGTCCTCTCCGTCATCTCGGGTAATGAAACCATAGCCCTTGTTGACGTTGAACCACTTGACCTCGCCGATCTCGCGATCATCGTCCTCGACACCCGCCAGCGATACCTGCTGCGGGGTCAAGGCATTGACTGCCAGTGTCGCTACCAACAACAGGGCAAATACCCCTGCCGCAGTTGCCACATACCCCTTCAGTAGTTGGTTTTCTTCGACGATTGCCAACAACTGTTCGGTAGTGACACCGGTAACGAGACTGAGCAACAGAGTGATCAACAACGGTGACGGAGCAGCCAGCAGCAGACTGACAAAACCACAACGAATAACAACCCTTCTCTTCATGGAACTGAAATACTCTCTTGTCATTGGTTGAAACAGATTGAAAAGTAAACGGAACCTCTATGATACCCAGCAGGGCACCAGGATCCTGCTGCACCAGGGCAGACGGCCGACACGATGAACAGTGACACACCGCAGCATGAGTCTATCACGGAGATGGAAAATCCGTCCGCAGATACTGCACAAAGGTTGGAGGCTCTTGAAAGCCGTGTGGCTTACCAGGAACACTGGTTGGACACACTGGATGAGGCCATCGCCCAGCAGGAACGCCGCCTGATGCAGCTCGAACGGCTTGGAAAAGCCATGCAAGCTCGCCTCCAGGGACTGCGTTCCGGCAGCGACGACCTACAGGGGCAGATGCCCGGCCCGGAGGATGAATTGCCGCCACATTACTGAACAAATGGTGACAACCATCGAGTTACAGCGATATTGCAAGGCCGCCGACCCGCTCCTCTGAGCGGCTCGGCGGCGTCGTTTTCGGCACTTACTCGAAGGAATCACACACAGCCGTCAGGCTCGAGGGGTCGTGCGTCTCGACATGAGAGACGGCTCCGTCGCTCATCTCGATGGTTCGGCTCCACTGATGATCCTGTTGCGGTTCATCACAGCTTCCAACCGTGCCACCACCGAAGTTGGAATCAATCCAGTAATTCACCTTGTAGCTGCCCCCTTCCTCAAGCGCGCCGGGGAAATCCAGGGAAAAAGCGGGATCGGCATCGGCTGATACTTCACCACTCTGCGTGGCCAGCACTTCCCCCGACTCGGCATCGATCAATGCCGCCTCAACCGCCTGGCCACCATGCGGACCACCGAAACCGGCATCGCCCTGAAAGGTCAGGTCATGACCATCGGCCGCCAATGCGGGTACCGCAATCCACGGCAGTGCAAGCAACAATCCGCGACTGAACAACTTTCTGTGCATCATGCTACACCTCCCAATATGGAAATCAGGCATACCAACACCCGGATCAGTTGATCCCGGATGAGCCCTGTGTCCCAGAATAGACGCCGATGCCTGCTTTCGCCGATATCTTCGCCTCAGGAGGTTGCTGTAGCGTACTGTCGCGCCAGAGCCGCGAGCGAACCCGCGGCTCCATGATGGTCTCTCGGGCCGGAATGACTCAGTCCGTCAGCCCATCCAGGTAACGCTCGGCATCGAGGGCCGCCATGCAGCCGCTACCCGCGGAAGTAATCGCCTGGCGGTAGACATGATCCATGACATCGCCTGCGGCATAGACACCGGGAACGCTGGTAGCCGTGGCATTACCTTCCAGTCCGGAATGCACCTTGATATAGCCTCCAGCCATGTCCAACTGGCCTTCGAAGATACCGGTATTCGGGCTATGGCCGATGGCGATGAACACACCCGGAGCCTGGAGCTCACGAGTCTCGCCACCCTCGACTGACTTGAGGCGCACGCCTGTCACGCCAGTGTTGTCGCCCAGTACTTCATCCAGAGTGTGATTCCAGACCAACTCGACATTACCGTTTTCGGCCTTGTCGAACAGCTTGTCCTGAAGAATCTTCTCGGCGCGCAAGCTATCGCGGCGATGCACCAGGGTTACCTTCGAGGCGATATTGGACAGATACAACGCTTCTTCCACAGCAGTGTTGCCGCCACCTACTACCACCACCTCCTGGTTGCGGTAGAAGAACCCATCGCAGGTAGCGCAGGCGGAAACCCCCTGGCCCATGAACTGCTGCTCGGAAGGAAGTCCGAGGTAACGGGCGCTGGCTCCAGTGGCAATGATCAGCGCATCGCAGGTGTAGGTACCGTTATCGCCCTTGAGGGTGAAAGGACGCTGACGCAGTTCAACCTCATGAATATGGTCGAACAGCACCTCGGTATCGAAACGCTCGGCATGACGTTTCATGCGTTCCATCAACTCGGGGCCCTGGACACCGGCGTCATCACCAGGCCAATTATCGACGTCGGTGGTGGTGGTCAACTGACCGCCCGCCTGTATCCCGGTAATCAGTACCGGCTTGAGATTGGCTCGCGCTGCGTAGACAGCAGCGGTATAACCTGCCGGGCCGGAGCCGAGAATGATCAAACGTTCGTGACGCGCTTCGCTCATGGCAACCTCATGGAGAACAAGAAACAGCGAATTGACGGGATACCGACCAGTACCCGCGGGCCGCTACGGATTCGGCGATGCCGACTGCCAGGCAGTCGGCATGACCCAAGCCGCAGGAGGAGGCTAACCCCCTCCTGCCGGACAGGTATCTATCTTACAACGCGGTAGAGTGGGCGCCGAGGTACTTGGCAACGCCTTCAGCGTCAGCACTCATACCTTCCTTGCCTTCGTCCCAACCAGCCGGGCAGACTTCGCCATGCTGCTGGTGATGCTTGAGCGCCTTGACCATGCGCAGCATCTCGTCGACATTGCGGCCCAGCGGCAGGTTGTTGACGACCTGATGCTGGACAACACCCTGCTCATCGATCAGGAACGACGCGCGCATGGCAACGCCAGCTTCCGGATGCTCGATACCATAGGCCTGAGTGACCTCATGCTTGACGTCAGCAACGATCGGGAAGCCGACCTCACCAATACCACCCGCTTCCGGGCTGGTCAGGCGCCATGCATAGTGGGTGAACTGAGAATCGATGGAAACACCAATCACCTCAACACCCAGATCCTTGAACTGCTGCAGACGATTGTCATGCGCGATGATCTCGGACGGGCAGACGAAGGTGAAGTCCAGCGGCCAGAAGAACAGCACACGCAACTTGCCGTTGCTGTCGGACAGCTTGAAGTCTTCAACGATATCGCCGTTTCCGAGAACTGCAGCTGCTTCAAAATCAGGGGCTTGACGTCCTACCAGTACGCTCATGTAACTCTCCTTGAAGGTCAATGGAATGAATCGGCGGAAAATTTGAGGTTGTCCACTCAATCACATCAGGACACCTGCTCGCCAGTCGACCGGGCCTATGGCCCGTATAGTCGGCGCCTATTGTCCCGCCACCTTGATGACGCCGCAATGACCGCGTCACACTGATGCGCAAGAATTCAGATCACGTCGTCATCGGCTCCCACTACCAACGACTCGATATCGCCGGATAGTGGTGACACCTCGACCTTGAAATGAATTGGAGCACAGCATTGCGGACAGTCCTCCCAGCTCTCATGGCTTCCCTGCGAGGGGTCTACCACCATGCTGAAGCGGGTATCGCAGTACGGGCAATGCACTGTGCGGGCGGGAAGTTGCTCTTCATGCACGACAGGCTCCTGATATCAGGTGGAGCTATGAAGATGGCGTCAAGGGGGTTACCTTTCAAGGTGTGCCCCCAGATAACGCGAGATACGACAATACAAAGTACCGTGATAGCGGCGCTGGCGCGCCTATCATGATATCCCGCACTTGAATCCCCCTTCCGACATACCAATACCAAGCAGAAGGGCAGGAGCGCTCGGCGAGCCCCACTGGTCATCACAGGAGATTGCCTTTCCGAACCAGCAGCCAGCCTCTGAAGAACCTGGACCGTTCGATACTCAGCCTCAGGAGGACAGCATGACAACTTCACTTCCGGATACCCGTCAGACACTCAAGGTCGGTGACCAGTCCTGGGAAATCCACAGTCTAAACAAGGCTGCGCAGGCACTGGGCGACATTTCTCGCCTACCGATGACGCTCAAGATACTGCTCGAGAATCAGCTCAGGTTTGCCGATGACGATAGCGTCAACGTCGAGGATGTTCAGGCGCTGATCGATTGGCAGAAGGAAGGCCGCTCCGATCGCGAAATCGGTTATCGCCCTGCCCGCGTACTGATGCAGGACTTCACCGGCGTGCCAGGTGTGGTTGACCTCGCCTCGATGCGCGCTGCCGTAGAAGCTCTGGGAGAGCAACCATCACGCATCAACCCACTCTCGCCG
Source organism: Halomonas huangheensis (assembly GCF_001431725.1). Taxonomy (NCBI): domain Bacteria; kingdom Pseudomonadati; phylum Pseudomonadota; class Gammaproteobacteria; order Oceanospirillales; family Halomonadaceae; genus Halomonas; species Halomonas huangheensis. The sequence continues at coordinate 575,714 of NZ_CP013106.1, read as the reverse complement.
GTAGACCTGGTCATCGACCACTCGGTGATGGTAGATCACTTCGGCGATCCCAGCTCCTTCAAGGACAACGTGGCGCTGGAAATGGATCGCAACCGCGAGCGCTATGAATTTCTGCGCTGGGGCCAGCAGGCATTCGACAACTTCCGCGTGGTGCCGCCGGGCACCGGTATCTGTCACCAGGTCAATCTTGAATATCTGGGCAAGACGGTATGGACGAAGGACGAGGACGGCAGGACCCTCGCCTACCCCGATACGCTGGTGGGCACTGATTCCCACACCACCATGATCAACGGCCTCGGTGTGCTCGGATGGGGTGTCGGCGGCATCGAGGCCGAAGCGGCCATGCTGGGTCAGCCAGTGTCGATGCTGATTCCTGAAGTCATCGGCTTCAAACTGACCGGCAAACTACGTGAAGGCATCACCGCCACCGATCTGGTGCTGACTGTCACCGAGATGCTGCGCAAGAAAGGCGTCGTCGGCAAGTTCGTCGAGTTCTACGGCGATGGTCTCAAGGACCTGCCATTGGCCGACCGCGCAACCATCGCCAACATGGCACCTGAGTATGGCGCGACTTGCGGTTTCTTCCCTGTGGATAACGAGACCCTGACCTACATGCGCCTATCAGGGCGCGAAGACCAGCAGATTGCGCTGGTCGAAGCCTACTGCAAGGAGCAGGGACTATGGCGCGAACCCGGCCATGAGCCGATTTTCACCGATGCACTGGAACTCGACATGGATGACGTCGAAGCCAGTCTTGCCGGCCCCAAGCGTCCCCAGGATCGCGTCGCTCTCAAGGACCTAAGCGCAACTTTCGAGAAGTTGATGCAGGGCAATGGCCAGTCGGTGGACAGTGAACGCAGTGCCAATCTTGACGCCGAAGGAGGCCAGACCGCAGTCGGTGTCGCACGCAGCTATCGCCACGCGGAGAGCCAGCAGGTCGAGCACGACGGTGAAAACTTCAGCCTCGATCCCGGCGCCGTGGTGATTGCCGCTATTACCTCCTGCACCAACACCTCCAATCCCAGCGTGATGATGGCGGCAGGTCTATTGGCCAGAAATGCTCTCAAGAAAGGCCTCAAGACGCAGCCCTGGGTCAAGACCTCATTAGCCCCCGGCTCCAAGGTGGTCACCGACTACCTGGCAGCCGCCGAGTTACAGGATGACCTCAATGAGCTGGGCTTCAACCTGGTGGGCTATGGCTGCACCACCTGCATCGGTAACTCCGGCCCATTACCCGAGCCTATCGAGGAAGCCGTGAAGAACGGTGATCTCACCGTCGCCTCGGTGCTGTCCGGCAACCGCAACTTCGAAGGCCGCGTTCATCCGCTGGTCAAGACCAACTGGCTCGCATCACCGCCGCTGGTGGTGGCCTTTGCCCTCGCGGGTAACGTACGTTGCGACCTGATCAAGGATCCACTTGGCGAGGACAGTGATGGCAACCCGGTCTATCTCAAGGATATCTGGCCATCACAGAAGGAAGTCGCCGAGGCAGTGGAGAAGGTCAACACCGCAATGTTCCACAAGGAGTACGCTGAGGTATTCAACGGCGATGACGTCTGGCGGGCCATCGACGTACCGCAGAGCGAAGTCTATGAGTGGAGCAGTGACTCTACCTATATCCAGCACCCGCCATTCTTCGAAGGTATGGGGCGGGACCCGTCCCCCATCGAGGATGTCAAGCAGGCGCGGATTCTTGCCATGCTTGGCGACTCGGTAACCACCGACCACATTTCACCAGCAGGTGCGATCAAGCCGGACAGTCCAGCCGGCCGCTACCTGCAGGAGAATGGCGTCAAGGTGGTCGACTTCAACTCCTATGGCTCGCGGCGTGGCAACCATGAAGTCATGATGCGCGGCACCTTTGCCAACGTTCGCATCCAGAACGAGATGCTTGACGGCGTGGTCGGTGGAGAAACCCGTCATGTGCCCAGTGGCGAACAAATGGCCATCTACGATGCCGCCATGCGCTATCAGCAGGAAGGCACGCCACTGGTGGTGATTGCCGGCAAGGAGTATGGCACCGGCTCCTCACGCGACTGGGCGGCCAAGGGCACGCTGCTGCTGGGTGTACGCGCCGTGCTGACCGAGTCCTACGAGCGCATTCACCGCTCCAACCTGATCGGCATGGGTGTGGTTCCGCTGCAGTTCCCGGAAGGCGAGGACCGCAAATCGCTGGGCATGACCGGAGATGAAAGCATCTCGATCGAAGGCTTGAGCGACCTGGCTCCGGGCAGCAAGGTCAAGGTAACCATCCACAGCGACAAGGGTGACAAGAGCATCGAAGCCCTGTGTCGTATCGACACCGCCAACGAGCTGGAGTACTACCGCCACGGCGGCATCCTCCACTATGTACTGCGCAGGATGATCGGCGCAGCCTGAGGACACTCCACCACCCCGCGCGCGCAAGGTGGTGGAGCTGTAAGAACCGACCAACACAGGACTGATGAAAAAATGCCGCGGCCATTGGCCGCGGCATTTTGCTGGTTCTCACTTACCGCTCACAACTTGTAACTTACAGCTCGTGTCGCTGTGCGACTCGCTAGAACGCCCGACGACGATAGTCACGATACTCCGGTGTCCAGCAGCACTTCTGAATGGCCTGGCGCAGCTTGGCTCCATCACTCTTCAGCGCCACACCCTCATGCTGCGCCTGGGCCGCGACATCAAAGGCAATCGCTTCGGAAATCTCACGGATACGCGACAACGGCGGTAGCATCGAACCTTCACCGGACTTGACGATCGGCGCTTCACGGGCCAGGGCACGAGATGCAGCCATCAGCATGGCATCGGTAACATGACGGGCGCCGCTGGCGACTACACCCAGTCCAATACCCGGGAATATATAAGCGTTGTTGCACTGAGCGATCGGAATACTACGGCCATTGATTTCAACCGGATCAAAGGGGCTACCGGTGGCCACCATGGCTTCGCCGTTGGTCCACTTGAGGACATCTTCCGGCGTCGCCTCCGCGCGTCTGGTGGGGTTGGACAGCGGCATGATCAGCGGTGTTCTGCAGCCAGCGTGCATGGCCTTGACCACGTCCTCGGTAAAGATCCCTGGCTGACCACAGACCCCGAGCAACACCGTCGGCTTGACCTGACTCACAACCTCGAGCAGTGACTGACCTTCCCAGTCATCCACAAGACTGGTGGGCTGAGCCAGGCGACGCTGGAAGTCACGCAACCAGCTCTGGTCTTCTGTGACCAACCCTTCGCGGTCGACCATGAATACGCGCTGCCGTGCCTGGGCCTCGGTCAGCCCCTCGGCCATCATCGCCACCACGACCATTTCCGCGATACCACAGCCGGCAGACCCCGAGCCAACAAAAACCACTCGCTGCTGAGCCATACCTTCGCCACGTGCCTGGCAAGCCGCCATCAACGTACCGACACAGACTGCCGCAGTACCCTGCACATCATCGTTGAAGCAGCACAGCTCATCACGATAACGCTCCAGCAACGGCACAGCATTGGCCTGAGCAAAGTCTTCGAACTGCAGCAGTACCTTGGGCCAGCGACGCTTGACCGCCTGAATGAAGGTCTCGATAAACTCGTCGTACTCCTCCTGGCTGATACGCGGGTGGCGCCAGCCCATGTAACGGGGATCGTCGAGTAGCGTCTGATTGTTGGTGCCGACATCGAGCATGATCGGCAGAGTATTGGCCGGGCTGATCCCACCGCAGGCGGTGTACAGCGACAACTTGCCGATCGGGATTCCCATACCTCCGATCCCCTGATCACCCAGACCGAGGATCCGCTCGCCGTCGGTGACCACGATGACCTTGACGTTATCCTTGGTCGCGCTGCGCAGGATGTCATCCATATGCTCGCGATCCGGCCAGGAGATGAACAACCCGCGGTGGTTGCGGTAGATGTTCGAGAACTCCTCACAGGCCTGCCCTACCGTCGGGGTATAGATGATCGGCAGCATTTCCTCGAGGTGTTCTGACACGAGACGGAAGAACAGCGTCTCGTTGTCATCCTGAATGGCGCGCAGATAAATATGACGATCCAGATCATTCTGGCACTTGCCATACTGGGAGTAGGCGCGCTCCACCTGCTCGTCGATACCTTCGACAGTCTGCGGCAGAAGCCCGATCAGGTTGAACTGCAGACGCTCCCGCTGGGAGAACGCGCTGCCCTTGTTCAACAACGGCATCTCCAGCAATGAAGGGCCCGCATAGGGAATATAGAGTGGACGCTTGGTAGGTTTGCTCATCGCTGCTCTCATTCGGTAACTGGGTCAGGGCCGTGTTTGTGCTTCTGATGGCACTTTGCGGCTACTCTAGCACGTCGCTGTGCACGGAAGTCAGGACTGGCGGGCATAATGCGTGCTCTGGCCAACTGACCAGACAGCTCCCGCCACCTGAGCATTCAGACGAAGCGGCCGAGACCCGCTGCGACGCGCAACCTATCCATCAACGGAGCCGCCTGCTCTCGTGCACGCTCGGCACCACGCAACAATACCTGCTCGATGTGGGCCGGATCCTCGAGCAGTGCCTGATAGCGCTCACGCGGTTCACGCAGATGTTCGTTGAGATATTCAAACACGCGATTCTTGGCATCACCCCAGCCAATACCGGCAGCGTAATCATCGCGCATTGCCCGAGTCTCTTCCGCAGAAGCAAAGGCCGAATAGATCTGGAACAGGGTGCAGGTATCAGGATCCTTGGGCTCACCTGGTTCCAGTGAGTTGGTCTTGATCTTGCGTACCAGCTTGAGCAGTTTCTTTTCAGCGACAAACAGAGGAATAGTGTTGTTGTAACTCTTGGACATCTTGCGCCCATCGAGCCCGTTGAGCACCTGAACGCGCTCATCGACCACTGCCTCCGGCAAAGTGAAGAAATTGTCCTTGTAGAGGTGATTGAAACGCCCCGCCATGTCACGAGCCATCTCGATGTGCTGAACCTGGTCGCGGCCCACCGGCACCCGGTTGGCGTTGAACATGAGAATGTCGGCAGCCATCAGCACCGGATAGCCGAACAGGCCCATGGTGACGCCCTTGTCCGGATCCTGGTTACCGGCTTCCTCGTTCTCGGCTACCGCCGCCTTGTAGGCGTGAGCTCGGTTCATCAGCCCCTTAGCGCATACACAAGACATCATCCAGGTCAGCTCGGGGATTTCAGGAATATCCGACTGACGATAGAAGATGGCATTGTCGGTATCCAGCCCCAGTGCCAGCCAGGTAGCGGCGATCTCGAGACGTGATTCCTGTACCCGCCGAGCGTCCTGACACTTGATCAGTGCGTGCAGGTCGGCAAGGAAATAGAAGGACTGTACGTTGGGGTCAAGACTGGCTTCGATAGCCGGCTTGATGGCGCCGATATAATTACCGAGATGTGGTGTACCCGTCGTGGTAATGCCGGTCAGGACGCGGGTCTTGTGCTGGCCCTGATCATCGTTGGCCGAAGGGGTCGAGGCGGAAGGTGCGGACATGGGCTCGGAACTCTGCTCAATCAAGAATGCCCGCTATGGTAACGCGGAGCCCCGTTCAAGGCGAACGCCAGCACGCCTGCCATTGAGCTGTGGCGTGCTGACGGGGGTAAACGATCAGTTCAGCAGAGTTGCCACCGGCACATGATCCATTCCGAAAGCCTCTGCTACTGCAGCATAGGTCACCTTGCCAGCATGGACATTGAGCCCTGCCGCGAAGTGGATATCGTCCTGCAGCGCCTTGCGCCATCCCTTGTTGGCCAGGGCAACAACAAATGGCTGAGTGGCATTGGTCAACGCCTGGGTGGAGGTGCGCGCCACCGCACCCGGCATGTTGGCTACGCAATAATGCACCACACCATCCACGATATAGGTCGGTTCGGCATGAGTGGTTGGTCGGCTGGTCTCGAAGCATCCACCCTGGTCGATGGCAACATCAACCAGCACCGCGCCGGGCTTCATCAGCGACAGCATCTCACGAGTGATCAGCTTTGGCGCAGCAGCCCCAGGCACCAGTACAGCACCGATGATCAGGTCCGATTCGCGAGCGGCTTCCTCGACAGCATCCGCGGTGGAGAATACGGTCTTCATGCGGCCCTGATAGCGATCATCGAGGGTCTCGAGACGCGGTATGGAGCGGTCCAGTACCGTGACCTCAGCACCCAGCCCCAGCGCCATGCGTGCGGCATTCTCACCGACGACCCCACCACCAATGACCGTCACTCGCGCCGGCGCTACGCCGGGCACCCCGGGCAGCAGCACACCAGCACCACCCTGGGCCTTTTCGAGGCTATGCGCACCGGCCTGCACTGCCATACGCCCCGCCACCGTGCTCATCGGTGCCAACAGCGGCAAACCACCCTGAACGGCGCTAATCGTCTCGTAGGCAATGCAGGTGGCACCGCTGTCGATCAGGCCTTGAGTCAGCTGCTGCTCAGCCGCCAGGTGGAGATAAGTGAATAGAGTATGCTCCGGCTTCAGGCGCGCGACTTCTTCGGCCTGAGGCTCCTTGACCTTGAGGATCAGCTCGGCGCCGTCCCACAGCGCGGCCACATCGGCTTCAATGGATGCACCGGCAGCTTCATAGGCGCTATCGGCAAAGCCGGCACCGTCACCAGCACCCTGCTGGACAACAACGGTATGCCCACGATCCACCAACTCCCGTGCTCCGCTGGGGGTAAGCGCTACGCGATACTCGTGGTTCTTGATTTCTCCAGGCACGCCAATACGCATGACTTTGCTCCCTTGATGACTGCTGGGTTCAACACGGCTACCGTGCCAAACCTGATGTACGGTTGGAGTTGACACCTTTGATGGTTGAAACAACGTCAACTGCATTACAGCACATGAGTTTTTTCCTGTGTGGGGAGCAAAACAAAAACGGAAAAAACAGGAAGCTGGCATTTTTTCAGCCAAAAAACATTCGCCAGAGTGGAGTATTGCCAGCAAGAAACACGCCATCTACACCCAAAGTGCAACCCAACAAGGCACGGCTCGATAGCGTGCGCTTCAGCAGAAAACAGCGCTCAGCCAGGTTGGTCTGAAGCGGTCAGCGGTGTTTCATCATAGCGGTAGCCAGCGCCACGCACAGTGGTGATTCGACCTGCGTAACAGCCCAGCTTCTTGCGCAGACGGGCAATGTAGACATCGACCGTATTGGTCATGGGGTCTGTATTGAGCCCCCAGATGGAATTGAGAATTCGCTCGCGGCTGAGCACCCGGCCACTATTGGCCAGCAACAGCACCACCAGATCCCGCTCGCGCGTCGACAGCGTCACACTTTCACCGCCGACCCTCAAGCACAGTGCCTCGCGATCGAACTGAACGGCACTGCTGCCCTTGCCAGTCGTCGTCGGGGCGAATGCCGCGGCACGGCGATGCAAAGCCTCGATACGGGCAATCAGCTCATCGAAACTGAAGGGTTTGGAGAGATAATCGTCAGCGCCTCGGCGCAGCCCCGTGACCTTTTCGTCGGTGGCATCCAGTGCAGTGAGCATCAGCACCGGCGTATGATCCTCGCCCGCACGCATTCGCGAACAGACTTCGTGCCCTGTGATCCCGGGCAACACGATGTCCAGCAGCACGACGTCAAACACATTGTCACGGAGCATTGTCAGTGCGCTTTCGCCATCGCCGCAGTGTGTCGCACACCAGCCCTCACCGCGTAAACCTCGACAGATGAAATCGGCAACGCGGTCTTCATCCTCAATCACCAGAATATTCATGAGCACACCTCCACGGCACCGCCGCGAGGTAAATCCAGATATACCACCAGGCCTCCTCCATCGCGGTCGTACAACCCGGCATCACCACCATGGGCTCGGGCGATGGAGCGCACGATCGGTAACCCCAGCCCACTGCCCTCGGTATAATTCCGTGCCGCGTTGGTGCCTCGAAAGAAGCGTTCGAACACCAGCTCCTTATCGGTGTCGCTGAGCCCCGGCCCATCATCCTCGACGGCAATACGGAAATCGTCACCCTTGGCCTGGAGGCCAACAACCAGGTATTCACCACCGTACAACCTCGCATTCTGCAGCAGTGCCAGCACTGACTGCCTCAGACGCAGACGATCGCCACAGATGAAGGCTTGCGACAAAGTGGTATCCAGTGACACCAGCCGCGGCGCCAGGCTCAATGCATCCTTGAGAAAAACAACCAGATCAACGGACTCGCACTGGAGACTCGGGTTACCGCCCTCCTGGCGAGCGATGAACAACAGATCCCCGATCAGTGCTGAGGTGTGTGCGGCCACTTCACGCGTGCGCTTCAACGCCTCACGATATTCGCCTTCCGAGGTATGCCGCCCGCGCAACGCCACGTCGCTTTCACCATGGATGATAGTCAGCGGCGTCCTGAGCTCATGGCTGACTTCGGCCAGCAGTCGCCGACGGTTGCGCTCTGCCTGGCGAGCTTCCTCCAGCAGGCGTTCGAGCTCCCTGGTACGCTCGGCGACGGCGCTTTCGAGGCGCGCGTTCTGCCGCTCCAGTGCCTGACGATGTTCATCAACATCTGATGCCAACTGGTTGATCAAGTGACTGATATGACTAACTTCATCACGTCCCGATACCGTGATCGGGCGGTTGAAGTCACCAGCACGCATCTGCTCAACACCCAGCATCAAGCGCTTCAGCGGCCATGCCACCCGCCTGCGGTAATAGATGGTTACCGCCAACGTCAGCAACGTGGCCATCAACGCAAAGACCATGGCGATGATACGAATTCGCCGCGCACCTTCCGCCAATGCCTGACGAGCCGCTTCGGCTTCTTCACTTTCTTCCCTGATCGCACCTTCCATGAGCGAACGAAACTCCTGATCAATCCTTTCGTCCAACAGGCTCGAGAAACGTAGCCAGCGTGTTACCGGGTCAAGGCTCTGACCACTACGAATCAAGTCATCGAATTCGATGATCAACGCGTTGAGCTTGCTGGCGATCCTTTCACTGACAACCAGCTCCTCGCGCTCTCCTTCTCCTGCCAGACGAATCTCTGCGTAAATGATCGAGCGAATCTCACTGATGTCCTCGAGAACTCGCGCAATCATCTCGCGCTCCCCACGCCCTCCATCCTGATCACCGATCACCACCGCATCGCCGAACTGCTTGAACAATTGATAGCTGTGTGCCGATAGTCGCAGGTGGGCACTATAGGAGCGGTGCGCAAGGTTCATGCGGTCGGTCAGCCAGGTCGTGCGTTCAACGTTCCAGAAAGCCAGCAGCGCACCACCGATGGCCATGGTCAACAGAATCAAGGTATAGCCAGCGACGACCCCCACTATCTTCATTGCGTATCCGTACGTAAGACCTCTTCCTGTGGCGCCGACGGCTGAATGCTCCACTCCCTGTCGGATGCCTGCACGACCAGCACATGGCTGTTACCAGCGTCAATGCCTTCCGGCAACGTGTGCACCAGCGTCGCGCCGGTTGCCACCAGCAGCTCCAATAGCGCCTGACCATCTGCCAAGCCTGGCCACAGCCGGCTATTGATGACGATGATATCCGGCCGGGCAACCAACGCCTGAACGACGGACAGCCGCATTCGCTCCCCGGGCAACAGGTTACGTCCCTGCTCAGCCAGTCGGCCATCAAGGCCTCCCAGGCGCTTCAGCAACTCACCCAGACCGCAGCCAACGGCGACTTCTCGCAGACGCTCGTCGCCTGGACGTGCCGCAGCCGCCAGGGTCAAGGCACGGCGTAGACTACCCCGAAGTACGGTTGGCGTATCACAGACATATAATATTGCTGGCAACTCGTTGCTGCTGAAGCGGATGGTGCCTGTGTCACAACAGCGCCGCAAGGCTATCGCCTCCACCAGCATTCCGGCCTGATCACCGTCTCGTGCCACAATGCGCACACACTGACCGGGGCGAATGGTGAGATTGAGCGATACCCCGCCTACCGAGATATTATCCAGGTCGATACCTACGGCACGACGCTGCCGGCGCGGACGTGGTACCACGCTCGCTTCCGCCAACAGACGCTGACACTTTCTTCGTGCAATACGCCATCCATTGTAACGGTCCCACACCCCGACGAACTCCTTGAGGGGCAGAACCAGAACCGCCAACACCGACAGTGCCGCTGCCGCTTCGGCGACAGGAATGCCGACCTGCGCCGCGATCCAGAGTATGGCGGCTGCGGAAATTCCCAACGAGGCATTGGGTACGGCTCTCAACAGGGCAACTCGATGCACACGCTGCACTGCATCATCCGCTGATCGAGAGCCCTTGCGTTCGAGATAGCTCAACTCGCGTGGCAAGCGATTCATCAACGCCAGCTCTCGCGCGATACTGATACGCTCCATGGCGGCAATAGCCACACCAGCGCGACGTCGACGCAAGTTGTGGTGCAGACGATTGAGCGCGCTGCCCATTGCCAGTGAAACCGCCACCGCCAGCAATATTGGAATACCACCCGCCAGGGCAAGCAAAGGATTCAACCACCACAGGCACAGCCCAGCCATAGGCAATACGATGACACCTGACAACAGTCGGGTAATACCCAACCCGACCCAACCTCGAGCTGCACTCAGGTCACCGACGAACCGCAATGACAGTCCGCCAAGACGACGGCCATCACGTTGCTCGGTCGGCATCCCGGCAATGGCCTCGAACAGACGCTGGCGAAGCTCGAGGTTATAGCTCTGACCGATAGCTTCTGCCCTGACTCGAGCCAGGGCCTGGAGCGCAGCAATCGCCAACGCGGCCAGCACCAGGGTTGCCAGATCCATCACCGGCAGAGGACTGGATGTATGCAGGGCGAGAAACAGGTCTCGGGTGGCAAAGGCATTGATGATCATCAGTATGGCCTGCATCACCCCCATGCCAGCCACCAGCGACATATCAATACCGCGCCGCCCTCCGGAGATGGCAGGCAATGACATCAGGCTGCTGCCGTTCCTGTCACCGCAGAGCTCTTGCGCAAGTACCCTTGCACCAGCGGCATGATAGTTTCGGGGGCCCAGAGTTGCTCACGGGTCAGAACAGGCAACCCAGTGGCAGATTCTGCCTCGCGCGCACCCAGCGCCGACAGGCTCAACATGCCGGAGAGAGCGAAGGGACGATGGCCAGACTGCGCCAGAACATTGATACCACCAACCGCACTCAATGCATCGGGCGCGGCGAACAACATACCGTCAAGGCGTTGTACGATACTTGAACCGTTCAGAATGGCCGCCGTTTCCTGCTGCAGCACGCCATCGGCAATCTCGACTACGGCAACCTGAGCGCCCTCACGAGCAGCATGACCAACCAGAGTGGCGAACCCTTTCTCGATGCGTTCCAACGGCATGCGATAGGTCGAAGCCATACCTGCATCAGTGAAGTCACTGACAGCAATGGACGCGTCAGCGAAGGCATTGTAGTCACCGAAGGCACCTGTTCCGGTGGCCTTGATACCCGCAACCCGCAAGCCCGCTGCCTGGAGGCCGTGGGCCAGGCTTACTGCTGCGGTGGTCTTGCCTCCATTCATCGAGGCCCCGAAGACACCCAGCACCGTAATATCGGAAGGCGCGGTCATGGTTGGCAGGGCATAACTCGCGATATTGATCACCTGACCCTGGCGGTCAGTCAACAGACCCAGCGGCTCCAACTCAGTCGGGCGCGACATGCGCCGATGCGCGGCTTCGACCAACCCAGCGACACCGCCCCCAGCGAGTAGATCCATGGAGTCCGCAGCAATGGCCGCGCGCCCCATGAACTGATCCGGCGCATAGCGATCACCAAGACACAGCACCACCTGGTCTCCGGGATACCCCTCCGAATGACGACCACTGGCCAGTTGAATCCTACGATGCTGATTGACTGCGCGGATCCGACACAACAACAGGTCACCTGACTGAGCCTCACTGCTCAAGGGTGCTACGCCATGCACATCCTGGCGCCGGACTCGGCGTGTGGTGAAGGCCCACTTGGCCATTGCGTGGCTACGGTCAGACGGAAAGGGTGTCATGCTGGTCATGGCGAGATCCTCAGTGTGGTTCAGCACACGCGGATACTACGGACGAGCCTCTGTGACGTCCTGACGAGGCAGTTAGCCAAACATGAACATGAGATGAATTATTGCTGAATTGCCTCAAGCCAGAGTGTCGCCGACACACGACAACATGCCCCGAAAGCGACAATACTCATGCCTCGGCGCTGACGACGGCCCCGCCATAGCCACGGATGAAACTCTCGGGCAAACGCCTGGGTCGCCCTGTGGAAAGCGCGATACAAGCATAGCGGGTCTGTGCGCGCAGTAATGTCACGCCGTCTGCAATGCGCTGTAATTGGAAGCATCGTGTCAGCGTCAGGCGTCCATCACATTGGACAATCCAGGTGGCCATCGCCAGCCGCTCACCGACAAAACACGGCGCCAGATAATCCAACTCATGGCGATGGACAGCCATACCCCGGTCCAATTGCTGGTAATGCGCCAGCGTCAAACCAAGCTGGGCCGAATGCTCCCAACTGGCACGTTCCACCCAGCGCAGGTATTCGGCGTTGTTGGCATGGCCATAGTGATCAATGGCTTCGTCGCCCACTTCCAGTTCAATTACGAACGGTTGCGGGAGGTCCCACTCGAGTTCAGCCACTTGCGACATATCACCCTTCCTCGCGCTCGGCCCCACAGTTCCAGCAGGTATCGAAGGCGCCTTCGAGGCGCTCTCCACAGCGCCGGCATTGCCATTCCGGCTTGGCTTCAGACGCGTCCAGCGCATCGCGAATCACCTGTTCGGCACGTTGCTGGTTGTGTGCTGCCACCCAGACCTGGGGTTCACACTCCAGAGGCGGCAGCTCACCGGCGCCGCCCGCCAGAGTCATGTTACGCAGTTCACAACGGATCCCGGCGGCTTCGAGCAGATTATTCACATGGCCTACCAGCATGGCGTTGCTATGTACAAAAACCAGCACCCATGGGACTGTCGTCATGCTCTCCTCCGTGACCCTTTCAGGTTATCAGTCGCGGAATACGCGCACACCCAGCGCCTTGAGATAGGACGTCTCGGGAATCGCCGGATGCACCGGATGATCGGGGCCCTGATGGCCCTGATAGACGATCTGCCCCTGGCGATCCTGATGACGAATGGCGCCGCGCACCACATCCGTCAAACGTTCCGGAGCGAGGTGCATGGAACAGGATGCTGACAGCAGTAGACCATCACGACCCAACAAACGCATGGCCTCACGATTGAGCTTGCCGTAGGCTCGCTCACCATTGGGAATATCCTTGCGTTTCTTGATGAAGGCCGGGGGATCGAGTACCACGACATCAAACTTCTCGCCTTCGGCACGCAGGGCAGACAGCACTTCAAAGGCATCGCCCTGACCGATAGCGACCTGCTCATGCAAGCCGTTCAAGGCCGCATTCTCAGCGACTCGCTCCAGGGCGCGCTCACTGGCATCCACGCATAGTACCTCGCTGGCACCATTCGCCGCCGCCTGCACGCCCCAGCCACCTACATAGCTGAAAAGATCGAGAACACGCTTGCCTGCCACATGCTGATTGAGCCACGCACGGTTGACGCGATGGTCATAGAACCAGCCTGTTTTCTGGCCATCCAGCACAGCAGCGGCGAAGGTCACCCCATTCTCACGCAGCAGCACCTGCTCCGGCAGGCTGCCCTTGACCACTTCGACCTGCTGCTCAAGGCCTTCCTGGCGGCGGCCACTGGTGTCATTACGCAACACTACACACGCGGGTGAGATTACCTTGTCCAGCGCATCCAGCAGCTCGTCCTTCACCGCTTCCATGCCGAAGGTGTTGAGCTGCAGCACCAGCACATCACCAAAACGGTCGATAACCAGGCCAGGCAACAGGTCGGCCTCACCATGCACCAGTCGGTAGTACGGTTCCTTGAACAACTGCTCGCGTAGTGCCAGTGCCTGCTTGAGGCGATGGACCAGCAGCGAACGATCGAGACGCATACTGGGGTCGCGAGACACCACCCGAGCACAGATCAGCGAATTCGGGTTGACGTAGGCCAGTCCGATCGCCCTACCGTTGGCCTCTTCAATAATGACCTGTTCGCCGGCCTGAAAGCCTTTCAACGGCGTCTCGGCGATATCGATCTCATTGGAATACAGCCACAGGTGACCGGCCTTGATACGGCGATCAGCATTCTTTTTCAGGCGCAGTGAGCGAGTCACGGTAATCAGATTCCTTGAATGGGGAAATGGAGGCCGCCAGGATGTGAGTAGCGGGCTTCATGAGCGGGTTTCAGGAGTACGTCAATGCGGTGGGCAACACGCTCAGTGTGCGACGAAGACAGAGAGCCAAGAAGACAGAGAGCAACAAACTCAAACTCAAGCTCAGTGCTGACAGTCAGGACAGAATACACTGGCCCTCTGCCCCAGCGTCACCAGACGCAATTCGGCACCACAGCGTCGACAGGGCTCTCCATGCCGACCGTAGACATTGAGACGCTGAGCGAAGTAGCCTGGTTCACCCGTACCGCTGACAAAATCACGCAGTGTTGTTCCGCCCTGGGTAATCGCTGCAGCCAGCACTTCACGGCAGGCCGCGGCAAGGCGATCATAGCGCTCTCGAGAAATACGCCCGGCAGCGGTACGCGGATCGATACCAGCAAGGAACAGCGCCTCGGCAGCGTAGATATTACCCACTCCGACCACCACAGCGTTATCCATCAGGAAGGGCTTCACTGCAATACGCCGCCCACGTGAGCGATCAAACAGGCGAGCACCATCGAAGGCATCCGATAACGGCTCAGGACCGAGCCGCGACAGTCGTGGATCTTCGCTGACCAGGTTTTCTTCACCGACAGAACCACGCAACCAGTCGACAAAGCCGAATCGCCGCGGATCGTGATAACGCAGAATCACGCCATCATCGAGCACCACATCAATATGATCGTGCTTTCTGGGCATCTCGCCAAGGCGCACGATACGCAGACTGCCGGACATGCCCAGGTGCCAGATCAGCGTACCGCGCTCATGACTGGCATCCTCGCCATCATGCAACGGCAGCAGTAGATACTTGGCACGCCGCTGCAGACTACCGAAGCGAGCACCGATCAAGCGATCATCGAAGTCGGTCGGCACCGGAGTGCGCATACGCGACTCCCGCACGATAACCTCGCGAATCTCACGCCCCTCGACATGAGGCGCAATACCACGTCGCGTCGTTTCAACCTCGGGCAGTTCCGGCATCGGCTATCTCGGCAACTGGCTGGGAAAGAGAAGTACGGACGAGGAGCTCGCCATACGCAAGAACCCGACCTGCGGGCCGGGTTCTCGAGACAGACGCTTCGCCTGCGGAGGAAGCAGAGCATCAAGCTGCAGATCAGCTGACCACCTGGATCAGCAAATCGCATTACTTGATCTTGGCTTCCTTGTACATCACGTGCTTGCGAACAACCGGGTCAAACTTCTTCATTTCCAGCTTGTCCGGAGTGTTACGCTTGTTCTTGTCGGTGGTGTAGAAGTGGCCAGTACCGGCGCTTGACACCATACGAATCTTGTCACGCATTTCGTTTCTCCCAGAAAGTCGCGTGGAACGTCAGCTCGGCTTAGACAGCGTCGCCGCGCTTGCGGATATCGCTGAGCACCTCATCGATGCCCTTCTTGTCGATAATGCGCATGCCCTTGGAAGAGACGCGCAGGGTCACGAAACGCTTTTCGGACTCGACCCAGAAACGATGAGAATGCAGGTTCGGCAAGAAACGACGACGAGTCTTGCGCTGGGAGTGTGAGACGTTGTTACCAGTCACCGGGCGCTTGCCGGTAACCTGACATACTTTGGACATGGAAGCCTCCAACCGCGTGGCGAGTTGTTCAAAACCTGTCGGGCAAACCGGGAAGGACGAAGACTGCAGTGAAACGACCGCCATTTGACTGGCAAATCGTGCCACAACGGCACCTCTAGCCCATGACATAAGCCCCGTGCTTTTGACCCAAGGGAATTCAAAGGGTGCACTTTATACCAGACCCCTGCCCTACAGGCAAGAAAAACACCGGAAAAAGCTGCAAGACACGGCTCTGCTCCGATATTCGGAGCAGAGAATCCTGAACCTGCGCTCGACAGTGAGAGCCACTGCACAGCCATCGGCTGTACCGCGATTCTCGAGCATGGCGGTATTATACCCAACCTCGCTCGGCAAAAGACACCACTTCTCCATCACCAACCACAAAATGATCCAACACTCGGATGTCGAACAACGCCAACGCCTCGCGCAGGCGCTCGGTGATGCGGCGATCAGCATCACTGGGCTCGGCCACTCCCGAGGGATGGTTGTGGGCAATGATAAGCGCACCCGCCCCCAGCGCCAGTGCGCGCTTGGCGACTTCTCGAGGGTAGACAGAGGCGCTGTCGAGTGTGCCCTGAAACAACACTTCAAAACGAATTACCCGATGCTGAGTATCGAGAAAGATCGCCGCAAACACCTCATGATCAAGATGACGCAACTGCGCAGAAAGATAACGCCGCACCAGGCCCGGAGCAGTCAACGCCTCGCCCTTGTCGAGCTGGCAAGCCAGGTGTCTACGCGCCAGCTCCTGCCCCGCCTGAAGCTGAACCCAGGTTGCTGTCCCCAGGCCACGATGGGCACAGAACTGATCGTGACCAACTTCCAGCAATGATCGCAAGCCACCAAATGCCACCAACATTTCTCGCGCAAGGTCGACAGCAGAAACCCCTGCCGTACCAACACGCAGAATAATCGCCAACAACTCGGCATCACTAAGGGCACCGGCGCCATGGCCGATCAGTTTCTCTCGCGGCCGCTCGGTTGAGGGCCAATGGCGTATCGACATCCTTGTCGCTCCCTTTTTTCATTTTCTCGGTCTATTTCGACCTTCCCGCCCACCGCCCCAGCATTCCTTGCCGGAGCTTCGCTCAAGGGCAGCTTGCTCACCAGCTCACTCACCAGTCTAGTCAGACTGCGACTCACCGCAGGCTAGCTGCGCGGCTACGCATGATCGCACACCAGTGGTAAGGTATGAGACCGATTATCTGTGCGGGATCAACCATGTCAGCCCCTGATCAGCCATCCCCCTCCACACCCTCGGGGTCGCTTCTCCCGGGACAGCGAGTACTGCTCGGCATCAGTGCCGGTATCGCCGCCTACAAGAGTGCCTTTCTGGCCCGCCTGTTGGTACAGGCAGGCTGCGAGGTACAGGTGGTAATGACCGAAGGTGCTCAGGCTTTCATTACTCCGCTGACACTCCAGGCGCTGACCGGACGCGCAGTAAGAACATCCTTGCTGGACCCCACTGCCGAGCTTGGGATGGGGCATATCGAGCTGGCACGCTGGGCCGACCGTATCCTGATCGCACCGGCGACTGCCGACCTGATGGCACGCCTGGCCCAGGGCCAGGCTGACGATCTGTTGACCACGCTGTGCCTGGCCAGTGATGCCGAAAAACTGATGGCACCAGCAATGAATCAGGCCATGTGGCGCCATCCCGCCACTCAACGCAACGCCGAACAGTTGCGCCAGGACGGTTGGACGCTGCTGGGCCCCGCCGCAGGCGACCAGGCCTGTGGCGACGTCGGTCCAGGACGGATGTTGGAACCAGATGACATCGCTGCACTGATGCTCGACACGGGGACGATTACTGCAGCCGATCTGTTCGCCAGTGAACGACATATCGTGATCACTGCAGGCCCCACTCGAGAACCACTGGACCCAGTGCGCTACCTGTCAAACCACAGTTCAGGCAAGATGGGGTTTGCCCTCGCCGAAGCCGCTCGAGCCAGTGGTGCACAGGTCACACTGATCACCGGTCCAGTTGACCGGCCCACCCCGGCAGGTGTGACCCGCATCGATGTGGAAACCGCCGAGCAGATGCTCGAGGTCGCACAGGACATCGCCACAGATTGCGACATCTTCATCGGCTGTGCCGCAGTCGCCGACTATCGCGCCGCAACCACTGCCGAGCACAAGATCAAGAAGGTCGATGGTGAGCAGGAGTTGACCCTGAAGCTGGTCAAGAATCCGGATATCATCGCCACCATTTCTGCAATGTCCGACGGCCCCATGGTGGTAGGATTTGCCGCCGAGACGCGAGATGTCGAGGCATATGCGCGATCAAAACTCGAGCGCAAGAACCTCGACATGATTGTGGCCAATGATGTCTCTCAACAGCAACTGGGCTTCGGTAGCGATAACAACGCCGCCATTCTACTTTGGCGTGACGGTAACGATATTGAACGCCAGCAGGAGCCAACGCAGGCCAAGTCGCAATTGGCTCACGCCATCATTGCCCGCGCGCTGCATTGTCTGGCACAGAACCAGAACACCAGTTCAACAGCACCATGATATGACTATCGACACGCCTGGGGCTTATGCCGCCCACGAGTGGCGCTCCAGAGTTACTGTCCTGCCAGAAACCCCTGGCTTGTCAGAAACCACTGGCTTGTCAGAGCCGTTATTTTTCAGAACCATTGATGCCTCAAGAACATGAGTGCTTCAGACAAGGACCCGGATATGCCTTCAGCCAACTCCCGCCCCCGTCTGGCGGTCAAGATTCTCGACGAGCGCTTGAAAGACCGCATGCCGCGCTATGCCACTGAAGGTTCCGCCGGAATGGATTTGCACGCACTGCTCGATCAACCACTGACTATCGAACCCGGACAGTGTGAGTTGGTACGTACAGGGCTCTCCATTCATATCGCCGACCCGGGCCTGGCCGGAATGATCCTGCCGCGCTCGGGACTTGGCCACAAACACGGCATCGTACTTGGTAATCTGGTCGGTCTGATCGACTCTGACTATCAGGGAGAACTGATGGTTTCGGTGTGGAACCGTGGTCAGAAGACTTTCACTCTCGAACCCTTCGAGCGCATGGCGCAGTACGTCATCGTGCCAGTGGTACAGGCAGAGCTCGAAATTGTCGATGATTTCAGCGATAGCCTGCGAGGCAGCGGCGGCTTTGGCAGTTCTGGACGGCATTGATGCCTGTCCTGTGGAGTGCAGCAACGACAGCCTGTTCTCTACCTTCGGATAGCCAGAGAGGAAGGCTCCCATGACGCGTAATTCACAAGCCATCGTCCCAGCAACCATCTTTCGTGCCTACGATATTCGCGGTGTCGTTGGTGACACTCTGACCGAGCAAGGCGTCGAGACCATCGGCCGCGCCATCGGCAGTGAAGCACAGGAGCGCGGCGAATATCGTATCGTGGTTGCACGCGATGGCCGTCTGTCAGGCCCGCAGTTGATGGCTGCACTGACTCGCGGCCTGATCTCCAGTGGCTGCGATGTTATCGACATCGGCATGGTACCAACGCCGGTGCTGTACTTCGCCACCCATGTGTTCGACGACACCTCTTCCGGTGTGATGGTTACCGGTAGCCACAACCCTCCAGAGTATAACGGCCTGAAGATGGTGCTCGGCGGTGACGCCCTCTGCGGCGACACCATCACCGCGCTGTACGATCGCATCACCACCGATGACCTGCGGAATGGTCAGGGCAAGGTCAGTCACTACGACATGCGTGACACCTATCTCGAGCGTATCCTGGCTGACGTCAAACTGGAGCGGCCGCTCAAGGCAGTTGTCGACTGCGGCAATGGCGTCGCCGGTGAGTTGGGGCCTAAGCTGATCGAACGCCTGGGGTGCGAGACGATTCCATTATTCGACGAGATCGACGGCAGCTTCCCCAACCATCATCCGGATCCAGGCAAGCCCGAGAACCTCAAGGACCTGATCAAGGCCGTCGGTGAACACCAGGCGGATATCGGTCTGGCCTTCGATGGCGATGGTGACCGCCTTGGCATCATCACGCCACGCGGCCGTTTGATCTATCCCGACCACCTGTTGATGGCCTTCGCTGAGGACATGCTTGCTCGCAATGCTGGAGCTCGTGTCATTTTCGACATCAAATGTACCGGCAAACTGATCGAGGTCATCGAAGCTGCCGGTGGCACTCCAGAGATGTGGCGGACCGGTCACTCGCTGATCAAGGCACGCATGAAAGAAACCGATGCCCTGTTGGCAGGCGAGATGAGCGGCCATATCTTCTTCAAGGAGCGCTGGTATGGTTTCGACGATGGCCTGTACGCTGCCGCTCGCCTGCTTGAGGCTCTTTCGCAGTACGATGGTGATGCTGACGCCTTCTTCGACCGCTATCCACAGAACCTGAGCACTCCAGAGATCAATATCGAGGTCAGCGACGAATCCAAGTTCGACCTGGTCAGGCGACTGGCACAACAGGGCAACTTCGGCGAGGATGGCATCAAGACAACTCTGGATGGCATCCGTGTCGACTACGCCGATGGCTGGGGCCTGTGCCGCGCGTCCAACACCACGCCGATGCTGGTGCTGCGTTTCGAGGGCAATGACCAGGCGGCCCTGACCCGGATTCGACAGTGCTTTGCCGCGGCCCTTGCCGATATCGATCCGACCCTGATCCTGCCCAATTGATGTAGTAAAGGACAACAAGGAGACATGAAGCCCATGAGCGAACAGGCTCGCGACCCGCGCCTGGTAGTAGAGATCCTCTCCGAGGCTCTACCTTATATCCAGCGTTTCTCCGGCAAGACGGTGGTCGTCAAGTATGGCGGTAACGCCATGACCGAAGATGCCCTGATCGACTCCTTCGCCCGCGATATGGTGTTGATGAAGGAAGTCGGTATCAACCCGGTGGTCGTCCATGGTGGCGGCCCACAGATCGGCGAACTGCTGGAGCGACTGCAGATCGAGTCACGCTTCGTGGGCGGAATGCGAGTGACCGACTCCGAGACCATGGATGTGGTGGAAATGGTACTCGGGGGTCTGGTCAACAAGGAGATCGTCAACCAGATCAACCAATGCGGCGGCAAGGCCATCGGCCTGACCGGCAAGGATGGCCGGCAGATTCAAGCGCGCAAACTCCAGGTCAAGCACCAGACGCCTGAAATGACCGCTCCGGAGATCATCGACATCGGTCATGTCGGCGAGGTAGAGCATGTCTCCACCGATTTGATCGAGATGCTCGCCGCTCGCGACTTCATCCCTGTCATCGCCCCCATCGGCGTCGATGCAGAGGGCCACAGCTACAACATCAATGCGGATCTCGTCGCCGGCAAGGTAGCGGAAGCGCTATCAGCAGAGAAGCTGATGCTGCTGACCAACGTCGCCGGCCTGATGAACCGCGATGGTGAAGTAATGACCGGCTTGAGCACCGCCCAGGTCGACGAGTTGATCGACGACGGCACCATTCATGGCGGCATGCTACCGAAGATTCGCTGTGCTCTGGATGCGGTCAAGGAAGGCGTGGTCAGCGCACATATCGTCGATGGCCGCGTGCCACATGCCACGCTCCTCGAAATCTTCACCAACGCCGGCGTCGGTACCCTGATCACCAATACCGAGCCGGAGGCTGTACCACAGGGATAAGGCGGGCCGCCGCCGACAGGCAGCAGCCCAATGACAAGGGAACGTTGACCGCTGGCTCGAACCAGCGGCATCTCAAACATAAAGAATCGACATATGACGCAGGAAAATACGCCCCCCAGCCGTAGAGAGCAGATTCTGCAGGCACTGGCACTGATGCTGGAGGAAGACAGTGGCAAACGCATCACGATTGCCGCTCTTGCTCGCCAGGTCGGTGTGTCAGAGGCCGCGCTGTATCGCCACTTTCCCAGCAAGGCCCGCATGTACGAGGGCCTGATCAGCTTTATCGAGGAATCGCTGTTCGAGCGCATCACCCGCATTCTTGACGACCATCAACAAGCTCTACCACGCTGCTACCACATCATGGCACTGGTATTGGCATTCGCCGAGAAGAACCCCGGCCTATCTCGCCTGCTCGGCGGCGATGTCCTGACCGGTGAGACCGCACGCTTGCGGCTGCGTATTCATCAGCTATTCGAACGCCTCGAGACCCAGTTCAAGCAAATCCTGCGTGAAGCGGAGCTGCGTGAGGGACGCAGGCCAGCGATTCCAGCCACCGCCGGTGCCAACCTGCTGAGCGCCCTGATCGAGGGCCGTATCGCTCAGTTCGTACGTAGCGACTATCGACGGCGTCCCACCGAGCACTGGGAAGATCAGTGGCAGGCAATTTCCGCACAGCTGCTGCGCGAGGCCCCGGCACTCGCCTGACAGCGAACCCGCCTGGCGCAGCACTCTGCAGGCTCTCCTGGCACTGAACTCGGGCTACGAAACGCACAATGCCCGGACCTTGCGGTCCGGGCATTGCTTATTACGCTGCGGCTTCGAGAGGCGCGCTACGCCGCCATCATCGCGTCGCAGAGTTGTTCACGAACCTTCTTCATCGCATTCTTCTCGAGCTGGCGAATACGCTCGGCGGATACGCCGTAGACGTCGGCCAATTCGTGGAGGGTCGATTTGTTATCCGACAGCCAGCGCTGTACCAGAATATTACGCGAACGCTCATCCAGAGATGCCAGCGCATTCTGTAGGCGACGGCTGGAATCCTGTTCCCAGTCGCTGTCCTCCAGCTGTGCTGCCGGATCAAGGCTGGCATCATCAAGATAATGGGCCGGGGCCTGATAGACGCTGTCCTCATCATCGCCTGGGGCGGCATCGAAGCCGGCATCATGCGATGTCAGGCGCCCTTCCATCTCACGCACCACTTCCGGCTTGACGTCGAGATCGCGCGCAATGGCATCGACCTCATCGTTATTCAGCCAGGCCAGACGCTTCTTGGCGCTGCGCAGATTGAAGAACAGCTTACGCTGCGCCTTGGTCGTGGCAATCTTGACGATACGCCAGTTGCGCAGCACAAACTCGTGGATTTCCGCCTTGATCCAATGCACGGCAAAGGACACCAGACGCACACCCTGATTCGGATCGAAGCGTTTGACGGCCTTCATCAAGCCGACGTTGCCTTCCTGAATCAGGTCTGCCTGGGGAAGTCCGTAGCCGGAGTAACTACGTGCGATGTGCACGACAAAGCGTAAATGGGACATGACCAGGCGACGCGCAGCCTCGAGATCACCTTCATCCTGGAGACGATAGGCGAGCTCGCGCTCTTCATCGACACTCAATACGGCGATGCGGTTGACCGCCTGGATGTAGCCATTGAGGTCATGACCCGGTGAAAGATGACCGACCGGCAGAAGACTGTTGCTCATATGCAGGTTGTCTCCTTGAAGACCAACATGATGTCTGGACGACCCATTGGAGAACGGTAATAAGTAAAAGTTCCCCTTTAGTCGCAGATATCGCGATTACCTGGTTATCGGTGCTGGACTAACGCGGTTTGATGCCCGCGAGATGGCGGCTCACCGCTATCCATGCCCCCAACCAGCCCAATATTGTACTACAACTGAGCAATATTGTAGAGCCGGCCAGCCCAAGACTCGGCAGCGTATAATGTGCACCGTAGCTTTCCGCCAGCGCCGCGACCGGCGTGGCCAGCCAACCGCCGCCAACGGTCAACAGCAACAAGGCGATGAGGCCGCCACCGAGCCCGTACCAGGCGCCGCTGTAGAGGAATGGGCGTCGCACAAAAGCGTGGGTGGCACCGATCAGCGTAACGACTTCGATTTCCTTGCGGCGGTTCTCGACAGCCAGGCGAATGGTGTTGCCGACGACCAACAGCACTCCCAAACCAAAAAGCACCACCAGCGCCAGCGTCACACGCTGACCGACTTCCGTCAGCTGACGCAATCTCTCGACCCAGGCAAGGTCCAGACGCACTTCCTCAATCCCGCTCATTTCGCCAAGTCGCCCAGCCAGGGCACGCATCTTTTCCGGCACTGGATCGCTGGGAGTAATCACCACAGTGGCCGGCAGCGGATTCGAGTCGAGATGCGTCAAGGCATCATCCAGTCCCAGCGACTGCTGAAACTCCTCCATTCCCTGGCTGGCAGTAATCAGGCGTGTCGACGCGATGTCCGGCTGGGCATCCAGCGCCTGCAGAATGCGTCCCGCCTCAGCATCAGTGACTCGCTGCTCGAGATAGGCAGTGAGTGTGGCACTGGCATCCAGCTCGGCACTGACCAGGCGAGCACTGTCGAGGGTCAGCCACAACCCACTGGGCAGCACCAGCGCGATGGCAATTGCCAGCATGGTCAACAAGCTTCCCAATGGTTGCTTGAGCAAGCGTCGGCTACTGTCGATGCACATGGCGCGATGATGACGGCACCATGCCTGCCACTGAGCCTGAGTCTCAACGGACTGCTGGCGCGCACCACGTGGACGCGGCGTCTGCTGACTCGTATCCACCCTGCTCATGCCCTCTCCTCATCGGCAACCAGGCGCCCGTCCCTGAGCCGCAGCGTACGATGCCGCAGGCGTGCAATCAGCGCGAGATCGTGACTGGCAATCATCACCGTGGTGCCAATGTGATGAAAATCCTCGAACAACGTCATGATGTCCGCCGAGAGTTGTGGGTCGAGATTACCGGTAGGCTCGTCGGCAAGCAGCAGCGACGGCTTGTTGACTACGGCTCGAGCGATGCCCACTCGCTGCTGCTCGCCGCCGGAAAGCTCGATGGGTAAAGCCTTCTCACGATGCAGCAACCCCACCTTGTCCAACGCAGCCCGCACGCGACGCGCCGTATCACGAGGAGGCAATCCGCGAATTTCCAGCGGTAGCGCAACGTTGTGATAGATCGAGCGGTCGAACAGCAGTTGGTGATCCTGGAATACGACCCCGATCTGGCGCCGATAGAACGGCAACTGGCTGGGGTGAAGACGATCGATATCGTGGCCAGCGACCAGCACGCGGCCCCGAGAAGGCCGCTCGAGGCGCATGACCAGACGCAACAACGAACTCTTGCCGGCACCAGAGTGCCCGGTGAGGAACACCATCTCCCCCCGGTCGACACGAAAACTGAGGTGCGCCAGGGCGTCAAAGCGACCCCCGTATCGCTTGCCGACGTTATCGAACTCGATCATTCGTCAGCATCACCCGAGCGACGGTCAAACAGTGCATCGACAAATTCGCTAGCCACGAAAGGTCGCAGATCGTCGAGCGACTCTCCCACACCGATAAAGCGAATCGGAGTCTTGAGTTGCTGTGCCAGCGCAAAAATGATGCCCCCCTTGGCGGTACCATCGAGCTTGGTCAGGGTAATCCCCGTGACCGGCACCGCCTCATTGAAGGTCGCCGCCTGGGACAGTGCATTCTGGCCAGTCCCGGCATCAAGCACCAACATCACTTCATGGGGAGCACTCGCATCGAGCTTGCCCATCACTCGATGGACCTTCTTCAACTCCTCCATCAGGTGACTCTTGTTGTGCAAGCGCCCAGCGGTATCGGCAATCAACACGTCGACCTTGCGCGCGCGCGCCGCCGAAACCGCATCAAAGATCACCGAAGCGCTATCAGCACCAGTATGCTGGGCGACCACAGGAACACTGTTGCGCTCGCCCCAGACCTTGAGCTGCTCGACAGCTGCGGCCCGGAAGGTGTCACCCGCTGCCAGCATGACGCTCTTGCCTTCACGCTGGAAGCGCTGGGTCAGTTTGCCGATGGTCGTGGTCTTCCCCACGCCATTGACGCCAACCACCAGAATCACGAAAGGACCTTCACCGGATGCCGGCAACTCCAATGGCTGAGACACCGGTTCAAGAATATTGCCCAGCTCCTGCTGCAACGCCCGGTACAACGCATCAGGGTCATTCAGTTCCTTGCGCGACACCCGGTCGGACAACGATTCGATGATCTCGGAGGTTGCCTCGATACCGACATCCGCCATCAGCAACTGAGTCTCCAGCTCCTCGATCAGATCTTCATCAATCTGTTTGCGACCCAGGAAGAGATCCGCCAGGCCATCACTCAGGTTGGCGCGGGTCTTGCCGAGGCCGTCGCGCATCCGCGCCAACCAGCCCTTCTTCTCGCTACGCGGCTTGTCCTGAAGCGTTGGCTTCTCTTGCAGCGCTGGCGCGGCGCTTGCTGATCCGGCATCAGGCTCGATGATAACCGACCCCTGCTCGAGGTCGGTTGTCACCGGCTCTTCGGCTTGCAGCTCAGGCTCTTCCACCTCAGGCTCTTCCACTACCGGCGCTTCCGCATCACGCGGGATAGCGTCGCCCTCGGCACTCTCACTCTCCTCAGGCTCCGCAACAGGTTCAGCCTGCTCGACTACCTGTTGTTCCTCAGGGGAGTGGACAGCCTCTGGCTCCGACGTACCTGCGTCGGTCTCCTGCACAGCGGCTTCATCGGCCTGTCCATGCTTCTCGGACAGCCCATCCTCAGACAGCGCGTCATCAGGCAGCAGGCTCTGCGTCTGCTCCTGATCATCGGGCTTCTTCTTGCGTTTCAAAAATCCGAACATGAAAGACCAACACCCTCAGCCGGTGAACGAACCGACACATCCTACCATTGCGGCCCATTGCTGTGGACAAATTGCTACAGACAACGGGCCGTGCAGGAAACACTGAATAAATTGCCGCACTTCCAGTAGAATCGCGACACATGACACGAAAACGCTCTTCTTCACGCTCCGGCCGGGCCCCGCGCAACGTCTCGCGCCCCGGCCAGCTACGTATCATCGGCGGTGATCACCGACGCCGACAGCTACCCGTACTCGACAAACCTGGCCTGCGCCCAACACCGGACCGCGTGCGCGAGACACTGTACAACTGGCTTACGGGAGAACTCTACGGCGCCCGGGTGCTCGACCTTTTTGCAGGCACGGGCGCACTGGGACTCGAGGCCTTGTCACGCGGTGCTCGTGAAGCTACCTTCGTCGAAAGTGATCGTCAGGTTGCCGAACTGATCGAGCAGAACCTGGCCACACTCGGCATCGCGCAGAGCAATGTCCTGCATACTGACGCCATCGCCTGGCTCCAGAGTACAGTACCAGACACACCGTATTCACTGGTGTTGTTGGATCCGCCGTTCCGTCTCGATCTGGCTACCCCTTGCTGCACGATCCTGGAAGCCGCTGGCTGGCTGGCCACCGAAAGCTGGATCTACCTGGAAGTCGAGAAAGGACTTGCCCCGCAAGTTCCGGATAATTGGCAATTGCACCGTGAATTACGAGCCGGCGACAGCCATGCGAGACTCTACCACCGCCATGCCCGGGCTCTCGACCGAGATCAGTGAATTGCGGGCCAGCCCGTGGTAATTGTCGGAACAGCACTCATGACATTACTCGACAAGCGTGCCCAGTATCTCTACGAAGTTGCCAGTTGCGGCGGCATCCGAGCGGCGGCCGAACACCTTGAGGTAAGCCCATCGGTCGTCAGTCGCCAGATTCGACGCCTGGAACAGAGCCTGGGTATGGCCCTGGTAGAGCGTCAAGGACGGCAATTGCATCTCACCGAAGCCGGATGTCTGGTCGCCGATGCTCACCGTGCCCAACGACAACTCAATGTCGACCTCGATGATACCCTGTCGCGCCTGCGCAACCTGCAGACCGGCAAGGTGGTCGTATCGGTGGGCGACGGCTTCATCGACAGCTTCCTGAACAGCGTGCTGGGCAAGGTCTCGCGTGAGTATCCCGACGTGATGATCGATATCAAGACCGGTATTTATTACCCGCGTGAGCCCTACGAGATGGTAATCGAGGACGAGGTCGACATTGCCATCACCTACGGCCCGGTATCCGACCCGCGTTTGAGGGTACATTCCTTTTCGCGTGGCTCGCTCTGTATTCTGGTCAACCCACAACACGAACTCGCCGAGCAGGCTTGCGTCAGTGTCGAACAGCTAGCCCGCCACAAGTTGATCTTCCTGCCGGATATCGCCGGCACCCAGCAATGCGTCAACGCGATATTCCGCGCCGCAGGCATCCTGGTGACGCCGGCATACCGATGTAATCTGCACTCCGTATCGCGACGCATGGCCCGCGCCGGTATCGGCGTGGCATTCATGACAGAGGCAGCTGCGCGGGAGGAAGTCGAGCGCGGTGACCTTGTGGCCATCCCCATCGACCACCCTATCGCCAGAGATACTCAAGGCAACCTGGTGCGGCGAACCGGCAGGCGTTTGACACCCGCCGCCGGTTATCTCTGGAAGCTGATGCTGACGATGCACTGAGCGAGTTCAGGTCGCCATCATGTAGACACCCGGCCCGATGGGAAGCCCCATCAACAGCCACAACATCAGGAATGCCGACCACGCCAGCAGGAAGGACACCGACAATGGCAACATCGTTGCCATCAGAGTCCCCAGCCCCATATCCGACTTGTAGCGCTGCATGTACACCAGTGCCACGGAAAAATAGGGGCTCATTGGTGAGATGATGTTGGTACTCGAGTCGCCGATACGGAACATCGCCAGCACAAATGCCGGATCAAAATCGATCATCATCAGCATCGGCACGAACACCGGGGCCATCAGCGCCCACTGTGCCGAACCGCTGGTCATGAACACGTTCAGTACGGCACTCATCACGATGAAGGCTGCTACCAGCGGCAAGCCGGTAAACCCGGTGCTCTGCAGAATATTGGAGCCTTCAATGGCAATGAACTGCCCCAACTCCGACCACTTGAAGTAAGCGATGAATTGAGCAATGGCAAAGAACAGTACCAACGTCGGCGCCAGCTCACCTGCGGCTTCCGCCATGCGCTCGGGAACATCCCGGGCCTGGGTAATACGCCCGGTGCAGAGCCCGTAGGTCAAGCCAATGGCCACGAAGTAGCCGAACATCAGCGGTACCAGTGATTTGAGGAACGGTGATGGAATCAGGCCTCCATCGGCATTACGTAGCGGAGAGGCTTCGGGCAGCACGGCCATCACCACCACCGCAACATACGCCACAGTCACCAGGCCAACCCGTTTGAGACCACGCCGCTCATCAGCACTCAAGGTATGGTGTTCAACGTGCACAAGAGTCAGCTTGTCCATGGGCAGGGTGCGATTGAGGCGCGGCTCGACAATACGATCAATGACCAGCGTCCCCACCAGTGCCAGTACGAAGACCGAGCAAGCCACGAAGTAATAATTGTCTACCGGTGATACATAGGCGTCGGGATCGACCAGACGTGCGGCCTCAGTGGTGATCCCCGAGAACAACGCATCACCGACGGTGACGAAGAGGCTCGCATCGAAGCCGGCCCCGGCGGCGGCATAGGCAGCGGCAGCGCCGGCAATCGGGTGACGGCCGACCGACTGGTAGATCATCGCCACCAGCGGGATCAGGATCAGATAGTTGGCATCGGAGGCGATGCTGCCGCAGATCCCGGCGAGGAAGACGATAAAGGTCAGCAGCGCCGGAGGCGCCTTGGCCACCGACACCTGCATCAGGGTAGCCAGCAGCCCGACCTTATCGGCAAGACCGATGCCGAACATCACCACCAGTATCAGCCCCAGTGGGGGAAAGTTGATGAAGTTGCTGACCACATTGGTCAATATGAACTCGATCCCGTTGCCGGACAGCAGGCTTTTGACCGCCACCTCCGCGCCCGTTTCAGGATTGACGGCGGTAACACCGAACGCGGACAGCAGCGCAGAAACAGCGATCACCAATCCCGCCAGTATCACGAATAGCACAAAGGGGTGTGGCAACTTGTTGCCGACACGCTCGATCAAGGAAAGAACAGCTTGCATGGGTGGACCCTCTTGTCTTGTTCTATGGGGTTGTTGAATTCAGCGAAAAGTCAGCTTCAACGCGCTTTCATCAGCGACTCACACAGTGCAACGAAGGTACCCGCCGCCACCGGCAGAATGTCGTCGTTGAAGTCATAGTGCTCGTTGTGCAGGTAAGCTCCGTGCTCACCGTTGCCCACGAAGAAGAAGCAACCCGGCACCTGCTGCAGGTAGAAGGCGAAGTCCTCTGCCCCCATGGTTGGCATGTAATCGATCTTCTCGATACGTGGACTGACGCCGTACTCGCGTGCGATATCCAACACCCGCTGGGACCACTCGGCGTCATTCACCAGGGGTGGGACATGCTGCAGATGCTCGATGGCGAACTCAGCGCCATGAGCGGAGCAGATACCACCGACCAGCGCCTCCAGATTGCCGGCCAGAGCATCTCGCGCCTCGCTGCTGTCACTGCGGATATTGACCAGCAGCTCAGCGGTGCCAGGAATGACATTGGCCGCATCCCCAGCGTGAAACGACGCCACGGTAATCACACCGGCACGCAACGGCGACTTGTGACGACCGACCAGGCCCTGCACCTGCTGCACAACACAAGCACCGATGTAGATGGGGTCCAGTGCCAGATGCGGCATCGCCGCATGTCCCGAGCGACCGCGAATAGTCACCTTCCAGGTATCATTGCCGCCCATCGCCGACCCCGGCTTGACGAACAGCATTCCGGTTTCGAAGCCGGGACGGTTGTGATAGCCAAAGATGGCGTCTACCCGCGGCGAGTCCAGAACTCCCGCCTGTACCATC
Organism: Halomonas huangheensis; assembly: GCF_001431725.1. Lineage (NCBI taxonomy): Bacteria > Pseudomonadati > Pseudomonadota > Gammaproteobacteria > Oceanospirillales > Halomonadaceae > Halomonas > Halomonas huangheensis. The sequence continues at coordinate 545,599 of NZ_CP013106.1, read as the reverse complement.
TTCTCCGCGCCATTGCCCCCTTCCTCCGCAGGCTGGAACAGCAGCTTGAGATGGCCTCCCAGTGAGTCACGGCGCTCGATGATCGCTTCGGCAGCCAACATCAGGGCAGCAGTATGGCCATCATGACCACAGGCATGCATACGTCCTTCATGCTCGGACCGCCAGGCACGCTGATTGGCTTCAACGATCGGCAGGGCATCCATATCGGCACGCAAGGCAATCACTGGCCCCGGACGTCCAGTATCCAGCTCCGCCATCACCCCGGTGTCGGCGATACCGCGGGTAACGTGATAGCCCAACGCCTCCAGACGTTCCGCCAGCAACGCTGATGTACGCCGCTCCTCGAACTTGAGCTCAGGGTGTCGGTGAAGGTCGTGGCGCAGCGCTACCGCGCGTGCAAGTTGCAGATCATTGAACATGAAACGGTCGACTCATCGGACAGAAGGTCCCATGACTATGTAAGGAGGGGGCGCCGTAAAGAAGGTTCGAAACGGTCATATTTGTTGCCTTTCAGGCAACGGTGTGGCAAATCAGCGCGTCGCCTTGCCGCGACGCTTGTTCCTGTGGCTCCACAGCGTTACGCTCATGCCCCAGGAAACACTGCCTGAATGCCCAAGTGAGCATAACGCTCGGCAATTCATCCACTGCTTCCAGATGCGCGCCCGGCGCGCCTGAACGAATGTCATGCAGGAGACAAGGATGAGCACTGAACTCTTCAACCAGCTCGAACAGAAAGTCACTAGTGCCGTCGAGGCGCTGGAATTGCTGAAGATGGAAGCCGAGGAGCTGCGCGAGGAAAATGCTCGCCTCAAGCAGGAGCGCGAGGATTGGGAACGTCGCCTGACGTCATTGCTCGGCAAACTCGACGATATCGATGGCGGTCAGCAGCAGGCAGCATCCCAGCCCGCTCAGTCGATGTAAGCCAGGCCACTGCAGTGTCGGCAACCCGTCGACACTTTGCTGGAAAGTCTCCGGACCAGTGCAACAGGTCCGGAATTTCCATTGGCTGCAAACAAGAAGGGGCTCCTGTCGGAGCCCCTTCTTGTTGTCGTGATCAGCGCTGGCCTGCACTCACTCATTACTGACGCTGCTATCCATTACGGGCGCTACTATCCATTACGGGCGCTACTATCCAGATCAAGCGACATCAGACAGGCGTCCTCGCGTTCCACCGAGTCAGGTGCGGGAGGGTAGTAGCCCTTGCGGATACCGTCCTGCGCAAAGCCGGCAGCACGATACAGAACGATCGCCGCGTTGTTGCCGGCACGCACTTCCAGCAACAGGCGTTCGAGTTGTCGCTCTCGCGCGGTACTGATTACCTGCGCCAGCAAACGCCCGGCAATGCCCTGGCGTCGCGCGTCGGCGGCAACCAGAACAGCCTCCAATTCGCCATCGAAGGCCTGTATCGCCAATAGCGCGTAGCCGAGTATTCGGCCATATTCGTCCACAGCGCCGAATACCTGATGCCTGGAACTGGCCAACGCCCTGGCCAAAGTGGTCGGCATTGATACCGGTATGGGCTGGGCCTCCTCGAGCGCCAGCAGAGCCTCCAGATCATCAGGCCCCAGCGCCACCAGCTCAGTCACCTTGCCCAACCTCACCAAGCCACTGACGACGCCACTCAACGGCATGTGGCCAAAGCGCTCGTTTGGCGCCACTGCCGGACAGCAATTCCAGCAACCCGGGCCCTTGCCATACCGGCATTTCCAGCGTTTGACTATGGCCGTTATCATCGACATCGACGACTGTTTGCAATGCTTCATCATCACCGAAGATCAACAACCGTTCCGGCTCCCAGCCTCGCCGCCTACGACCAGCAACGAATGCCTTGAGCCCCTGGCGCGCTTCCGCACGCGGCTGATGCACCGGCAACCCCTCTTCCAGTGGCCAACGCAGCGACTCAAAACTCGGGCTTTGCTCTACTTGCACGCCAGCGGCGCGCAGAATATTCAGCAACAAGCGCTGTCCCACAGCATCCAGAGGTTGAGGCTGAGCCATCAGCAGCAGCCAGCGACCATCCAGGCAACAGACCTGGCAGTCGAAACGCAACGGCTCAGACGCCTCGCTGGCGACTTCCTGAAGCGCGCTATCCGGATCCGCAACTTCTCCTCCGCGCTCTGATGGCTCCTCGGGAGCAATATCTCCCAACAGCGCGCGTGCCTTGCGCTGCCCACGCCCAACCTGCACCGCTGGCTCGGCAGGTGCCGCATCCCCGTGTGAGGAAGGTTGTGACGAAGGTTCTACCTGCGGCGGGGGCACAGCCTGCGCCGCATCTTCCAGCAGCGCATGCAGATTCTCGGCTCCCGCTCTGGGCCTGGCTGACTCAGGGCTTTCCAGTTCAGGCCAGTCACAGACCGACGTCTGCAGCGCGTTGGGCAGCTGGTAGCGTGACTCCCAGCTGGTCAGTCCCATCGCATTCAGGTAGGCCCGCCGCGTTGGCTCAGGAGTCGACAACGGAGTGGCGCGCGGTTCGCTCGGCGATACCACTCTAGTGCCCACCGCCCATGCAGCCAGGCGAATCGGGACGGGGGGCACCACGCGACGCCCATTCCTGCGGAGTGTAGAGATGCAGTGCCAGCGCATGAACAGGGCCTGAAAGCTCGTCAGCCAACAGCGCATAGATCTGCTGGTGGCGCTTGACCGGCATCAATCCGACAAAGCGCTCCGACACCAGCGTCACCTTGAAGTGGGTCTCGGAATTCGGCGGCACATTGTGCATGTGGCTCTCGTTCTCGACCACCAACTCGGTGGGCTCCAGCGCCTTGAGTTTATCTTCGATGGTCGCCTGTATACTCATACTGGTTCTCGAAAAAGTAGTGGCTCGATTGGCCATGGATCAACGACCCATGGATCGTACAGGATTCATGAACAAGAACAGCTTTTGCTCCCCTACCATTGTACGCTCTTGCACAGTTTTCTACGATGCTCGCGCCGAACGCGCCTCGACATGGGCACGTCCAGCACGACCGACACGAATGATACTGATGCACAGCGCCAGCAGCGTGGTCGCGGCTCCCAACCACAGCGCCTGCTGCACGCCGGCACCCGCCGCGAGACACAGGCCAACCAGCGCGACTCCCAACGACTGACCGACCGTACGCGTGGTACTCATCACTCCAGATGCATTGGCACTGCGCGCAAGCGGCACGCTAGTCATCAATTCTCGATTATTGGGCGGCTGGAACAGTCCGAAGCCGGCCCCACACAGCGCCGTCCGCCACATACTATCCAGCACTCCGGCATCTGCCGGCAGCAGCGCCAGGCTAATCAGTCCGAGCAGCAACAGCACCAGTCCTGTCGTCGCCACCAGCGCCGGATTGAAACGATCAGCGAGGCGACCGGCAAGCGGCCCGACCAGCATGATAGTCAACGGCCAGGGGGTGAATAGCCAGGCAGTATGCAGCGCCGAGTAACCCATCTCCTGCTGGTAAAGAAAGGATAGCGCCACGAACGTCAGCCCCTGACCGATGAAGGCAGTCCCCTGGGTGCCAACAGCAAGGCGAAAGCGTGACTCCCGAAACACGCCAAGTGGCAACAAGGGGTGACTCGCGCGACGCTGCCGCCAGACGAAGCCCAGCAGAGCGACACCCGTCAGCATACCCCAGGCCAATAGTTCCAGCGCCGAAGCCTGATGACCAACAGCATCCATGGCCATGAACAGACCACCGAGCATCAACATCGAAAAAATCGCACCGAAGGAATCAAAACTGCCTTCGCGAGACACCTCTCGCGGTAGAGCTCGCCAGGCCATGACCACTGCCGCCACACCCAGCGGCAGATTCAGAGCAAACAGCCATGGCCAGTTGGCGACCGACAGCACCAGACCGCCAATCGATGGGCCCGCCGCATAGCCACCCGCGACCACCAATGACGATAACCCCAGCGCACTTCCCAGCAAGCGTGAGGGGAAGATCATGCGATACAGCGATGGACCAATCGAGAGCGTCGCCGCAGCGCCTACACCCTGCAGAGCCCGAAACACCAGCAGCGTCTCGAAATTGGGTGACAATGCACTGCCCAGGGCACCAAGCGTGAAGAGGCCAATGCCGAAGACATAGACCTTGCGTCGACTCAACAGCTCACTGGCCGCAGCAAATACCAGTAGCATGGCAGCACACACCACCTGAAACAGGTTGGTGATCCAGATAGCTCTGGATGGGGAGATATCGAGGTCACGCGCCATCGATGGCAGCGCGATATTGATCATGGTGGTATCGACGACCGCCATCAGAGTGCCAAGCACCAGGGCGATCACCGCTAGACGACGTTCTGGTCCAGGCAGACCATCGTCACCTTCACGATCCGAGAACAGACGACTCATGGATCGAATCCATCACAGAGGACATGACGACAAGCTTCGAGCAACGAAGCTCTTGAGAGCAGAAGAGCCCTGATTCAAGACAAGGCCAAAGGGCCCCGGGACCAGCAACCGACAGCTCAAGATGTCAGAATGGTAGTGCTGGTCGCATAGGCCCACTGCTCTATAGCGCAGCGGGCGGCGCAATCCCACGGTGATCAGTCCTGCTCGAGATCCACCAGCAGCTCATCATCCACTTCGGAGATTTCCAGCGCAGCTTCATTTTCGAGGTCGATTGCCAGGTAGCTGTGTTCGACCTGCAGGAAGCGTTCGAACAATGCCCAGTCGACCGTTTCCGGCCACTGGCGCTCGTCTTCTTCCCAGGCACGTAGTTCACTTTCCAGCACATCGAGGAAGCGCTCGCGAACGAAGGCATCCAGAGCTTCCCGTGTATCCATCTCGGGAATCAAGTAGACGGTGCTTTCGCGCTCGACATCAGCAAGGGTGAGGTCATCATCGCCTACCGTCGGTTCAAGCGCATTGATCCAGTCAACAAAATGCTGGGTCGGCCTGACGCTCAGGGCGGAGCGGTTGAGCAGTTTCATCACGGTCTCCTCGACGTCGAAACGCAGCCATTATGTGCGCTCTGTCGCTCCCTTACCAGCGCTTATCTGCCGGATGATCGCCAGCGGCACAACACCGCCAGCCATCAAGGTGTCACTCGGCAAGTCTACGGATCCAACTACTCGACAACTTGCTCAGCAAGCTACTCGGCAACTTCAGGGCGCATGGCCGGGAACAGCAATACATCACGGATCGACGGACTGTCGGTGAACAGCATCACCAGCCGGTCGATACCAATACCCTCACCCGCTGTCGGCGGCAGCCCCACTTCCAGCGCACGGACATAGTCCGCATCGTAATACATGGCTTCCAGGTCACCCGCATCCTTCTCTGCCGCCTGGGCACGGAAACGCTCGGCCTGATCCTCGGCATCGTTGAGCTCGGAGAAGCCATTGGCGATCTCGCGTCCACCGACGAAGAACTCGAAGCGGTCGGTAACGAAAGGGTTGGCATCGTTGCGCCGTGCCAGCGGACTGACCTCGGCGGGATACTCGGTGATGAACGTCGGTTGATCCAGCTTTGCTTCCGCCACTTCCTCGAAGATTTCAGTCTGCAGCTTGCCGAGGCCCCAACCATCCTTGACCTGAATACCCAGACGAGTCGCCAACGCACGGGCCGCATCGAGATCATCAATATCCGCTGCACTGATGCCCTCACCATGGGCAAGAATCGCCTCACGAATGGTCATGCGTACGAACGGCTGGCCCAGGTCATAGCTCGATCCCTGATAGTTCAGCATCGTCGTGCCAAGCACCTTCTCGGCGATCTCGCGCAGCATCTGCTCAGTCAGATCCATCAACTCCTGATAGTCGACATAGGCCCAGTAGAACTCGACCATGGTGAACTCGGGATTATGGCGCGTGGACAGACCTTCATTGCGGAAGTTGCGGTTGATCTCGAATACCCGCTCGAAACCACCCACCACCAGGCGCTTGAGATACAGCTCCGGTGCAATGCGCAGATACATGTCGATATCCAGCGCATTATGGTGGGTAACGAACGGACGCGCGGTGGCACCGCCGGGAATCTGTTGCAGCATCGGCGTCTCGACTTCCATGAAGCCGCGGTCCTCGAAGAAGCGACGCATGGTGCTGATGATCGCGGCGCGAGTCTCGAACACACGACGCGAGTCCGGATTCATGATCAGGTCGACATAACGCTGACGGTAACGCGCTTCCATGTCGGTCAGGCCATGGAACTTGTCAGGCAACGGACGCAGGCTCTTGGTCAGCAGCTGCGCCTCCAGCATCATCACGTACAGGTCGCCCTTGCCGGACTTGTGCACTGGGCCACGGCCCGCGACGATATCGCCGATATCCCAGCCCTTGATGTCTTCCAATACCTGCTCCGGAAGCCCCTTCTTGTCGACGTACAGCTGAATCTGATCGCTGACGTCCTGAATCACGATGAAGGGGCCGCGCTTGCGCATTACCCGGCCAGCCACAGCGGCTTCGCGCCCAAGCGCTTCCAGCTCTTCCTTGTCCTTGTCGCCCAACTCAGCCTGCAATTCTGCGGCAAGGCTATCGCGACGGAAATCATTGGGGAATACGCTGCCACCCTGATCGGCAACCTGCTGACGACGGGCAGCCAGTTTGGCACGACGCTCGGCGATCAGGCGGTTTTCTTCCTGGGCGGCATCAGCGGTAGTGGGAATATCCTGGTTGGCCATGGCCAGTGTCCTGTATCAGAAGTTGTCTCGTATCGCGGGCGAGAACGGCGGGAATCACTGTAGCCTCGCGCACGAGCGTGCGCCGAGGCTACAGCCTGCCACGAGTATTGTCTTAAAGCCCCTGCTTCAAGCTGGCGACAATGAAATCGTCGAGGTCTCCGTCGAGCACCTTGTCGCAGTTGCTGGATTGCACGGAAGTACGCAGGTCCTTGATGCGCTGGTCATCCAGCACGTATGAGCGAATCTGGCTACCCCAGCCGATGTCCGCCTTGGCATCCTCGGCTTCCTGCTTGGCAGCGTTACGCTTCTGCATTTCCACTTCCCACAGCTTTGCCTTCAACTGTTTCATGGCAAAGTCGCGGTTGGCATGCTGACTGCGCTGGCTCTGGCACGATACCACTACACCACTTGGCTCGTGGGTAATCCGCACCGCCGAGTCGGTGGTGTTGACGTGCTGACCACCGGCACCGCTGGAGCGGTAGGTATCGACACGCAGATCGGCCGGGTTGATCTCGACCTCGAAGCTGTCATCAATTTCCGGAGACAGGAACACCGAGGCAAAAGAGGTATGGCGACGCCCACCGGAGTCGAAGGGACTCTTGCGTACCAGACGGTGGACCCCGGTCTCGGTGCGCAGCCAACCGAAGGCGTAGTCCCCCTGAATGTGTACAGAGGCGGACTTGATACCCGCGACTTCACCTGCCGACAACTCGGTGATCTCGCTCTTGAAACCGTGGCTCTCGGCCCAGCGCAGATACATGCGCAACAGCATGTTGGCCCAGTCTTGAGCCTCGGTACCACCTGAGCCTGCCTGGATATCGAGATAGGCGTTATTCTCGTCCATCTCACCGGAGAACATGCGCCGAAACTCAAGCTTCTCGAGGTTGGCCTTGAGAGAGTCAAGCTCGCGCTGGACTTCGCCGACCGTGTCCTCATCGTCCTCCATTTCTGCCAGCTCGAGCAGATCGCGGCTATCGCCCAATCCCTGATCAAGCTCATCAATGGTCGCGACGATCAACTCCAGTGACGCACGTTCCTTGCCCAGTTTCTGGGCATAATCCGGGTCATTCCAGACGCCCGGATCCTCAAGCTCGCGTGTGACTTCCTCTAGCCGGTCTTTCTTCTCGGCATAGTCAAAGATACCCCCTCAGGACGTCTGTCCGTTCAGACAGGTCCTTGATGAGGTTATGAATCGGGTTGGTTTCCAACATGGAGTTCGCCTATTTCCATCGGAACAAGCCACAGGGACAAGCCACAGGGCAATGAACAGGGCATGACAGCACGGCCAGCAACGTGGCACGACACTTCTCATAAACCCTGAAAAAAGGGCAGATATTGTAGCCAATTAGTCGAGCGACGTCATCCAGGCCAGCGCAGAACAGGTCCAGCAGGTGATCATCGACGAAACGCAATGCGCTATGAAAATTTTCGTCTGGACAGACTTGCTGCCGGGGCGCGATGGTCTAGAGCGTCGATTTCATCCAAATGGAACTGCGCAGGCACAACCCCCCGCGCTGTCGGGTAGCGCTCTGCACAACAATAATCTCCAACGTGCAAGGAAGTGACAACGATGCCTCAACCACTCAACATCTGGTTGCGCCGTACGGCGCTCGTCTCCGCCATCAGCCTCTCTGGTCTCGCTGTGATGCCCGCCGCGATGGCCGCCACCCTGGATATCGGTGTCACCGGCGAACTGGCGTCTTTCGATACCTCGAAGGTCTCTGGTGGTATCTGGGAGTCGCAGGTGCTGATGGATGTCTACGAGGGACTGGTAAAGGAAGCACCGGATGGTGAAATCCTACCGGGTATGGCAGCCAGTTGGGACGTTTCCGAAGACGGCCGGACCTACACCTTCCACTTGCGTGAGGACGCCCATTGGTCTGACGGTGAACCGGTCACCGCCGCCGATTTCGTGTTCGGCTGGCGTCACCTACTCGACCCGAAGAGCGCCTCGAAATATGCCTATCAGCTCTACCCTGTGGTCAATGGCGAAGCCGTCAATACCGGCGATAAGCCACTCGAGGAACTCGGCGTTGAAGCCATCGATCCACAGACTTTCGTCGTCCACCTCAATGCCCCGACTCCCTACTTCATACAGCAACTAAGCCATTACACTACTTACCCTCAGCCACTGCATAGCTGGGAAGAATTCGGTCAGGAGTACGTCGACCTCGATAATATCGTCACCAACGGCGCTTTCACTCCGGTCCAGTGGGTATCCCAATCTCGCATCACGGTAGAGAAGAACCCCGAGTACTATGATGCCGAAGAGGTCGCCCTCGATGGCGTGCGCTACCACACCATCGAAGATCGCAACGCAGGTGTCTCGCGCTTCCGTGCTGGCGAGCTGGATATCATGCGCGAGTACTCCTCCAGCATGTACTCGCTGCTCAAGGAACAGATTCCCGATGCCACGCACATGGCCCCCTACCTCGGCAGTTACTACTACGTTCTGAATCACCGCGATGGTCACCCCACCACCGATGCCAGAGTGCGTGAGGCGCTGAGCATGGCAGTGCGTCGCGACGTCATCTCAGAGCAGATTCTGCAAGGCACCTTCCTGCCGTCTCGTTCCTTCGTGCCCGACGGCATCGCCGACTATGACGTGCAGACACTGACCTTCAGCGATGCCGATGGCAACGACATCACCGATGACATGGATGCACGCATGCAGCGCGCCCGGGAACTGATGGAGGCCGTGGGATACAACCAGGACAATCCCCTGCGGTTGCGACTGCGCTACAACACCACCGATGAGCACAAGAAGATCGCCATCGCGATCTCATCAATGTGGCGCCCGTTGGGAGTCGAGGTGGAACTGGTCAATTCCGAGGCTACCGTGCACTACCAGACCATTGCCCAGGGGGACTTTGACGTCGCCCGTGCAGGCTGGATCGCCGACTACAACGATGCAGAGAACTTCCTGGCGCTGCTGCGCACCGGTGCCGGCAACAATTACGGTGCCTACTCCAGCCCCGAGTTCGATACGCTCTACAATGAGGCTGCCGTCACCATGGACCCGGAGGAGCGTCAGGCCCTGATGGAGCAGGCCGAAGCCACCGCCCTCGGCGACAATGCACTGATCCCGATGCTTTACTACGTATCACGCAACCTGGTGAACCCGGCGCTCTCCGGCTGGGATGACAATATCGAGGATGACCATCCGTCGCGCTGGATCTCCATCGACGAGTAATCTCGCGCGCATCAGCACCGGGACCGCCCGGTGCCGATGCTCCAGCCCGGAGGAATGGTCACATGTCACCTGCAGATGTAGTCCGCAGCCTTGCGCTGGCGACCCTGTTGGGCTCCAGCTCCAACGCGATCTCAGCCACACTACAGATCGGTAACGGTGCCGAACCTGGTACCCTGGACCCTCAGAAAGTCAGCGGCAACTGGGAAACCCGCATCACCCGCACTCTGTTCGACCGACTCATCAACTACGCGCCGGATGGCAGCCTGGAACCCGGTCTAGCCGAGCGCTGGGATATCTCAGCAGACGGTCTCCGCTACACCTTCCACCTGCGCGACGCCCACTGGTCAGATGGAGAACCGATCACCGCCAGCGATGCCGTCTTCGCTCTGCGCCGCGTACTGGCCCCAGGCACCGCCAACCACAATGCCAATCTCTACTACCCGATTGTCGGCGCACATTCGATCAACGCCGGCGATGCCCCGGCCGAGAGCCTGGGTGTCAATGCGCTCGACGAGCGCACCCTGGAAATTCGCCTGACTGAGCCCACCGCCTGGTTTCTTCAGGCGCTGGCGATGAGTGAGGCGGCACCGCTGCCCGAGCACCTGCTGAATAGTGATGTCAGCGACTGGACGCGCCCTGGCGTAATGGTATCCAGTGGTCCTTTCGTACTCACTGACTGGCATCCCCAGGATCATATCGACGTCACCCGCAATCCTCACTACTACTCCGCCGACGAGGTGGCACTGGACGGCATCGTCTTCCATGCCATCGAGGACCCCGGCGCCGCCCTCAGTCGCTTCCGCACGGGAGAGCTGGATATCTCCTACTCCGGCGTCCCCTCATCGCGCTTCGAATGGGTTGAGCAGAAACTCCCTGACGCGTTACGGGTCGGGCCGTTGCTGGGCAGCTACTTCTACATGATCAACCTGCGTGACGGCACGCCGCTGGCCGACACGCGGGTACGCGAAGCGCTCAACCTTGCGCTGCGCCGCGAGGTCATCACCGATCAATTGCTGGGCATCGGTCAGACTCCCTCGTACTGGTATGTGCCTCGCGCGGTCAGCAATGCCCCGAACTCACAGCTCGATTTCGCCGATTGGTCCATGGAACGGCGCCTCGCTCGTGCCACACAGCTATTGAATGAAGCCGGCTACGGTCCACAACAGCCGCTGCAACTCAGCCTCGCTTACAACACCCTCGACGACCATCGCAAGATTGCCGTGGCGATTGCCGCGATGTGGAAGCCGCTCGGCATGGACCTGGAGCTGATCAACCGTGAGGCAGCGGTACACTTCGCCACGGTCCGCCACGCCGACTTCGAGTTGGCGCGTTACGGGCTGATCGCCACCGTCGATGATGCCCACGATTTTCTCAATGCCTATGCCGCTGGCGGGTCCGCGTCCCTCAGCACCGGCTTCAGTGACACCAGGTACGATGAGCTGGTACGGCAAAGCTCGGCCGAGCTCGACCCTCAGCGACGCAGTGAGCTGATCGGTGCGGCAGAGCAGCGCCTGCTGGACGCCAATGTGCTGTTGCCGATCTACGACTATGTCAGCGTGCACCTGGTCAGCCCGCGCGTTAAAGGCTGGCAGAGCACGCCACTTGATGTGCACCCGCTGCGCTACGTCTCCCTCGAGACAGACTACAACGCCACCCAGTAATCAAGGAGGATTCTGGTGCAATGCTGAAATACACCCTGAAACGTCTACTGCAGGCGATCCCCACGATGCTGATCGTGATCACCATCGCCTTCTTCCTGATGCGTATCGCGCCCGGCGGCCCCTTCGATGGCGAGCGTGCTCTGCCACCGGAAATCGAGGCCAACCTGATGGCCGCCTACCACCTCGATGAGCCGCTGTATCAGCAATACTTCCGCTACCTCGGCAACCTGGCCCAGGGCGACTTCGGTCCCTCCTTCAAATACAAGGATTTCACGGTCACCGAACTGATCCTGCAAGGCTTCCCGGTCAGCCTGGAGATCGGCGGCCTGGCGATACTGCTGGCACTGCTGCTGGGGTTACCACTAGGGATCATTGCAGCACTGAGACGCAACAGTAGTGTCGACTACACAGTGATGGGACTGGCACTGGCCGGTATTGCCGTGCCGAACTTTGTGATCGCCCCGCTGCTGGCGCTGGTGTTCGGCGTGCTGCTGCAGTGGTTGCCGGCCGGAGGCTGGAACGATGGAGCCCTGCCGAACAAGGTGCTGCCGGTGATTGCGCTGGCGATTCCCCAGGTGGCCTATATCGCCCGCATGATGCGCGCCAGTATGATCGAGACGCTCGGCAGCCATTATATCCGTACCGCGCGCGCCAAGGGCCTGACGGAAACCGAAGTGGTATGGCGACATGCGATGCGCCCCTCACTGCTGCCGGTTACTTCCTACCTGGGCCCGGCGATCGCCGGCATCATCACCGGCTCGGTCGTCATCGAGCAGATCTTCGGCATTCCCGGCATCGGCCGTTATTTCGTCCAGGGGGCCCTGAATCGTGACTACACACTGGTAATGGGCACCGTGGTCTTCTATGGCGCCCTGATCGTGCTGATGAACCTGATCGTTGACCTGATCTACTCCGCCCTTGATCCACAGATTCGCTACGACGACTGAGCCATGACTACCGATACCCTGAAACAGACAATGACACCTACCGGCGATAGTCTCGGCCGCGACGCGTGGCGTCGACTGTCACAGAATCGTGCCGCCATGCTCAGCCTTGCGCTGCTTGGCGTGATCACCGTGGCCTGTTTCCTCGGGCCCTTGTTGACTCCCTGGGACCTGGCGGATGTTGACTGGAACGCCTTCGGTGCGGCACCGACGCTGGAGGGCTGGCACCTGCTCGGCACCGATGCCAATGGCCGCGACCTACTGACACGTACCCTCTACGGCGGCCAGATATCCCTGTCGGTAGCGCTGGTGGCAACCTTCGTCAGCCTGGTGATTGGCGTGTTGTACGGTGCAATCTCTGGTTATGTCGGCGGACGCCTCGACAACCTGATGATGCGCTTCGTCGACATCATGTACTCGCTGCCGTTCATGTTCCTGGTGATCCTGCTGATGGTAGTGTTCGGGCGTAACATCTTCCTGATCTACGCCGCCATCGGTGCCGTCGAGTGGTTGGACATGGCACGCATCGTGCGTGGCCAGACGCTGGCCTTGAAGCAGCGCGAGTTCATCGAGGCCGCCCATGCGCTGGGGGTCAAGGATGGCAAGATCATCACCCGCCACCTGATCCCCAATGCGATTGGCCCAGTCATCGTCTATGTCACCCTGACGGTACCCAAGGTCATTCTGCTCGAGAGCTTCCTGTCCTTTCTCGGGCTCGGCGTTCAGGAACCGTTGACCAGTTGGGGAGTATTGATCTCCGAAGGAACCGAGTCCATGCAGACCGAACCCTGGATGCTGCTGGTGCCCTCGGCATTCCTTGCCGTGACCCTGTTCTGCCTTAATTTCCTTGGCGACGGATTGCGCGACGCCCTCGACCCCAGGACTCGCTGACGGCGAAACCACCAGGAGACCCCATCATGAGCGAACATCACTCCCGTCACGACAGCGAGCCCCTGCTCGACATCAGCGACCTCACCGTGCAGTTCAACCTGCCTCATGGCAGCATCGATGCGGTCAAGGGCATCAGCTTCCAACTAGCGCCCGGCGAAACCCTGGCACTGGTTGGCGAGTCCGGTTCCGGAAAATCAGTAGCGTCAACTGCGATCATGCGCCTGCTACCAGAGCTGGCCAGAGCCAACGGTAGCATCCGCTTCCGAGGCGAAGATCTAATCAGCGCGACCTCGAAACGCATGCGCCGCATTCGTGGTGGAAATATCGCGATGATCTTCCAGGAACCGATGACATCGCTGAACCCGCTGCACCGCATCGGGCAACAGATCAGCGAAGTGCTCGACCGCCACAAGGGGCTCAAGGGCAAGGCCGCGCGCGACAGAGCTATCGAACTGCTGGAACAGGTGGGCATCCCCGAGCCACAACGGCGCGTCAACAGCTTCGCCCATGAGCTATCGGGAGGCCAGCGACAGCGGGTGATGATCGCCATGGCACTGGCCGGAGAACCGGAGCTGCTGATTGCCGATGAGCCGACCACGGCGCTGGATGTCACCGTCCAGGCGCAGATTCTCGAACTGCTCAAGGACCTGCAACAGCGTTATGGGATGGCGATCCTGTTCATCACTCATGATCTGACCATTGTGCGTCACTTTGCCGACCGCGTCTGCGTGATGCGCCATGGCGAACTGGTGGAACAGGGTGATACCACGGCAGTGTTCCGCGATCCGCAGCATGAATATACGCGCATGCTGATCGACGCCGAGCCTCGCGGGTGCAAGGAAGCAGTGCCCAACAGCTCACCGATGCTGCTCCAGGCCAGAGACGTGCGTGTGCGGTTTGCGATCAAGAAGCGCTGGTTCGGCCACAATGACTACTTCGAGGCGGTGAAGGGTATCGATCTCGATATCCGCCGTGGCCAGACAGTCGGCATCGTCGGCGAGTCGGGGTCAGGCAAATCGACGCTGGGCCGTGCGTTATTGAGACTGCTGAAGAGCGAAGGTGAGATACGTTTCGAGGACACCCGACTCGACCCTCTCGACAAGGCCGCTATGCGCCCATTGCGCTCACGTCTGCAAGTGGTCTTCCAGGACCCTTATGGCTCACTCTCACCACGACTGACGGTGGGTGACGTCATCGGCGAGGGACTCAAGGTCCATGCACTACACTTGAGCCGTGCAGAACGCGAGACACAAGTGATGGCGGCATTGGAAGAAGTACGACTCGACCCGGCAATGCGCAACCGCTACCCCCATGAGTTCTCCGGTGGGCAACGACAGCGTATCGCCATCGCCCGAGCCCTGGTACTCAAGCCCGACTTCCTGCTGCTCGACGAGCCGACCTCGGCACTCGACCGCTCGGTACAGGTAACAGTTATCGACCTGCTCCGAGACCTTCAGCAAAAGTACGGCCTGACCTACCTGTTCATCAGCCACGACCTCGCCGTAGTCCGCGCACTATCCGATACGGTGCTGGTCATGAAGGAAGGTGCCGTCGTTGAGCAGGGAAGCGCCGAGCAGATCTTCCATCAGCCAAGGACCGAATACACCCAACAGTTGCTGGCAGCGGCTATGCTCGAAAACGTCGCCTGAGACAACCAGCTGTTCGCACCCAGTCATCCTCGGCTAACCTTTGATCCATGCAAACGCCCAGATCTCTGGTGCCCAGAACAAGGCAGGTGGACAATGAACAAGCCAGTCAGGACGACAGACCAGATCGGTCAATACAAGCCACGCCACCAAGGACCTGGGCGCCATGTGCTTGTAGCCATGGCAGTGATTCTGCCCTCTTCGCTACTGTCGCCCGCATGGGCGACAGAGTCACCTATCGACTCTCATATCGACAGCATCACCCTATCCCGTGGAGGCCTGGCGGAAATTCACCGCAGCGCACCTGTCGATGCCAACCGCGAACTGCATCTCGAAATCC
The DNA here is from genome assembly GCF_001431725.1 of Halomonas huangheensis. Lineage (NCBI taxonomy): Bacteria > Pseudomonadati > Pseudomonadota > Gammaproteobacteria > Oceanospirillales > Halomonadaceae > Halomonas > Halomonas huangheensis. The sequence goes on along the minus strand of NZ_CP013106.1, from coordinate 530,334 downwards.
CGTTGGAGCAGGTCGACGATATTCTCAAGAGCCTGGTTGTTCAGGACCCGCAAGGCAGTGTCGAGAGCATGACATTGGACGGTCTGGCACCAGTAGAGGAAACCTTTCGTCGCCTACCCTTCAGTCCCGATCAACTGACTTCACTGCCAGCACTGCTTGCCACGCTTCAAGGAATTCAGGTGCGCGCCAGTTCCGGCGGCCGCAGCCTGGAAGGCAGCGTACTGGGCGTCAGCGAGCAAGCGATGACCGTCGATGACGGAGGCAACGTCGTCAGCGAACCGATTCTGTCGTTGATGAATACCGACGGCCAGATGGAGGTCATGCGGCTGGGCAGCGATAGTGTGGTCGAGATTCTCGATCAGAGCATGCGTGAACGGGTAGCAGAAGCCGCTCGGGTCAGTGGTCGCGGGCGCAGTGATGAGCTGCGCGATATAGCCATCCGACTGGGCGGGACAGGTGAACGAAACGTCTCGCTCTCCTACGTGGTTTCGGCACCGGTGTGGAAGAGTGCCTATCGTCTGGTCATCGATGAACAAGACTCCAAAGCCAGGTTGCAGGCATGGGCAGTCGTCGAAAACACCAGTGGAGAAGACTGGAACAACGTTTCATTGACCTTGTCGTCCGGGGCTCCCGTCACGCTAACCCAGCGTCTGCACCAACGCTACAGGCATCAACGTGAAGAAATCCCGGTCATGGTCGGGGCTTCAGAGGCTCCACGCCCCGACAATGCCAGCCAGATGTCCGTCGATAACCATCAGTTCCAGGCCCAACGATTATCCAAGGGCATGGCAGCAGATATGGCCCTTGCCGAGTCGGCACCAGCGCCCATGTCGATGGCCAGCGCCGGGCAGAATACCGAGACAGATGAAAGCCTGACTCAGGCCAGCTATCGCCTGCCTCAGCCCATCGACCTTGCCGCGGATCGAACCCTGGCAGTGCCCTTTGTCGATAGTGAAGTCCCTGCCCAATGGTTGTCACTCTTTCAGCCAGACAGCGGCAGCTCACACCCCGTCGCAGCGATACGGCTGAGCAACGATACCGATGTCAGCCTACCCGCTGGCATCCTGACAGTGTATGGCCAGGATGACGGTTATATCGGCGATGCTCAACTCACGGGACTTCCCAATGGTGAGAGCCGGATGGTCAGCTTCGCTGCCGACCGCAAGGTAGAGATCAGCTCAGAGGCTCAAACAGAAGACGAATCCCGGATAGCGATCGTGGATGACACATTGCATGCGACGCGTACCGAGCGCCAAACCACGACCTACACCATCAAGGGCGCTGCCGATGCACCGCGCACGATCGTTATCGAGCACCCTCGCCAGCCTGGTTGGGACTTTACCTCTCCACAGCTCGACACCACCACGCCAAACTATTATCGCTTGAAGCTGGATATCGAAGCAGGTGCTGAAGACGAAGCCACGGCAGTCATGGAGCGTAGCAACGTCGAGGTTATCGCCTTGACCGACATCGACTCGGGCAGCCTATATGCCTGGTCAGGTAGTGCCGTGGATGCCGACACCGGCAGCCACCTGACTCGCCTGGCCGAGTTGAAGCGTCTGGCCAGCCAGGCCCAGCAGACACTAGACCAGACCAGGAGCCAGATCCAGCAGGCGGAAAGTGGGCAGGCCCGCGTACGTGACAACCTTGCTGCGGTTCCCGCCGATAGTGAACTGGGACAGCGTTACCTCAGCATGCTGGAGGAACAGGAAGATCAGATTGCCCAACTCAATGACGATCAACAACGGGCCCTGGCAACACTGCGCGAACGCCAGACCGCCGTTGAAGACTTTATTCGTCAGTTATCGGGAAGGTCAACGAGAGGGAAGTTGTAAGGCGGAAGAAGGAAGAAGGAAGAAGGAAGAAGGAAGAAGAAAGGTTATAAGCTATAAGCTATAAGTAAGAAGAAGGAAAAGGCATACGACGTCAACTACTTAACCAGAGTGATCGTCCACGCCCCAAAGCTGTTCGATTTGAGGGTTTCTGGTGTCAGTGCTTACTCTCTACTCGTCTCTATCCTGAGACTCGCCCTTCGGCCCGCCTGAAGGCGGTTCCCGTTCGTTCCCGACGAACGGGTCACATGGGGGTGAGGCCACCCGGGGGTTCGCAGCACGGCTGCGAGGGTGGACGAACGCCGCGAGGCCTGCCTCGTGGCCGGACCGCGCTGGCGCGGCCCCACATGTAAAAGAGGGAAGTTGTAAGACGGAAGAAGGAAGAATTATCGTCAAACCTGGTGCATGACGATCAGGCGGCACGCGCTCCCATGCATGCGAAGAACCCCGATCATCTCTCGATAATCGGCTGAACTTCGAGAGAGCTCTGAATAAATGCCTGACGCCTCTGCACTCACTACCGTGAGCTTGAGCCGGTGTACGGGACGCCGCTTCGCGGCTGTACATCCCGTACCCGTTCGCACATAACCCGGGCAAGATATATCTGCTTTTCAGACCGCCAGGCGGCACTCACCCTACTCATAGCCATTCCGTAGCCATTCTCACATGGGGGTGAGACCACCCGGGGGTTCGCAGCACGGCTGCGAGGGTGGGCGAACGCCGCGAGGCTTGCCTCGTGGCCGGACCGCGCTGGCGCGGCCCCACCTATAAAAAGCGGGGTCTTCCCATGATGCGAAAAACCCCGACCATCTCTCGATAATCGGGGTTCTTCTAATAAATGCCTGACGATGACCTACTCTCACATGGGGAGACCCCACACTACCATCGGCGCTGAGCGGTTTCACTACTGAGTTCGGCAAGGGATCAGGTGGTTCACACTCGCTATGGTCGTCAGGCGAAAAGGGTGTAGATCATGCCGATCTGATACGTCTCGTCGTATCCGTCAATGTCATGTCGTGCGTCATCGACCAAAACCACTTGGGTGTTATATGGTCAAGCCTCACGGACCATTAGTACCGGTTAGCTCAACGCCTTGCAGCGCTTCCACACCCGGCCTATCAACCAGCTGGTCTTGCTGGGTCCTTCAGGAGGCTCAAGGCCTCAGGGAGATCTCATCTTGAAGGGGGCTTCCCGCTTAGATGCTTTCAGCGGTTATCCCGTCCGTACATAGCTACCCGGCGATGCCACTGGCGTGACAACCGGAACACCAGAGGTACGTCCACTCCGGTCCTCTCGTACTAGGAGCAGCACTTCTCAAATCTCCAACGCCCACGGCAGATAGGGACCGAACTGTCTCACGACGTTCTAAACCCAGCTCGCGTACCACTTTAAATGGCGAACAGCCATACCCTTGGGACCGACTTCAGCCCCAGGATGTGATGAGCCGACATCGAGGTGCCAAACACCGCCGTCGATGTGAACTCTTGGGCGGTATCAGCCTGTTATCCCCGGAGTACCTTTTATCCGTTGAGCGATGGCCCTTCCATACAGAACCACCGGATCACTAGAACCTACTTTCGTACCTGCTCGACGTGTCTGTCTCGCAGTCAAGCACCCTTATGCTCTTGCACTCAATGCACGATTTCCAACCGTGCTGAGGGTACCTTCGTGCTCCTCCGTTACTCTTTGGGAGGAGACCGCCCCAGTCAAACTACCCACCACACACGGTCCTCGAACCGGATAACGGTCCTGAGTTAGAACGCCAATGATGCCAGGCTGGTATTTCAAGGTTGGCTCCACCCCATCTAGCGACAGGGTTTCAAAGCCTCCCAGCTATCCTACACAGGCAACATCAGCGTCCAGTGTGAAGCTGTAGTAAAGGTTCACGGGGTCTTTCCGTCTAGCCGCGGGTACACAGCATCTTCACTGCGATTTCAATTTCACTGAGTCTCGGGTGGAGACAGCGTGGCCATCATTACGCCATTCGTGCAGGTCGGAACTTACCCGACAAGGAATTTCGCTACCTTAGGACCGTTATAGTTACGGCCGCCGTTTACCGGGGCTTCGATCAGGAGCTTCGGCGAACCTAACACCATCACTTAACCTTCCGGCACCGGGCAGGCGTCACACCCTATACGTCCGCTTGCGCGTTTGCAGAGTGCTGTGTTTTTAATAAACAGTTGCAGCCACCTGGTATCTTCGACCGCTTCGGGCTCCGGAAGCAAGTTCCTTCACCCTGATGCGGCGTGCCTTCTCCCGAAGTTACGGCACCATTTTGCCTAGTTCCTTCACCCGAGTTCTCTCAAGCGCCTTGGTATTCTCTACCTGACCACCTGTGTCGGTTTGGGGTACGGTCCCACAGTATCTGAAGCTTAGAGGCTTTTCCTGGAAGCGTGGCATCGATGACTTCCTGACCGTAGTCAGTTCGTCTCGCTTCTCGGCCTTCTCCATGAAGAGAGTGATCCGGATTTACCTGAATCACTGGCCTACAAGCTTTCACCAGGACAACCAACGCCTGGCTCACCTAGCCTTCTTCGTCCCCCCATCGCAATACTGTGAGGTACGGGAATATTGACCCGTTTCCCATCGACTACGCCTTTCGGCCTCGCCTTAGGGGCCGACTCACTCTGCTCCGATTAGCGTCGAACAGAAACCCTTGGTCTTCCGGCGGGGGAGTTTTTCACTCCCCTTGTCGTTACTCATGTCAGCATTCGCACTCGTGATACCTCCAGCAGACTTCTCAATCCACCTTCATCGGCTTACACGACGCTCCTCTACCGCTCGCCATTCGGCGAACCCGTAGCTTCGGCACCTGGTTTGAGCCCCGTTACATCTTCCGCGCAGGCCGACTCGACTAGTGAGCTATTACGCTTTCTTTAAAGGATGGCTGCTTCTAAGCCAACCTCCTAGCTGTCTAAGCCTTCCCACATCGTTTCCCACTTAACCAGGATTTCGGGGCCTTAGCTGACGGTCTGGGTTGTTTCCCTTTTCACAACGGACGTTAGCACCCGCTGTGTGTCTCCCACGCTTGCACTCACCGGTATTCGGAGTTTGCCTCGGGTTGGTAAGTCGGGATGACCCCCTAGCCGAAACAGTGCTCTACCCCCGGCGGTGATACGTGAGGCGCTACCTAAATAGCTTTCGAGGAGAACCAGCTATCTCCGGGCTTGATTAGCCTTTCACTCCGATCCACAAGTCATCCAAATCTTTTTCAACAGATCCTGGTTCGGTCCTCCAGTTGATGTTACTCAACCTTCAACCTGCTCATGGATAGATCGCCCGGTTTCGGGTCTATTTCCAGCGACTGGTCGCCCAGTTAAGACTCGGTTTCCCTACGCCTCCCCTATACGGTTAAGCTCGCCACTGAAAATAAGTCGCTGACCCATTATACAAAAGGTACGCGGTCACAGAACGAGTCTGCTCCCACTGCTTGTACGCATACGGTTTCAGGATCTATTTCACTCCCCTCTCCGGGGTTCTTTTCGCCTTTCCCTCACGGTACTGGTTCACTATCGGTCAGTCAGGAGTATTTAGCCTTGGAGGATGGTCCCCCCATGTTCAGTCAAGGTTTCACGTGCCTCGACCTACTCGATTTCACAACACTCGGGTTTCGGTTACGGGGCTATCACCCACTATGGCCAGACTTCCCAGTCTGTTCACCTACCGGTCGTGTTGCTTAAGGGCTGGTCCCCGGTCGCTCGCCGCTACTGGGGGAATCTCGGTTGATTTCTTTTCCTCGGGGTACTTAGATGTTTCAGTTCCCCCGGTTCGCCTCCCAACACCTATGTATTCAGTGTGGGATACCCAACTTGTGTTGGGTGGGTTTCCCCATTCAGAAATGTCCGGGTCACAGGTTGTTTGCCACCTCGCCGAACCTTATCGCAGGCTTCCACGTCTTTCATCGCCTCTGACTGCCTAGGCATCCACCGTATGCGCTTCATCGCTTGACCATATAACCCCAAGGGGTCTGTCAATCGATGATGCACGACAATTGCCGGATACGCTTGAGACGTATCACTTGCCCTTTTCCGAAGAAAAGGGACTTGTCAGCATGATCTACATTGTTAAAGAGCAATAGAGCCGAAACTCTAAGTGGTAGGCTTTACACAAAGCACACGACTTAGAATTCACTACAATGACTGTTGATCAGGTAAATCCTTCTGTCGCACGACGAAGATTCACGACGTTTATTCTCATAAATAAGTGAATCTTCGACCAGCTAAGCTACAGACCTTTGAGTCTGTTGGGCTCATGCCCAAACAGTCATTGCTCTATCTTGATCAGGTAATTCATTGTGAGCACTTACCGACAGTCAGTGACTTGTCGATTAAGGAGGTGATCCAGCCGCAGGTTCCCCTACGGCTACCTTGTTACGACTTCACCCCAGTCATGAACCACACCGTGGTGATCGCTCCCCCGAAGGTTAAGCTAACCACTTCTGGTGCAGTCCACTCCCATGGTGTGACGGGCGGTGTGTACAAGGCCCGGGAACGTATTCACCGTGACATTCTGATTCACGATTACTAGCGATTCCGACTTCACGGAGTCGAGTTGCAGACTCCGATCCGGACTGAGACCGGCTTTTCGGGATTAGCTCCACCTCGCGGCTTCGCAACCCTTTGTACCGGCCATTGTAGCACGTGTGTAGCCCTACCCGTAAGGGCCATGATGACTTGACGTCGTCCCCACCTTCCTCCGGTTTGTCACCGGCAGTCTCCCTAGAGTTCCCGACCGAATCGCTGGCAAATAGGGACAAGGGTTGCGCTCGTTACGGGACTTAACCCAACATTTCACAACACGAGCTGACGACAGCCATGCAGCACCTGTCTGAGAGTTCCCGAAGGCACCAATCCATCTCTGGAAAGTTCTCTCGATGTCAAGGGTAGGTAAGGTTCTTCGCGTTGCATCGAATTAAACCACATGCTCCACCGCTTGTGCGGGCCCCCGTCAATTCATTTGAGTTTTAACCTTGCGGCCGTACTCCCCAGGCGGTCGACTTATCGCGTTAACTGCGCCACAAAGCTCTCAAGGAGCCCAACGGCTAGTCGACATCGTTTACGGCGTGGACTACCAGGGTATCTAATCCTGTTTGCTACCCACGCTTTCGCACCTCAGTGTCAGTGTCAGTCCAGAAGGCCGCCTTCGCCACTGGTATTCCTCCCGATCTCTACGCATTTCACCGCTACACCGGGAATTCTACCTTCCTCTCCTGCACTCTAGCCTGACAGTTCCGGATGCCGTTCCCAGGTTGAGCCCGGGGCTTTCACAACCGGCTTATCAAGCCACCTACGCGCGCTTTACGCCCAGTAATTCCGATTAACGCTCGCACCCTCCGTATTACCGCGGCTGCTGGCACGGAGTTAGCCGGTGCTTCTTCTGTGAGTGATGTCTTTCCTCCAGAGTATTAATCCAGAGGCGTTCTTCCTCACTGAAAGTGCTTTACAACCCGAAAGCCTTCTTCACACACGCGGCATGGCTGGATCAGGCTTTCGCCCATTGTCCAATATTCCCCACTGCTGCCTCCCGTAGGAGTTCGGGCCGTGTCTCAGTCCCGATGTGGCTGATCATCCTCTCAGACCAGCTACGGATCGTCGCCTTGGTAGGCCATTACCCCACCAACAAGCTAATCCGACATAGGCTCATCCGATAGCGCAAGGTCCGAAGATCCCCTGCTTTCTCCCGTAGGACGTATGCGGTATTAGCCTGAGTTTCCCCAGGTTATCCCCCACTATCGGGCAGATTCCTATGCATTACTCACCCGTCCGCCGCTCGACGCCTGGAAGCAAGCTTCCATCGTTTCCGCTCGACTTGCATGTGTTAGGCCTGCCGCCAGCGTTCAATCTGAGCCATGATCAAACTCTTCAGTTGAAAAATCTGATAGTGCATTGGCTGCACCAAACCTGGCTCAAGGTTCAAACGTTCTCAAAAAGATCCTAAGACCTTTGACGAGTCGCTTGCCTTGATATTTCAGTGACTACATCACTGACTCATCGGCAAGCGCCCACATGAATTACCTGATCAATTTTTTAAAGAGCGGCTCCGGACTCTCGAAGAGTGGAGCGTCTCGCTGTCTTGCGACTTACTTCGCTGACCTTGAAGACCGAAGCGAAGTGCCCTGCGAGGAAGGCGTATTCTACAGAACCGGTGGATTTCGTCAACCTCTTTTTTCCGTTCAGCCCTGATGCCCACTGGACAACCAGGCCTCGAACCCGAGGTGCGATCCGTGATCGCTCGATGTGACCGAGTGATCCCGATTCGATGGAGGCGCATTCTACCGAATCCGGTGAGAATGTCAAGCAGCGATTTTCAAAAAGTCTTTTCAAATCAGCTACTTCTACCCCTCTTCACCGCTTGCGACGTTTGCTCGTCGCCAGCAGCGGATGCGTACTTTACGGATTTGCACCGAGGTCTGCAAGAGGCTTCTGTAAAAAAGTTTCAGAAACTTCCGAAAGCCGCGAACACCACCTCTTCCCTCTTCCCTTTTGCGTCCGTAGCTCGAAACAATGATGCCCGCACAAGGCGGGCATCGAACAGCAGGCAGTATCGAGTTCCGATCAGGACTTGCTGTCGGGCTTCATCTTGCGCATCAACGCCATCACCGGTCCGGAAGCCACATAAGTACCGAACAGCAGCAGCAACATCACTGAAGGCTCGATGGAAATAACCACAAAGCCCAGCACGATGGCCAGCAGTACAACGAATGGTACCGGCCCCTTGAGGTCAACATCCTTGAAGCTGTAGTAGCGGATGTTGCTGACCATCAGTACGCCCGCCGCGGCAACCACCAGCAGCATAAGTAGCTTGAAGCCAAGCTCCGTGGCATCGAAGCTGTGGAAGGTCCATACACTGGCTGCCACCAGCGCTGCTGCCGAAGGGCTGGGTAAGCCGATAAACCACTTCTTGTCGACACTACCAATCTGCACATTGAAACGCGCCAGGCGCAATGCCGCGCAAGCAACATACAGGAAGGCTACAACCCACCCCGTCTTGCCGATGTCCTGAAGAATCCAGGTAAATGCCACCAACCCTGGTGCCATACCAAACGAAATCATGTCGGCCAGACTGTCGTACTCGGCACCGAACTCACTCTGAGTGTTGGTCAGACGTGCCACTCGGCCATCAAGCCCATCCAATACCATGGCGATGAATATCGCCACAGAAGCACCTGCAAAGTCTCCGTTGAGAGCGGAAACCACTGCATAGAACCCCGAAAACAACGCCGAGGTAGTAAAAAGATTGGGCAACAGGTAGATACCGCGGCGCCGGACCTTTCGGCCATCCTCCACCGCCTCCTCAATCACCTCTGACTCACGTACGAAAGCACTGGCGAGATCCTCATCGCCAGAGTCCTTGCTCTCATTATCGCGACTATTGGCATCGTCACTCATCTGAATCATCCATTGCCTGCTGATAAGACCCTTCATTCTACACAACAACAGGGACAGCCAACGATGATTGATGGTTCACCATCCATAACCTGGGCGATGACGAACCATGGCCAGCAATGGCAGCACTCACAAGAAGCACTTTCTGCAGCACTGCCGATAAAAAAACAGAGGGCGCGGAAAAATCCGCGCCCTCTGTCATCACCAACAACAGCTACGATCAGTTCTTGCTCTTGTCGACCAGCTGGTTGGCAGCGATCCACGGCATCATCGCACGCAGCTTCTCACCCACCTGTTCGATCGGGTGCTCGGCATTGAGGCGACGACGAGCGGTCATCGACGGATAGTTGGAGTTGCCTTCATTGATGAACATCTTGGCGTACTCGCCCTGCTGGATGCGCTTGAGTGCATTGCGCATCGCGGCACGAGACTCATCATTGATGACTTCAGGGCCAGTCACGTACTCACCATATTCCGCGTTGTTGGAAATGGAGTAGTTCATGTTGGCGATGCCGCCTTCATACATCAGGTCGACGATCAACTTCAGCTCGTGCAGGCACTCGAAGTAGGCCATTTCCGGAGCGTAGCCCGCTTCGGTCAGCGTCTCGAAGCCCGCCTTGACCAGCTCGACTGCACCACCACACAGTACGGCTTGCTCACCGAACAGATCAGTTTCGGTCTCATCCTTGAAGGTCGTCTCGATGATGCCGCTACGACCACCGCCGATAGCAGCAGCGTATGACAGACACAGTTCCTTGGCCTGACCTGTTGCATCCTGATGGATGGCGATCAGATCCGGGATACCGCCACCACGGGTGAACTCGGAGCGAACAGTATGGCCAGGCGCCTTGGGCGCGATCATCACAACATCCAGGTCCTTGCGCGGCGTCACCTGGTTGTAGTGGATGTTGAAGCCGTGAGCGAAAGCCAAAGTCGCGCCTTCCTTCAGGTTCGGCTCGATCTCGTTTTCGTAGATGGCCTTCTGATTCTCGTCGGGCGCCAGCACCATGACCACGTCAGCGGTCTTGCAGGCTTCAGCAACAGAAGACACTTTCAGGCCAGCGGCTTCGGCCTTGGCGGCAGAAGATGAGCCCGGACGCAGCGCTACGGTTACGCTGACACCGGATTCCTTCAGGTTGTTGGCGTGAGCATGGCCCTGAGAGCCGTAACCAACGATAGTCACCTGCTTGCCCTGAATCAGCTGGAGGTCACAATCCTTATCGTAATAGACGCGCATGAGGTACTCCTGAAGTCGTATGCCGCTTTTGCGGCCAGTAGATTCGATATTCTTGATTCGATCTTTGATATTCAGCGTTGATGGCCACCCGCGCCGTCTTGTGCGGCACTGGGCTAACGATCGAGCGTCTCTGTACCGAAACTGGCCCCGCTCGTTGATGCCACCACCTTACGCCAGGCCCAGTGTTGCGTAAAACGCTATATTTGCAATACTACATTTCTTATTCTGCAACACAGCGAACTCCACATGGACATGCGCCCTCTTCATCACTTTCTGAGCCTGGCGGACACCCTGCATTTCGGCCGCGCCAGTGAGGCCTGCCATGTCAGCGCTTCGACGCTGAGTCGCTCGATTCGCCAACTTGAGGAACAGCTCGGCGTGGCGCTGTTTGACCGCGACAATCGGCATGTGGCACTAACCGCACAAGGCAAACGCTTCCAGAACTATGCTCGAGAAGCATTGGAACAGTGGGAAAGTATCCGCCTATCGATGCAGAGCGATGCTCAGCGTCTAAGCGGTGAAATCAGCATCTACTGCTCGGTCACCGCCAGCTACAGCTTTCTCTACAGCCTGCTGAGCGACTTCCGACAACGCCATTCGGGTATCGAGCTCAAGCTGCATACTGGCGACCCCGCCAGCGCCATGCAGCGAGTACTGTCAGGTGACGAGGATATGGCCATCACCTCTCGTCCACGCCATCTGCCCGATGCCCTGGCCTTCAAGTCACTGACTCGCTCTGCACTGGTGTTTATTGCCCCACACACTAGTCAAACCTGGGTTCCAGCGACACCTCAGACGCCAGTTCAGGAGCAATGGCAAGACGTACCAATGATCCTCTCCGAATCAGGGTTATCGCGAGAACTGGCCAATACCTGGTTCAAGGCGCTGGGAGTGACACCGACCATCTATGCCCAGGTCGCTGGCCATGAGGCCATTGTCAGCATGGTTGGCCTTGGCTTCGGCATCGGCGTGGTACCACGCATCGTGCTTGATGCCAGCCCACTACGCGATAGTGTGCGAGTGCTGTCAGTCAAACCGGAACTGCCCTACTACGATGTTGGCCTCTGTGTGCTCAACCGGCGCCTGAAGAGCCCCTTGCTCGATGCCTTGTGGCAGGAAGTGGAAGAACGTTAAAAGAAGAGGTCGGGTGAAAGAAGGAAGAAGGAAGAAGGAAGGAACAAGAGAACCCCCGCTGAAGCTCTGCTTCAACGGGGGTTCTTTAACGCTCGTAGCTCGTAGCTCGTAGCTCGTAGCCTAGAGGCTCAACACCTTGTCACCACGGGCAATGCCCGAGACACCGGTCCGCGCCACTTCCAGAATACCTACCGGGCTCATCGCCTGAAGAAAGGCATCCAGTTTGCTTGCATCGCCGGTGATCTGCACGGTGTACAGGCTGGGCGTGACGTCGACGATCTGGGCACGGAAGATGTCCACCGTGCGCTTGACCTCATCCCGAGCCGCTCCCAATGCCTTGACCTTGACCAGCATCAATTCACGCTCGATATGATTGCCTTCAGTCAGATCGACCAGTTTGACCACATCGATCAGCTTGTTGAGATGCTTGGTAATCTGTTCGATCACCCGGTCATCGCCAATGGTGGTGACGGTCAGTCGGGACAGTGTCGGGTCATCGGTCGGCGCGACGTTCAACGTCTCGATGTTGAAGTTACGCTGAGAGAACAGGCCCACCACACGCGACAGTGCACCCGGTTCGTTTTCCATCAGAATCGAGATGATATGTCGCATCAGGTCCGCTCCGTCTTGGAAAGCAGCATGTCACGCATGGAGCCGAGAGGCACCTGCATCGGATAGACGTGCTCGTGGGGGTCCACCATCACATCGAGGAACACCAGCTCATTGGTGTCGGCGAAGGTACGTTCCAGCGCCGCCTCCAACTGCTCCTTGCCCTCGACCTTGATCGCCGTGAACCCATAGGACTCGATCAACTTCTGGAAGTCCGGCAGCGACTCCATGTAGGAGTGCGCATGACGCGACTTGTAGTTGAGATCCTGCCACTGACGAACCATCCCCAGCGAAGCGTTGTTCAGATTGATGATCTTGACCCCACCACCAAACTGCTTACAGGTGGAAAGCTCCTGCATCATCATCTGGAAGCTGCCTTCACCGGTGAAACACACCACTTCCTCATTCGGAAAGTTCTGCTTGATGCCCATGGCCGCCGGGAAACCAAAGCCCATGGTGCCCAGGCCGCCAGAGGTAATCAGGCGATTGGGCTTGTCGAACTTGTAGTACTGAGCGGCGAACATCTGGTGCTGCCCAACGTCGGTGGTCACGTAGGCTTCACCGCGTGTCACACGGCACACTGCCTCGATGACTTCCTGGGGCTTGAGCACCTCGCCAGCCTTTGACGGCTCATAAAGCTTACCGCGACGTTCATCGCGCCAGCCTTCGATACTCTTCCACCAGTCGCTCAGCGCTTCCGGGTTGGCGAGCTGCTGGCCCTGTACCAGGCTGATCATTTCATTGATCACGCTTGCCGCCGGTCCGACAATGGGCACATCCGCACGCACGGTCTTGGAGATCGAGCTCGGATCGACGTCGACGTGAATGATCTTGGCCGTCGGGCAGAACTTCGAGGTGTTGTTGGTCACTCGATCATCGAAGCGCGCACCAATGGCGATCACCAGGTCGGCGTGGTGCATGACCATGTTCGACTCATAGGAGCCGTGCATCCCCAGCCAACCCAGACACTGGTTGTCACTTTGCGGAAAGGCACCGATGCCCATCAGCGTGGTGGTGATCGGGAAGCCCAATTGCTTGACCAGGTCGGTCAATCCTTCGCTGGCACAGCCAGTGATGACACCGCCACCGGTATAGAACACCGGACGACGTGCCTTGAGCATCAGCTCAACCGCCTTCTTGATCTGGCCGGTATGACCCCGTGTCACCGGGTTGTACGAACGAATCTTGACCTTTTTCGGATAGATGTATTCGTAACGCTCGGTGGGAGCGGTCATATCCTTGGGGATATCCACCACCACCGGCCCGGGACGGCCCGTTGCTGCCAGGTAGAAAGCCTTCTTCAACGTCTCGGGAATTTCGCTGGGATGCCGGATCGAGAAGCTGTGCTTCACGATCGGTCGTGTAACCCCGACGATATCGGTTTCCTGGAAGGCATCATCACCAATCAGGTGACTCATGACCTGGCCGCATAGCACGACCATCGGAATCGAGTCCATGTAGGCAGTAGCAATTCCTGTTACCGCATTGGTTGCCCCCGGCCCCGAAGTTACCAACACCACGCCTGGCTTGCCGGAAGCCCGTGCGTAGCCATCGGCCGCATGCGTCGCCGCCTGCTCATGCCGCACCAGAATGTGCTTGACCTTGTCCTGGCGAAACAAGGCGTCATAGATGTGTAGCGCAGCGCCGCCCGGATAGCCGTAGATATATTCCACGCCCTCATCCTGGAGGAAGCGGGCGATCATGTCCGCGCCTGAAAGCAATTCCACAGATGTATCTCCCCTGGAGGTCTCGAGTGCGATTCGTACTCGTCGAAGTACAAAGTCGAGTGCAGCAGTATGCTGCTGCCGGCTCACCGGCACCTGAATGCCAAACCCTGGCGTCCGTCGGCCCGGTTCGGGCCTGCACTCTCATCACGGCGGGTCACCGCGTCGGGGCGTTGGCCAGGTCGGGCGGTTAGCCCGAACCCTGGAAGTCCTTCGGCGGGTAGAGGCTACTCAGCCTACCCTTCACGCGGCGATTGGGGGTTGCCCTTCGATGCCGCGCCCGCAGTCAGGAACCCTCAAGATTCCAATAGCATCCAGGCACTGTCAACCGCCGTTACGCACAAGGGGAGTTCAGGAGCAATTTTTTTGCGCCTGGATTCCGGATATCCGGCGCCGGGGTTGCTATCTGCGACTGCCTTGAGACCCGCGACACATAACCGACTCGACCAATGTCTAAGTCATGAAAGTCGCATCTCCGTTGCTGGCCTGCTGTAATAGATCAAGTGACACGATTCAGCCAACTTCCCGACCCGCACCATCCTTCTGGCCAATTCCTGACGGCACTGTTGCGAGATCAGTGACATCGGCAAGTGAATCGATTCACCTAATCAACAGAAACCCAGGTTGCGACACCACAACAGCAACAAGCAGCAGCGAGGAAAGACCCATGTCCCGCATCGTGCAATGGTCCATCACCGTGGCACTGGCCGGCTTCCTGTTCGGCTTCGATACTGCAGTAATTTCAGGGGCCGACAAGCCCATTCAAATGCTCTGGGGTCTCAGCGACCTGCAACACGGCCTGTTGGTCATGTCGATGGCCCTGTGGGGAACCGTGCTCGGCGCTATCTTCGGCAACTGGCCTACTGACCGCCTCGGTCGACGCACAACCTTGCTGTTGATCGGTATCCTTTACCTGGTCTCGGCGGTCGGCTCCGCGGTAGCCGTCGATCCATGGACCTTTGCCTTCTTCCGCCTGATCGGTGGTATCGGTGTAGGCATCTCCTCGGTCGCAGCCCCGATCTACATTTCCGAGATTGCCCCTCCGCGCCATCGCGGTTTTCTGGTCGCCATGTACCAGTTCAACATCGTCTTCGGCATTCTTATGGCCTTCATCTCCAACTACTTCATCGGTAGCCTGATGGAGACCGGTATCGCCTGGCGCTGGATGCTGGGCATCGAGGCCGTTCCTGCGTTGATCTACACGCTGATGATTACCCGCGTCCCCCGCAGCCCACGCTGGTTGATCCTCAAGCGCAACAATGTCGAGGAAGCCGGTCGAGTGCTACGAATGATCAACCCCGATACCGATGTCGATACGGAAATTGCCACCATTCGTGCTTCCGAAACCGAAGAGCGCGCTGCCAATGCACGCTTCTTCTCTCGCCGCTACCGGCTGCCGATTCTGCTCGCCTTCATGATCGCCTTCTTCAACCAGCTCTCCGGCATCAACTTCATCATCTACTATGCCCCGCGCGTGCTCGAGGCTGCGGAACTGGGCAGCCAGGCCGCGCTGTTGTCCACCGCGGGCATAGGTCTGGTCAACCTGATCTTTACCATGATCGGCATGTCGTTGATCGACCGTTTCGGTCGGCGCACGCTGCTGTTCATCGGCTCTGCTGGCTACCTGCTGTCTCTGATACTGATCTCGCGTGCCTTCTTCAGCAATGCGCTGGGTGGTCTTGAAGTGCCGTTGCTGCTGGCACTATTCATCGCCGCGCATGCGATCAGTCAGGGGGCTGTAATCTGGGTGTTCATTGCCGAGGTATTCCCCAACCATATCCGCGCTCGCGGCCAATCCTTCGGCAGCTCAATCCACTGGGTATTCGCGGCACTGATTACCCTGGTGATGCCTTGGGTACTGGGGACGTTCAGCGGTGGTCCAGTGTTCGCCTTCTTCGCCATCATGATGCTGCTGCAACTGATCTTCGTGCTTTTCCTGATGCCAGAGACCCGCAATGTCTCGCTGGAGGAGCTGCAGAAGCACCTGGTAGGTGACAACGTTAAACTGCGCCGAATCCATCTGTCGGGAGCTCGCGCACGAGCCTGAACACTCCGTCAGGCAATACCCATAAAAAACCCGCCGGGTTGGGGGGCCTGGCGGGCAAGGGGGGGTCACAGGACGCAACCTGTGACTTTCAGTATAGCGGGCGCAGCGAATGACGCCGTGCCTCCGTGATGAAACTGGAATACCTCACCACTGAAGGCACAAAGAGCGAGCGTTCGTTACCCGAGACGAGCCGGGTGTTGAGCGCTCGCTCCCATCAGACAGAGGGCACCCTGGGCTTAGTGGCTGATGAGCTTAGTGGCTGAACACCAGATGGCCATCGTCAACATCCACCTTGATGATATCCCCTGCCGTGAACCTTCCGCTCAATAGATCCTGGGCCAGCGGGTTCTCCATACGACTCTGAATGGCTCGTTTCAGCGGACGAGCGCCATAGACCGGGTCGAAGCCCACCACCGCGAGTTGTGCCATGGCCTCATCACTGAGCTCGAGCCCCAGATCGTGCTCGGCCAGACGTGCCCGCAATCGCTCGATCTGAATACCGGCAATCGCCTGGATCTGCTCCTGCCCCAAGGCATGGAACACCACCACTTCGTCGATGCGGTTGATCAGCTCGGGGCGGAAGTGCGTACCGACCACCTCCATCACCGAGTTCTTCATGTTCTCGTAGTCATCCTGATCGCCGCCGTAGAGCTGAATGACATCGGAACCGAGGTTAGAGGTCATGACGATCACGGTATTGCGGAAGTCCACCGTGCGTCCCTGACCATCGGTCAGCCGGCCATCCTCCAGCACCTGCAACAGAATGTTGAAGACATCCGGGTGCGCCTTCTCGACTTCATCAAGCAACAGCACGGAATAAGGCTTGCGGCGCACGGCCTCGGTCAGATAGCCACCTTCCTCGTAACCGACATAGCCTGGCGGCGCGCCGATCAATCGAGCCACCGAGTGCTTCTCCATGAACTCCGACATATCGATGCGCACCATGGCCTCTTCGGTGTCGAACAGGAAATTGGCCAGTGACTTGCACAACTCCGTCTTGCCGACACCGGTCGGGCCGAGGAACAGGAAGGAACCGTTGGGCCGATTGGGATCGGCGAGCCCTGCCCGTGAACGTCGTACTGCGTTAGCCACTGCATTGACTGCCTCATCCTGGCCGATCACCCGCTCATGCAGTGCCTCTTCCATGCGCAGCAGCTTGTCACGCTCGCCTTCGAGCATCTTCGCCACCGGAATGCCTGTCCAGCGCGACACTACTTCGGCGATTTCTTCCTCGGTGACATTCGAACGCAGCAGGCGATGGGGAGCCGCTGAGGCCTCCTCTTCGACATCGGCGCTTTCGGCAATCTTGCGTTCCAGCTCCGGAATCACCCCATACTGCAGCTCGGACATGCGCCCGAGGTCGCCCTGGCGACGCGCCTGCTCCAGATCGATGCGCGCGCGATCCAACTCATCCTTGAACTGCGCAGCCCCTTGAATACTGGCCTTCTCCGCCTTCCATATCTCGTCGAGGTCGGCGTACTCACGCTCCAGGTCACTGATCTGCTCTTCCAACATTTCCAGACGCTTGCGCGAAGCGTCATCGGTTTCCTTCTTGAGATGTTCACGCTCCATCTTGAGCTGAATCAGACGACGATCAAGACGATCCATCTCCTCAGGCTTGGAGTCCAGCTCCATACGGATCCGTGATGAAGCCTCATCAATCAGGTCGATGGCCTTGTCCGGCAACTGGCGGTCGGTGATGTAACGTGTCGAAAGCTTTGCCGCGGCAATAATGGCTCCGTCAGTGATATCCACCCCATGGTGAACTTCATAACGCTCCTTGAGCCCACGCAGAATAGCCACGGTGTCCTCTTCACTTGGCTCGTCGACCAACACCTTCTGGAAACGACGCTCCAGAGCCGCGTCCTTCTCGATGTATTGACGATATTCATTGAGCGTCGTGGCACCAACACAATGCAGCTCCCCACGCGCCAGCGCAGGCTTGAGCATGTTGCCCGCATCCATGGCCCCTTCGGCCTTTCCCGCACCCACCATGGTATGCAGCTCATCGATGAACAGGATTACCCTGCCCTCTTCCTGAGCCAGCTCATTGAGTACCGACTTGAGCCGTTCCTCGAACTCACCGCGAAACTTGGCGCCAGCCAGCAGTGACCCCATGTCCAACGACAATACGCGCTTATCCTTGAGCCCTTCCGGCACCTCGCCATTGATGATGCGGCTGGCCAGACCCTCGACGATGGCGGTCTTGCCGACACCGGGCTCACCGATCAACACCGGGTTATTCTTGGTGCGACGCTGCAGAACCTGGATGGTACGGCGAATCTCGTCATCGCGGCCAATCACCGGATCGAGCTTGCCGTCGGCAGCACGCTGGGTCAGATCGAGGGTGTACTTGTCCAGCGCCTCACGCTTGTCCTCGGCATTGGCATCGTCAATATTCTGACCACCACGTACGCTGTCGATGGTGGTTTCCAGCGTTTTTCGGCTCAGCCCGGCATCGCTCAAGGCCTTGGATACCGGGTGTTTCATGCCGATCGCCGCCAGCAGGATCAGTTCACTGGCAATGAACTGGTCACCACGCTTCTGGGCTTCGGCGTCGGTAAGGTTGAACAGTTTAATCAACTCTCGTGACGGCTGGACCTCGCCGTCGAACTGACCGACCTTCGGCAGATCATCAATCTGGCCGACGAGGGCATCACGCAGACGATTGGCATCGCCACCGGCCTTCTGGACCAGTGCCTTGACGCCCGTGTCACGAGTATCCAGCAACGCCAGCAGCAGATGTGCAGGCTCAAGTTGATTGTGTCCATGGCCTACGGCGAGGGACTGAGCGTCCGCTACAGCGTGTTGCAGGCGAGCAGTAAACTTGTCGAATCGCATCGCTATCTCCTTCGGGATGGCACCGCGATCGGACGCGGCGCTTGACCCTGTCAATGTTTCTTGACAGATGATATGGCGGTGAGCAAGCAGACTTTCAAGGGCCAGCTTGCCCGTTTCTACCGCCAACCGGAGGGCTTGGTCGACCAGGTCCTGTTGCAGCTTGAGCATCAGCATAGCGGGATAATGTGACACTGAACGAACAACGCCGCCGCCGGGAATACCGGGCAGCGGCGTTATCGATTTGAACATTCTTTACTGACCAGACCCGCCGGACAATGCTGCAACAGGCTTACGCAACAGGTGGCACTAGCGCAGCCAGATCACACTGGCCATGCGTCCGGTCACACCATCATCGCGACGGAAGGAGTAGAAACGCGATTCGCACACGGTACAGAAGTGCCCGCCACTGATGTGCGATAAGCCCAGCCGTTCAAGACGCAGCCGTGCCAGCTTGTAGAGATCGCCCATATGATGGCCAAGGCGGTAGGGGCTGGGATCGAAGGCGCTGGCCGCTTCCGGGTGTACCCCACAAAACGCCTCGCGCACTTCCGGCCCCACTTCGAACTGGGCATTGGAAATGGCCGGACCCAACCACGCCAGCAGTGATTCAGGCGCCACTCCCATGGCAGCTACAGTGGCCTCAAGGACACCGCCCGCCAGACTCCTCCAGCCGGCATGGGCCACTGCCACACGCTCACCGGACTTGTCGCAGAAGAACACCGGCAGACAATCGGCGGTAAGCACCACGCAGCCATAGTCAGTGCTGGTCGCCATCGACGCGTCCGCCTGTGGCGCGGCATCGCTCCATTCCTGCTGCACGCTGGCACCGTGCACCTGATCGAGCCACAGTAGGGGACGCTCATCACCCACTTCCTTGCGCAGCAGGCGGCGACATAGAGCAACATGCTCCGGATTGTCCCCAACATGCGACGCAGAGTTGAAGCCGGCGAAATCCCCCTGGCTCGGACCAGTCTCTCGCGTGGTGACGAAAGCCCCCACCGACGCCGGCGCCGGCCAGTCGGGTCGAATCAGAGTCGGGCGTAGCTCCGGTGCATCACTCATCGCATGGTCTCCACGTCCTCGCGCAGATAATCCATCAGCATCAACAAGTCGTCCGGTAGCGGCGATTGGAAGCTGACTTTCTCGCCGGTGGCAGGGTGAATGAACGCCAGACGCCGGGCGTGTAGCGCCTGGCGCGGAAATTCACGCAGGATTTCCTTGAGCACATCGCTGGAACCGGCGGGCACCTTGAGGCGTCCACCATAGACCGGGTCACCGATCAGCGGAAAGCGTTGGTGGGCCATATGCACACGAATCTGATGGGTTCGACCGGTTTCCAGCTTGCAGCGTACATGGGTATGCGCGCGGAAACGCTCGACCACGCGATAATGTGTGATCGCAGGCTTGCCGGAAGCAGTTACCGCCTGACGTTTGCGGTCCTTGGGATGACGGCCGATGGGGGCGTCAACGGTACCACCGGCGGTCATACGCCCCACGACCACCGAATCGTATTCACGCGATACGGTTCGCGCCTGCAGCTGCGCGACCAGATCCACATGTGCCACCAGCGTCTTGGCTACCACCATCAAACCGCTGGTGTCCTTGTCGAGCCGGTGAACAATGCCTGCACGTGGCAACGTGGCAGCATCGGCAACATGATGCAGCAGTGCATTGAGCAGCGTGCCATCGGGATTGCCCGCAGCCGGATGCACCACCAGGCCGGGAGGCTTGTTGATGACCAGCACATGGTCGTCCTCATGGACGATATCGAGCGCAATATCCTCGGCCTGAAAGCGAGTGTCATCCGCGATTTCTGCGCGTAGCACCAGTTGTTCTCCGCCGTGCACCTTGTCCTTGGGCCGTGCATGCTTGCCATCAATGGTCAGCGAGCCGTCCTTGATCCAGCCCTTGAGGCGCTCACGAGAATAATCGGCCAACAATTCGGCGGCGGCCTGGTCGAGACGAAAGCCCGCCATCTCGATGGGAATCTGCTGTTGAACTTCGAGGTGCTGAGACATGATGCGGAGGAAAGCTCCCCTGTAAACGGTGCACCACAACGCAAAACTCATCATCATCAAGCCCTGATGACTGCGTTTCCTCGCAAGGTGCTTTATAGTGGGCGGATCACGGCCGATTCTACCACGGCCGACCCGGGTTGTTTGAAACGAGGAACAAGATGCGCGTTATCACTTCTCCCGCTGTTCGCCTGGGCGCCCTGGTGCTGATGGGCGCCGTTCTTGCCGGCTGTGCCAGTAACGACGTTGAAGAAGACCGCTATGACGGTGTCGCGGAGCGCCAGTTGTACGAGGAAGGCCGCGAAGCACTCGAGACCGGCAGCTACACTACTGCACAAAACCGCCTTGAAGCCATTGATACGCGTTTCCCATTCGGGGACTACGCGGAACAGGCGCAGCTCGAGCTGATCTATACCTACTACCAGATCGATGACTGGGAAGCCGCTCGCGCCGCTGCCAGTCGCTTCATCCGCCTGCACCCCAATCATTCGCAGGTCGACTATGCCTACTACATGCGCGGCCTCGCCGCCTGGCAGGCGGGTCGCTTCAGCCTCGAAGCACTGAAGCTCATCGACATCTCGCAGCGCGACCTCGGTGCCACGCGTGATGCCTATTCCGACTTCACCGACCTGATCAATCGCTACCCCAACAGCCAATACGCACCGGATGCCCGTCAACGCATCATCTATCTGCGTAACCTGCTGGCAGAGCACGAGATGCATGTCGCCGACTTCTACCTGCGCAAGAAGGCCTATCTGGCCGCTGTCGAGCGTGGTCGCTGGGTTATCGAGAACTATCCGCAGTCGGAAGCCACCCGCGATGCACTGGCGGTGATGGTTGAGGGCTACATGGGACTTGGCATGAAGGATCGTGCCAGCGAGACCCTGCGCGTGCTGATCGAGAATGATCCCGACAACGAGCGTCTCGACGGTCGTCGTTTCGACCCGAAATACGTCGACGGGTCCATCAGCGCCTGATCGCGGCATCGCCAATGACAAGAAACCCCTGCAGGCTTGTGCCTGCAGGGGTTTTCTTTACCCGCGCGTCCATGAATCTCAGTTGCCGGGCTGCCAGCCATTGACGATCGGATAGCGACGATCACGTCCAAAGCCACGCTGTGTCACACGCACACCGACCGGAGCCTGGCGTCGCTTGTATTCACAGCGATCCACCAGTTTGACCACCCGGTAGACGTCCTCTGCAGCGAAGCCTGCCTCGATGATCGCTTCGGCACTCATATCGCCTTCAATGTAACGCACCAGAATGGCATCGAGGGTGTCGTAGTCCGGCAGTGAATCACTATCCTGCTGATCCGGCGCCAGCTCTGCCGACGGCGGACGATCAATCACCCGCTGCGGGATGACCAGCGACTCGGTGTTGCGCCAGCGTGCGAGCCGGTACACCCAGGTCTTGTAGACATCCTTGATGGCATTGTAACCGCCGACCATATCGCCATAGAGAGTGGCGTAACCGACCGCCATCTCACTCTTGTTGCCGGTAGTCAGCACCATCAGCCCCTTCTTGTTGGACAGCGCCATCAACAGTACGCCACGGCAGCGAGACTGCAGATTCTCTTCGGTGGTATCGCGCTCGGTGCCCTCGAAGCTCTCGGCAAGCGTGTTCATGAAGGACTCGACCATCGGTGCGATCGGCAGCACCTCATAATTGACGCCCAACAGCTTTGCCTGCTCAGCAGCGTCTGCGCGTGAGATATCCGCTGTATAATGATAGGGCATCATCACCGCATGCACGCGTTGTGGTCCCAATGCATCCACGGCAATCGCCAACGACAGCGCCGAATCGATCCCACCGGACAACCCCAGCACAACGCCCTGGAAGCCGCTCTTGTTGACGTAGTCACGCAGGCCGGTCACCAGCGCACTGTAGAGGTCCTCTTCGGGGCTGACATCGAGATCCACTTCCCCTTCACGGGGCACCCATTGGCCCTGCTCCTGGATAAACTGCACCGGACGCAGCCAGATATCCCAGTGCGGGGCCTGCACCGCCAGCTTGCCGTGGGCATCGACACAGCACGAGCCGCCATCGAAGACCAGTTCATCCTGGCCACCGATCTGGTTGACGTAGACAATCGGCAAGGCCACATCACGCGCCCGCTCCTCGAGCAGACGCAGGCGCTCGGACGGCTTGTTCTGATGGTAGGGAGAAGCATTGAGCGTCACCAGGATATCAGCCCCGGCGTCACGTGCCTGACGTACCGGCTGCTCCTTCCATATGTCCTCGCAGATCAGAATGCCGAGCCGCGCACCCTTGTGTTCGACAACCAGCGGCTGAGTTCCAGCAGCAAAGTAACGCTGCTCGTCGAACACCTGATAGTTGGGCAGCGCCTGCTTGGCATACTCGGCAATCCACTCGCCGTTGTAGAGCACACCGGCCATATTGTAGAGCTGCCCTTCACGGCGGCCCGGATAACCGACGACAACCATCACGTCCTTGACCACCTTGGCGGCCATCCGCGCACGCGCGTCGCGCAGGCGTGTTTCCATTGATGGCCGCAGCAGCAGGTCTTCAGGCGGATAGCCCGTCAGAAAGAGTTCCGGCAGCACAACCACATCGGCGCCATGTTCGAGGTAGGCCTCGCGTACCGTTTCGATGGCCCGGTCGGCATTACCGGGGATGTCGCCAACCAATGGGTCGAGTTGCGCCATCACCAGGGTCAGGTCTTGCATGGGCTGAGAAATCTCTCGAGAATCGGAAGGAAGAACCCTCATTGTCCCGCATGGACTGCTCACTGGCAAAGGGAAGCGTCAACAAGCATGATACCTTTGTGCCAACCGGCCAATGAACGGTGTCACGCACCTGTGGAGTAAGGATGAACCTATTGATTATTCGCCTGATTATCTTCGCCGTGGTGCTATTTGCCGGGCTGCGCCTCTATCGCATGTATCGCCAGTGGAAACTGGAGCATGACAAGGAAAAGCTCAGCTCCCATGACGGCGGCAGCATGGTGCGCTGCGCCTGGTGCAAGGTCCATGTTCCCGAGCAGGAAGCCATGCGTGCCCGAGGCGAATGGTTCTGCTGTGGCGATCATCGCGACAAGTATATCGACGAGCAATCAGAGGCCGGCGACGACTGATCGCCGCCGAGCCGATCACCTCAGCGGACAGAAGTGACACGCCCCGCAAACGACGTGCCCTTCAACAAACTCGCCCTTCCAGAGAATAGGGGGCGGGGTCGATGATCGTTGGGCGATCCAGCAGCAGATCAACCAACAGACGCGTGGATGCCGGTGCCAACACCAGACCGTTACGATACTGGCCGGCATTGACATGCAGGTTGTCCCAGCCTGGCGCACGTCCGATGAACGGCACCCCATCCGGCGACCCCGGGCGCAACCCTGCCCAGTGATGCTCGATCTCGTAGTCCGCCAGAGCAGGAATGATCGCGCAGGCGCTGGCTCTCAGCGACTCGCGCGCCTGATCATCAGTCTGCTTGTCGAACCCGGCTTCCTCGAGCGTTGACCCCGCCAACACGCGACCATCGGCACGCGGGATAACATAACGCCCATCCATCAACACCACACGCTCGACCAATCCGGGGCGAGCCTTGAACAGCAACATCTGTCCCTTCACCGGCCGTACCGGGAGTTGTACCCCAGCCATTTCCAGTAGCTGCGCGCTCCAGGCCCCACCACAGATCACTACTTGATCCGCTGCGACCCTCCCCTGCGACGTTTCAATCGCCACGACACGCTGGCGTTCACTCACCATGGCAGTTACGTCACAGCCTTCGAGAATCGACACGCCTGGCATGTTGTCCAGGCGTGCACGCAAGGCCTGCATCAACCGCGGATTGCGAATACTACCGAGGGTCGGCATCCACAGTGCCTGATCGACACCTGGGCAGGCAGCGGGCTCCTTGGCATAAATCACCTCGGAGCCGACGCGCGATAGTGGCTTGCCAACCTGGCGCGCCCACTGCAACGCGCGCTCCTCATCATCGACGCGCAAATAGAGCAGACCCTTCTGGCGATATTCCGGGTCAATGCGCGTTTCTTCCAGCAATCGGTAGGCCAGCTCCGGATAGGCTCCTTCAGACCAGGAGGCCAGGCGGGACACCGCCGCACTGTAGCGCCAGGGATACAGCGGCGAGACGATACCACCGCCCGCCCAGGAGGATTCTCGCCCGCAGACACCACGTTCGATGACCGTGACCTGATGACCAGCATCAGCCAGTTGCAACGTGGTCATCAGGCCGATGACACCACCACCAACGACGACAAATTCACTCAAATTGTGCCCCCGAATGCAGATAGCGCATCAGCGGATGCGTCATCCACTATCATGAAAATTAATGTTATTGCTATTGGCGTTATGACTGTTGACGCCACCACTGCCTCGGCTACCACCATACAAGGTCATGCAACACGCCAGCAGCAGCACTTGCCTTCAGCGCCATCAGCGCGGCACAACCCTACTGGAAGTGCTGCTGGTACTGGCCATCGTCGCTGTGCTGATCACCACGGCACTTCCTGCCGGGCGCCACCTGACAATCAAGCAGGATATCATCAGCGATACTCAGCAACTGCGTCAGGCTCTGACACTGGCTCGCTCGACCGCGATCATGACACAACATACCGTCATCCTCTGCCCAAGCCACGATGGCCGCCAATGCGACAACGACTGGAGCGCCCCCTTGATCCTGCGCGACACTCAGTCCGCCGACATTCTTCATCGCTTCCCCGCCGCTCGGACCACCACCATCCGTTTTCGTAACGATGATCGTGCCGTACGCTTTCAACCCACTGGACGCGCCAGCGGCCACAACGGCACCTTCGTGATCTGCGCGGACAACGGCCGGGGAAGAGTACTGGTGTTAAGCAACTTCGGTCGAATACGTGAGCAACCGGCCAGTAGATCAAGGTGCTCGCAAAGCCCTGATCATGCCTGACCAGATCAATGGCCAGCACCACCATCCAACCATACCATCGATGGTGAGGATGATGAGGGTGTCGTCGTCGAGGAAGCCATCGCAGGCTCGGGCTCGGGCAACAGCAGAATCAGATGGCGAGCCACCAGTCGATCACCATTGCCTACCCAGCCCAACACCCATTGCCCAACGCCGCCCTGCCACCAGCAACTCCCGGAGTAATAGCCAACCAATGGCAGCTCGCCAATGATCACCTGACTGGACTCGACCAAGGGGCCATCCCCTTCCTCCAGAGCCTGCTCAACAACTTCGCAATCCGGCGCGTCCGACCTTTCAGGACCAACGACAAGCCGCTCGGCAGCACCTTCTTCTGCAGCCATCTGGGCTCGAGCCATCGCCACGAGGTTACCCGCCAGACGCTCATCGACCAGTGCCGACTGCATGGCGCTCAGCGCCATGACTGAAGCAATCGTCAGCATACCAAGCACAACCGGTAAGGTAACTCCCGACTGGAGTTTCGGATGTCTCATCATGGTGTGCTGCCATCCGACCAATGTCGACGGTCCACAACCCACATCATCAAGGGGGCAGGGAAGTCAGCCAACTTCAGGTGCAGCCGATATATCCCGTCGCCCTGCGTGTCGATGACCCGCTCATCGCCACACTCCCCTGCGCTGATCAAACCATCGATCAACGGCTGGTGGCCTTCGTTGTCATGGAGTGTGCAACGACCATCTGAACGACTGCTGCCGAGATAGCGGTCATCGGAATAGCGGCTATCGAGATAACTGTCACGCAGCACGAATGACTCCGCGGTGGCACTGCCACTACGCAAACGAGCAGCCATGATATCCAGTGCATAGCTGATCACAGCCTGACGCTCCGACAACTGACGCATGTGTTGATCCGACTGCAGAACGTTGTGCATGACCCGAGTCGCAGCAAGCATCACCATACTGCCGATCAACATTGCCACCATCAGCTCCACCAGACTGAGGCCACGCTGGTGGCGAGGCCCCATCACGCCCTCACGCCTGACAACGCCACGCCAGCGGAACATCAGGGCAACTCCTGCGGCAGACGCACACGATATTCCAGCCGGGTCAGATACGGATCAAGGCGCCTATCTCGCCAACGCACCTCAATGACAAAACGGCAATCCCCCAGTGCCGAGACCGGGCTGGCATTGAGTTCAGGAAGAAAGGGTTGCCAGCGGTGTTGCCAATCACTGCCGTTGACCGCTGCGGGTGTCGGGCAGGACGGATTGTCGCCACGCACCCGTGCAGCCCAAAGACGCTCACGAGCGTCCTGAGCCGCAATATTCGCCATGCCAGTCTGGGCAGCCAACTGAGCACTCTGTGTCGCCTTGATCTGCATTGCCGCGACCCCCAACAGCCCGATCGCCAACACCAGCAATGCCACCAGGGTCTCGACCAGAGTGAAGCCTGCCATACGCTGGTTACCAGCACTCATCAGGAACTCGCAACCCAGCTTGATCGAGACTCAGGAGGGTACAACCAGCAGGCACTGTGCCATCAGCAATCGCCGTCGCGGTCAGCCGATAATGGCCTGCCTTGATATCCCGCTGCAGTCGGTAGCTTCCTCGTTCTACGTCTGTGGTACCAGGTTCACATTGGGGTGCATCATAACGCAGGTAACGCGAATAGCAGCGCTCAAGCTGACTGGCAATATCGCCCAGCGCTGCACGCGCTTCCGTCACTCGAGCCGTCGCAAGATGCTGGCTGTAACGGGGATACGTCAGCGCGGCGAGCACCGCAAGAATCCCCACGCAGACCATCAGCTCAATCAGTGTAAAGCCGCGCTGTCTTGCCGATGGCGAAACGCTTCCGGGCATGGGAGGTTGGAGATCAGCCCGGGCTATCCATTGCCCCATGATCCTCTCCTGACAACAGTCGATAGGCTCCATTGCGTTGGAGTCTCTTCAGCCTGGCGCAGAAAGGGCAGATCGGAAGGCAAGTCTATCGGAGCGGCAAATTTACGACGCAGAGTCGGCGCAAGCGCATAAACAGCATCGCCGCTTCCCGGGAAGCGGCGATGCGTGGAGAACACTATTGGATCTTGCGAACTCAGTCGGTAGCGATGACTCGCTCACGCAATTCTCGCGGCATCGAGAAGGTAATGGTTTCCTCACGTCCGGCAAGCTCCTCGGGTACCTTCGCACCCAACGACTGCAGGCGCTCGATAACCCCACGCACCAGCACTTCTGGCGCACTGGCGCCAGCAGTGACACCAATGGCGGTTACTCCTTTCAGCCAGGCGGGATCAATCTGATCAGCATTGTCGATCAACCAGGCCGGTGTCCCGACACGCTCGGAAAGCTCTCGTAGCCGATTGGAGTTGGAACTGTTCGGGCTACCAACCACCAGCACCAGCTCACAACCCGACGCCAGCTCGCGTACAGCGTCCTGACGGTTCTGGGTGGCGTAGCAGATGTCGTCCTTGCGCGGACCTTGAATCTCGGGGAAGGTCGAACGCAGCGCATCTATGACCCTGGCGGTATCATCCATCGATAGTGTGGTCTGGGTCACAAAAGCCAGTCGCGAAGGATCCTTCACCTGGAGGCGAGCCACGTCGTCCTCGTCCTCGACCAGATAGATCTGACCGCCGTGAGAGGTGTCATAGCGCCCCATGGTGCCTTCCACCTCGGGGTGCCCCTCATGCCCGATCAGAATGCACTCGTGGCCTCGTCGGGCATAGCGCAGCACTTCCATATGCACCTTGGTCACCAATGGACAGGTAGCATCGAAGACCTTGAGACCGCGTTGCTCGGCTTCCAACTGGACAGCGCGAGACACGCCGTGGGCCGAGAAGATCACGATCACATCATCGGGGACTTCATGCAGTTCCTCGACGAAGATCGCGCCACGCTCACGCAGTGAGTCGACGACAAAGCGGTTGTGCACCACTTCATGACGAACGTAGATCGGCGGCCCGAAAACATCGAGGGCACGATTGACGATCTCGATGGCGCGGTCAACACCAGCGCAGAAACCGCGCGGATTGGCCAACTTGATTTGCATGGTCTGCTTGCCTCGGCGCCAGTCTCAGCGCCTTCGTTGTACAGAAGACTGGAGGAACGGAAGGCGGGAACGGTACAGAAACCAGCACCGTTCCAGCCTGTCATGCCCCTGAGTCATTCGTGTTGGAACCTTGCCTGGCCCTGTCTCAATGAGTGGTGGCAGGTTTGACGTCCAACACCTCAACCTCAAAAGTCAGGGTACGCCCAGCCAGCGGATGATTGAAGTCTACCTCGACCATGTCGTCTTCGATTTCAATGATCACACCGGGAAGTTCATCGCCATTGGCATCGGCGAATGACATCACAGTACCGATCTCCGGCTGCTCATCCTTGAACACCTCAGCCTTCATGCGCTGAACGTTCTGCGGATTATGCTGGCCGAAGGCATGCTCCGGCGAGACCTCGAAGACTCCGCTGTCGCCATCCGTCAGTCCCTTGAGCGGATGCTCGAAACCGGGTGGCAGGTTGCCATCTCCCAATTGGAAGGTAGCCGGTGCCTTGTCATGGGTCGAGTCGACCACGGTGCCGTCTTCCAGCTTGAGGGTAAAATGCAGGGTAACTTCCATGCCCTCATCGATGCGGTAGTCGCTCATGGCGCTCTCCAGATATTCGGGGTCTTCATCCGACCCACATAAATGTGGGAAGTGCGTCTGTTCACCGGGAGCGAACACAACCGGCTCGTAGCTCGTCAGTATGATCAACCACGCCGCGCGCGGCGACGCTCACCAAAGATCGACTCCCAGATCAGGCCGATGGCACCGACCGTGATGCCGATGTCGGCGACGTTGAAGGCCGGGTAGTACCAGCCTGCCGCATGGAACGACAGGAAATCGACCACATAACCGTGGACCAAGCGATCATACAGATTGCCCAGCGCACCGCCGATGATCAGTGCCAGGCAAGCGCCCAGCACCTTCTCGTCACGCTTGAGGCGCGTCATCCATACAGTCAGAGCAATGGTGGCGCCCACCGCAATGGCGGCAAACAACCAACGCTGCCAGCCGGGGTGGTCGGCAAGGAAGCTGAAGGCGGCACCGGTGTTGTGCAGCAGCGTCAGGTTGAAGAACGGCAGGACCTCCACCGGCGTGGCATAGGTCAGACTACTGCTGGCCAGTGCCTTGGTGGCCAGATCGAGCGCGATCCAGACAATCACCAGTAGCCACCACAGCAGTGGCCTGCGCATCGGTTCCACTTGAGCAGACATATGAGCTTGAGCCTCAGGCATAGTAACGGGTCTCTCCAGCGCCTTCCGGCAGATTGCTCACGCAACGCGAGCAGAGATCGGAATGCTCGGCCAGAGAACCGACCTCGGGACGATGGTGCCAACAGCGCTCACACTTGGTGTATTCGCTGGCCATTACCGCAACCTTGAGGCCCTCGATATCAGTTGCCACCGCATCACCAGCCTCGGCCAGCGGTGCCAGACGAACCTCACTGGTCAGCATCACGAAGCGCAGCTCATCGCCAAGGCGCGACAGCAGTTCCTGCAACTGATCGTCGACGTACAGCGTGACTTCGGCGGCCAGACTGCCCTTGATGGTCTTCTGGTTACGCGCGTCCTCGAGGCACTTGTTGACGGCCTGCTTGACCGTCAGCACCTGCTCCCAGAACTCGCGCCCCATGGCAGCATCGGCGGCCAGCGTCGACAGCCCTTCGTAGTAGGTTTCCAGCAGTACGCTATGACCGTCGGCCAGGCCCTTCTCGCCGGGAATGTTCTCGAAGATTTCCTCAGCGGTGAACGACAGGATCGGAGCCACCCAACGCACCAGTGCCTGAACCACCTGGTAAAGCGCAGTCTGGCAGCTACGGCGCGCCAGCGAATCCGCCTGGGTGGTGTACTGGCGATCCTTGATCACATCCAGATAGAAGCCACCCAGCTCGCGGGCACAGAAACCGTGCACCTGCTGGTAGACATCGAGGAAACGGTATTCGTCATAAGCCGTCTCGATGCGGTCCTGTAACTGAGCAGCACGATCGACCACCCACTGATCCAGCGCCAGCATGTCATCGAACGCCACCAGGTCACGGCTCGGCTCGAAACCATTGAGGTTGGCGAGCAGGAAGCGTGCGGTGTTGCGGATACGGCGATAGACATCCGCCGTGCGCTTGAGGATCTCGTCGGATACCGCCATCTCACCGGAATAATCGGTAGAGGCCACCCACAGGCGCAGGATATCGGCACCCAGCTTGTCCATGACTTCCTGCGGCGCGACCACGTTGCCCATCGACTTGGACATCTTGCGGCCCTGGGCATCGACGGTGAAGCCGTGGGTCAGCAAACCGCGATATGGCGGATGCCCATCGATGGCGCTGCCGGTCAGCAGCGAGGAATGGAACCAGCCACGGTGCTGATCGGAACCTTCGAGATACAGGTCGGCGCGCGGGCCACTCAGGTGGCCCATGGGATGCGAGCCACGCAATACATGACGGTGCGTGGTGCCGGAATCGAACCACACATCCAACGTATCAGTGACCTTGTCGTACTGCGCGGCCTCGGCACCGAGCAGTTCATTGGGCTCCATAGCGAACCAGGCATCGATACCTTCGGCGTCGACACGTTTGGCGACCTCTTCCATCAACTCGACGGTGCGCGGGTGCAGCTCACCGCTTTCCTTATGCAGGAAGAACGGGATCGGCACGCCCCAGTTGCGCTGACGGGAGATACACCAGTCCGGGCGATTGGCGATCATGCTGTGCAGGCGCGCCTTGCCCCAGGCCGGGGTGAAATGCGTGGACTCGATGCCCTCGAGCGCACTCTCGCGCAAGGTACGGCCATCCTTGCCGGCAATGTCCATACCCACGAACCACTGGGCAGTGGCGCGGTAGATCACCGGCGTCTTGTGACGCCAGCAATGCATATAGCTATGGGTGATGGTCTTGTGCGCCATCAATGCTCCGGCCGCGCTCAACGCCTTGACGATCTGCGGGTTGGCCTTCCAGATCAGCTGGCCACCGAACAACGGCAGATCATCGACGTAGACACCATCACTCTTGACGATGCTGATGAACTGATCGAAATCCATGCCATAACGACGACAGGAGTCAAAGTCATCAACACCGTGCACCGGCGCGGAGTGGACGATACCGGTGCTGCCCACTTCGCTCTCGACGTAATCGGCCAGATAGATCGGCGCAACGCGATCATAGAGCGGATGACGGAAATTGATCAGCTCGAGACGCTCACCACGCGTGGTGGCAATCACTTCACCTTCGAGACCGAAACGCTCGAGGCAGCTTTCGACCAGTTCCTCGGCCAGCAGCAACAGACGCTCACCGGCATCCACCAGCGCATAGGTGAATTCAGGATGGACGTTCAACGCCTGATTGGCGGGAATGGTCCAGGGCGTAGTGGTCCAGATCACCACCGCAGCAGGCTTCGCCAGGCTCTCGAGCCCAAAAGCAGCAGCCAGCTTGTCATCATCGGCACAGGGGAAAGCCACGTCGATGGCATCGGACTGTTTGTCGGCATATTCGACTTCAGCCTCGGCCAGTGCCGAACCACAGTCAAAGCACCAGTTAACCGGTTTGAGGCCCTTGAATACGAAGCCGCCCTCAACCATATCGGCCAGCGCGCGAATCTCACCGGCTTCGTTGGCATACGCCATGGTGCGATAAGGGTTGTCCCAGTCGCCAACCACACCAAGGCGTACGAAATCCTGGAGCTGCCCCTTGACTTGCTCGCCGGCGTACTCACGGCACAGTGCCCGGGCCTTTTCTGGCTCAAGGTGTTTCCCGTGGGTGGTCTCGACCTTGTGCTCAATGGGTAGACCGTGACAATCCCAGCCCGGGACATAGGGAGCATCGAAGCCCGCCAGGTTCTTCGACTTGACGATGATGTCCTTGAGAATCTTGTTGACGGCGTGACCGATGTGAATGCTGCCGTTGGCGTAGGGAGGGCCATCATGCAGCAGGAAGACATCGCGGCCTTCGCGCGTTTCGCGCAGGCGCTGATAGACATCCAGCTTCTGCCACTGTTCAACGCGCTCCGGCTCACGCTTGGGCAGCATGCCGCGCATGGGGAAGTCGGTTTCGGGCAGATTCAGAGTGTGCTTGTAGTCGCTCATAGTCCTGGGTGTCAGCCGTCATTGTCGGCGGGATGTTCCGCCGAGGAGTCATGTGTCACGGCCTCGCGCGCGCGAGGCGCCGATGCCAGAGGATATAGACAGCCCGTCCGCGTCCGGCAATGGCTTGCGGTTTCCGAAGCCTCCCTCTGCGGGGAGGTAGCGGCGGGGTCTGCCACGGGGGAATCCCCCTGGAAATAGCCCTGAAAAGCGTCCTGAAAATACGCTCTTGTCTGGCGAATATCGTTATGAATCTGCGCCTTCAGTGCCTCGAAGCTGTCGAAGGTAATCTCACCCCGCAAGCGAGCGCAGGGTATTACCGTCAGTCGCTGGCCGTAGAGATCCGCATCGAAGTCCAACAGATGCGCTTCCAACACCGGCCTGACGCTACCAACGGTGGGCCGCCAGCCAATATTGGCCACAGCCGGGTACTGGCCACCGGCATATTCGACGATCACTGCATAGACGCCTCGCAGTGCCAATGAACCGGTCACCAACGGCAGGTTCGCGGTAGGCACCCCGATGGTGCGGCCGCGCTGCTGATCTCGAACCACCCTGCCCCAGATACTATATGGACGCCCCAGCAGGCGCTGGACGCCGGAGAAATTACCACAAGCCAA
Organism: Halomonas huangheensis; assembly: GCF_001431725.1. Taxonomy (NCBI): domain Bacteria; kingdom Pseudomonadati; phylum Pseudomonadota; class Gammaproteobacteria; order Oceanospirillales; family Halomonadaceae; genus Halomonas; species Halomonas huangheensis. The sequence continues at coordinate 496,902 of NZ_CP013106.1, read as the reverse complement.
CAGGGTTCTGACGCGCGTGCTCGATACTCGTTCATCGTCCACGCAGAAAGTATGTGTGTTTTCGACAGCAAAGCCGCAACGCCGCCCTTCTGCGGTCAACAACGCGAAGTCACCACGCCGATCACAACCGAAGCGGAAATCATCGCCGACCACCAGGTGCTTTACCCCCAGGCCGTCTACCAATACCTGCTGGACAAACTCCACCGCCGTCAACTGGCGTAGTGCTTCATTGAATGGCAGGCATAGCACGCGATCAACACCGCACTCGGCCAGCAGTGCGACTTTCTCGCGTAACCGTGTCAAGCGTGGCGGTGCCTGGTCGGCAGCAAAATACTCACGTGGTTGGGGTTCGAAGACCACCACGGTCACCGACAGGCCCAGGCGGTTTGCCTGCTCCTGACATTGCTCGAGAATCGCCCGGTGGCCACGGTGCACACCATCGAAATTACCGATGGTAGCCACCGTACCACGATGCGTTTCGCGCAGATTGTGCAAGCCGCGGATGACTTCCATGAATCCAGCCACATCGAAGGTAAAGGGAACCGATTATAACGAACCAGGGATGGCTTGACAGCCACGCCCCTGATCCACATCACTATGCCGTACGAGGCCGCTTACTCCGGCGCATCACCACACTGCTCAAGAGCGCAGCCCTAGCCCTTGAGGCGGAAGTGCCGCACCCGCATGCCGGTCACGCCCAACCACGCGAAGTACACCACACCACCGACCACCACCAGCATTGCCATTCTCAAGCCACGCTGCAGCAGATTCCAATCCAGCCAGTGATGCCACTCTGGAGACAATAACCACAGAGCGACTCCCATTGCCACACAACCACCACCGAGTTGCATGGCAAATCGCCCCCAACCCGGCTGGAAGTTCAGCACGCCCTGGCGGCGCAGCAACCAGGCCAGCATGCCGGCATTGAGAAACGCCGACAGCGCAGTAGCCAGCGCCAGACCAGCATGAGCCAGCGGCCAGATCAGAATCAGGTTGAAGACCATATTGGCCGCCATGGCGATAATGCCTACCTTGACCGGCGTCTTCGTGTCTTGACGGGCAAAGAAGCCCGGCGCCAATACCTTGATCAACATGAAGGCAACCAGCCCCAGCGCGTAGGCACGCAGGCTCATCGCCGCCATCACGATGTCATTGTCAGTCATGGCGCCATAGTGGAACAGCGTGATCAACAGCGGCTCCGCCAGCAGCGTCAGTGCCAGTGCCGCCGGTAGACCCAGCAACAAGACCGCACGCAACGCCCAATCGAGCATCTGACTGAAATGCTCCCTGGACTGCTCGGCATGACGCCGCGACAACGCTGGCAAGATCACCGTGCCAATGGCGACCCCAAACACCCCAAGCGGTAACTCGACCAGACGATCCGAGTAATACAGCCACGAGACACTACCCGCCGCCAGCAACGAGGCGAGGATGGTATCGAGCAGCAGGTTGATCTGCGATACCGAGACTCCGAAGAGCGCGGGTGTCATCAAGCGCAGGATGCGCTTTACGCCTTCGTGGGCAAAATTCGGCCAGGGGCGCGGCATCAAGCCCAGCTGAGCAAGAAATGGCACCTGAAACAGTAGTTGCGCCGCTCCAGCAATCAGTACGCCCCATGCCAACGCCATCGCCGGCTCATCCATCATCGGCGTCAGCAATACCGCCGCACCGATCAATGAAAGATTGAGCAGCACGGGGGTAAAGGCAGGGATCGCAAAGCGGTTCCAGGTGTTGAGCACGCTGCCGCTGAAGGCGGTCAAGGAAATCAGCAACAGGTACGGGAACGTCAGCCTCAACATATCTGCCGTCATCGCCAACTTGGCCGGGTCACGCGAGAACCCCGGAGCAAATAACCAGGTCAGCCAAGGCGCAGCAAGCATCGCCAGCGCCGTGATAAATGCCAGCACCATGGTCAAGCTACCGGACACGGCATCGAGCAGTTCGCGTACTTCCTGCTTGCTGCGAGTGGTCGAGTATTCCGACAGCACCGGCACAAATGCCTGATTGAAGGCACCCTCGGCAAACAAACGACGCATGAAGTTGGGGATCTTGAAGGCGACAAAGAAGGCATCCGCCCCCTGCCCGGCACCGAGCAGTGTCGCAATCACCACATCGCGCACCAGCCCCAACACCCGCGACAGCATGGTCATGCTGCTGACCACCATTCCCGAGCGCATCAGGCCGCGACGCGGCGGTGTCGCAGGCACAGCGCCGACCGGCGTGCCCTCTCCTTCCGTCATCGCGCGCTGCTGATCCCGCTCTGGCGGCGGTGGTTGACGCTCGTCACTCACGACATCACTTCCTTACTGCGTCAGGTCAGTGGTTCCCGAACCGTACCCAGCTAAACGGGATATAACAGCTGGAATCAAGACCAACACCGAGACATAAAAAAACCGGCCCTGGGCCGGTTTTTTTCGCAGATGTCGAGCAGACGCAGCTGCATCAACATCAAAAGCGCCGGGGCCAGTCCTGCACATCCATCAAAGGGGTGCGCGGGACAAATCCCCCAACCGGCTTCAAGCAGCCAGTGCTTTAATACGCTTGTTCAGACGGCTCTTCAGACGAGCGGCCTTTTTCTTGGACAGAACGTCCTTGTCAGCAATGCGGTCGATGACCGGCTGAGCTGCCTTGAACGCGCCCATTGCCTCAGCGTGGTCGCCGCCATTGATGGCCTTGATGACGCGCTTGATATAAGTACGAACCATGCTGCGCTGGCTCGCCTTCAGGACACGACGGTTTTCTGCCTGACGGGCGCGCTTACGGGCTTGTTTGCTGTTAGCCACTGACTGTCTCCTTGGAGAAAGTTGTCGTCATCGCGTAGCGATGACTTGATAACGTATTGATCCAACAGGGAATAAAAAAATCCCCACTGGTTTGGCCATCTGGCCGATTGCTGCCTGAGCAGCCAATCGTTCACGGGCCGTGTCTGAGAGGATGGCGTATCCTACCACACCCCACCACACCGTGCTATAGAAGCCACGCATTGGCGGCAATGTCAGCAGAACACTCCTCCGGGACGACCGCCCCACTCCTCGTCACTCAAGTACAAGCAACGGAGCGACAGGTAATGACAGGCAACAACGTGGTCATGCACTCAGGTCAGGACCACCAGGTTGTCGCGATGAATCAGTTCCGGGGCTTCCATATAGCCGAGTATGTCCGCAATACGCCTACTGGGTTGGCCAAGGATCTTGCCTGCGTCCTCGGCTCCATAGTTGACTAGCCCCTTGGCGATGCGTTCGCCCTGCTCGTCGACACACAGCACCATGTCGCCACGCACAAAGCTTCCCTCCACCTTGCGCACACCGACCGGCAATAGACTGGAACCGCTATCTCGCAAGACACGAACAGCGCCAGCATCCAGCGTCAAGGTGCCGCGCACCTGCAACTGGCCAGCAAGCCAGCGTTTGCGTGCGGCGATCGGTGCACGGTCCGGCGTCAACAGCGTGCCCAACGACTCGCCACCGACCAGCCGCTCCAACACCGATGCCTGGCGACCACTGGCAATCACCGTGACTGCACCGGAACGTGCGGCCAACCTTGCTGCACGCACCTTGGTCGCCATGCCACCACGCCCGAGACTGCCACCGCCACCGGCAACGGCAGCAAGAGCCGGATCGTCAGCACGACCCTCCGAGATCAACCGCGCATTGGGATCATGGCGCGGATCAGCGTCGAACAAGCCTTCCTGATCGGTAAGGATCACCAACGCTTCTGCTTCGATCAGGTTGGCTACCAAAGCCCCCAGCGTATCGTTGTCACCAAAGCGGATTTCATCGGTGACCACGGTATCGTTCTCGTTGACAACCGGCACCACACCCAGGTCAACCAGGGTGGTCAGCGCCGAACGAGCATTGAGATAGCGCTTGCGGTTGGTAAGATCATCATGGGTCAGCAGAATCTGTGCGGTCAGCAGACCGTGACGGCCAAAGTGGTTCTCGTAGGTCTCGGTGAGCACATTCTGGCCAACCGCTGCCGCTGCCTGCAACTCGTGGATTGCCGAGGGACGAGCCGACCAACCCAGACGCACCATTCCCGCCGCCACCGCGCCGGAAGAGACCAACACCACCTCGACACCGGCCTGACGAAGCGCCGCAATCTGATCGACCCAACCACCGATGGCATCATCATCGAGCCCCCGACCATCATTGGTCAGCAGAGCACTACCAATCTTCACCACCACCCGACGCGCGCCGGACAGGGCTTCACGCCCGGGAACCCGCTCTACGCTGTGCATCCTTTCCTCGAATCAACGATTCAGTTCACCGGCATCTGCCGATCAGCACGCCGGACCTATTCGCTCGCGCTTCACTGGCCCATAGGGAGTCAGGGAGCGTACTCCACCTCGACATCGTAATCATCGTCGTCGAAGTCGTCGTCATCCTCATCATCGGGGCGACGGCGCTTGCGGCCCAAACGCGCCTCGGTACGTGCGACAGACTCATCTTCCATGCGGCGACGCATTTCCTGCTCGCGCTCCATGGCTTCTTCATCTTCGTTCTCGAGCGTACGCTGCTCGGTCAGCCAGCGATGCGCCGCCTGTACCAGCGCCTCGGTGCCATCATTGGCAATCGCCGAGATGCGGAACACCGGTCCCGTCCAGTTCAGACGCTCGATGATCTGCTGAGCCACGCTCTCGCGCTCGCCTTCCGGCAGCAGATCCAATTTGTTGAGCACCAGCCAGCGCGGGCGCTCGGCCAGAGTCGGCGAGAACTGGCCCAATTCACGGATAATGGCTTCCGCCGCCACCACCGGATCTGACTCGTCGAAAGGTGCCACATCGAGAACATGGAACAGCAGACGCGTGCGGGTCAGGTGCTTGAGAAAGCGCAACCCAAGGCCGGCACCGTCAGAAGCACCCTCGATCAACCCCGGGACATCAGCCATCACGAAGTGCTCGTGCATGCCCAATTTCACTACCCCGAGGTTCGGCACCAGAGTGGTAAACGGATAGTTGGCCACCTTGGGCTTGGCCGCAGACACTGAGCGGATCAAGGTCGATTTGCCGGCATTGGGCATGCCCAGCAGGCCGACATCGGCCATCACCTTCATCTCGAAACGCAGGTTACGGCGCTCACCCTCGGTTCCAGGCGTCGTACGGCGCGGCGCGCGGTTGGTCGACGACTTGAAGTGGATGTTGCCCAGCCCACGCCGCCCGCCCTGGGCCACCTGCACGACCTGACCGATTTCGGTCACATCAGCGATGACTTCCAGAGTGTCTTCATCAATCACCGTGGTTCCTACCGGCACTTTGACGTGCAGGTCTTCACCGGCCCGACCACTCATCTGGCGACCCTGACCCGGCTGACCATTCTGCGCCTTGTAGAAACGCTGATACTTGAAATCAATCAGTGTATTGAGTGCGTCGTCACCAATCAGGTAAACGCTGCCACCGTGGCCTCCATCACCACCATCGGGGCCACCCTTGGGCACGTACTTCTCGCGCCGAAAGCTGAGGCAACCATTACCTCCGTTGCCGGCCTCGACGATGATCGAAGCTTCGTCGACGAACTGCATCAGTCATTCTCCTGGCGGACCATGTCCACCATGATACAAGAAGGCCCCGCACCTGGCGGGGCCTTCCAGAACCACATCACTGCCCTACCGGGTTAGTGTCGCGATTCGTGATGTTCGAGCGGTCTCAGGCAGAGACGACGCTAACGAACTTGCGGTTTTTCGGACCCTTGGTCTCGAACTTGACCACACCTTCGCTCACAGCGAACAGAGTATGATCCTTGCCGATACCCACACCTGTGCCAGCATGGAACTTGGTACCGCGCTGACGCACGATGATGTTGCCCGGGTTCACGACCTGACCGCCGAAAAGCTTGACGCCAAGGCGTTTGCTTTCGGAATCGCGACCGTTTCGTGTGGAGCCAGCTGCCTTCTTATGAGCCATTGCAAAGTCCTCGCTCGTTAAGGGAATAATCCGCAACGCTTCTTGCCTATAGCAGGCAAGGCGTTATCAGGCAGAAATTCCAGTGATCTTGACTTCAGTGAACCACTGACGGTGGCCCTGACGCTTCATGTGATGCTTGCGGCGACGGAACTTGATGATGGTCACCTTCTCGCCACGACCGTGAGCCACGATCTCGGCAGAGACCTTGGCACCCGAGACCAGCGGAGCACCGACAGTCACGTCGTCGTCATTGCCAACCAGCAGCACTTCGTCAAATTCGACGGTGTCGCCAGTAGGAATTTCCAGCTTCTCGAGCTTGAGAGTCTGGCCTTCCTGAACGCGGTACTGCTTACCGCCGCTCTTGATAACTGCGTACATACTTTACTCTCCGGATACTCATCGGGGTTGGCTCTTGATCGACCTGCTTCGAGTGGCACCCCTTTTGGCACCATCTGACAGGGAGCATGGATGAGTGGGCCGCGCATTATAACGATCTGTCAATCCCAGCACAAGCCAATGAACAAATTCATCGCCAACATCTTCCCTTTCCTGCGCTCTCGGCGGTATTCCGGACCTCCTTCGTCTTGACGCTCCCATGGGGGCCCCATAGCATGACCAACAGTCAGAGAAGTGATGGTTCGCGCGCTGGCACGAACATGCCATGGTGATCGGCAGCATTCATCACCTATCGATCCCATGCCTGCTTCTCACAGGGAATGCCGTCTGACACAGGCCGCCAGGAGTCCGTCGTGACACCCGCAAGCCTGTTGAAAGCCGCATTTACCAAGGCCCCCCCGGCCCCATTCACCAGTCGAAGCCGCCTTCATGTCAGTCAACGCCACGTCGCCCAACGCCGCAGCTCCCTCGCCGATCCACGCTGTGGTCGCCGACGACTTCGCCGCCGTCAACCGCAGCATTCTCGATCAACTCGCTTCTCGTATTCCGCTGGTGGAAACCATCGGCCAGTACATTATCGAAAGCGGAGGCAAACGCCTGCGGCCACTACTGGTTCTACTGGCGGCCCGGGCACTCAACTATGACGGCGAAAAGCACATCACCCTTGCCACTCTGATCGAGTTCATGCACACCTCAACACTGCTGCACGATGACGTGGTGGACGAGTCGCATATGCGTCGGGGCAAGGCGACGGCCAACGATGCCTGGGGCAACGCACCTTCCGTGCTGGTCGGCGACTTTCTCTATTCACGCTCCTTCCAGATGATGGTCGAGATCGGCTCGATGCGTGTCATGGAGATCCTGTCAGCGGCGACCTGCACCATTGCCGAAGGTGAAGTCCAGCAATTGACCAATGTCGGCAATCCGGATACCGACGAGGCCGCCTACTTCGAAACCATCCAGGGCAAGACAGCGATGTTGTTCGAGGCCGCTTCCCACACCGGCGCCATCCTCGCCGATGCAACACCACAGCAGGAACAGGCCATGGCCGCATATGGCCGCTATCTGGGCCTCGCCTTCCAATTGGTCGATGATCTTCTCGACTACCAGGGAGATGCCAGGTCCATGGGCAAGAATGTCGGCGACGACCTCGCCGAGGGCAAGCCAACCCTGCCCCTGATCCAGGCCATGGCTGTCGGCACACCAGAGCAAGCCAAACTGATCAGGCGCGCCATTCGCAAAGGTGGGCTGGAGCACCTGGACGAAGTCCTGGCGGTTATCGATGCCACTGGATCTCTTGACTATACTCGCCAGAAGGCCGAAGAGATGTCGGCGCGCGCCCTTGCCGAACTTGAGCACCTCCCTGCATCTCCCTATCGCGATAGCATGGCGGAGTTGGCGAAGCTGGCAGTAGAGCGCAAGACCTGAAAACGGATAAAACCAAACCTCCAAGGCTTGCATAAACACGCTAAATCCGTATACTACGCAACCGTTGAGGCAAGGCCTCAGCAGCGTCGGAATATAGCTCAGCTTGGTAGAGCGCTGCCTTCGGGAGGCAGAGGTCGTAGGTTCGAATCCTGCTATTCCGACCAGAAATTCCGCAAAAGCGGCCACTTAGCTCAAACGAGCGGTGGCCGTTTTTCGTTGCGGGGCGATTCTGGCCTCCACGCATCCCGTTTGCGCCCTCCTTCCAGCAGACAATCTTCTGCGAGTGGAAACAGCAATGCGCACCGGAAACCACCAGCATCCTCGGTAACATTCACACAAGACAAATGACACTCAGGCAACGAGGCCGCTACGCCCCATCAAGCAGGAAGGTTGAGCTGCCAGGAGACGCCAAAACAATCGACTACCCAGCCGAATCTGCGACTGAACCCGTAATCATCCAACGGCATCATGATCTGCCCTCCTTCAGCCAGATCGGTAAAGGCCTCCTGCAATGCTTCCGGGGTTTCGAAATCCACCAATAAGGATGTTGACGGAGAAAAGTCAAAGTCATGCGGGACAGGGCTATCGATGACCATCAAGTCATGGCCGCAGAAGGAGATTCTTGCCTGCTTCACCAACCCCGGCTTGCTGGCTTCCTCTTCCGGCCAGCATTCCATGCTCTGGACAACAAAGTCGGAAAATATCCGTCGATATACCGTGAGCGCCTCGGAGGCGTTACCCTGGAACATCAAGTGTGTCGAAACGCGAGTCATATTCCGCTCCCGGCTGTTTCAAGAATGCTCCATCACCATTGCATATCCCCGACCAGACTGCCCATTGACCAGGCATCACAACCCTCTCTCAACACGGCTCAGCAGATAGCGCGCTGTCGATAGCGACTCCGATTCTCTTACCTGCCAATGATCGCTGATGATTCCCAGATAAGCCTGGCGGGCGTATTCCAGCAACTTGCCGTGCTCGGCGGGGCTGCGTGTCAACGCCCACTGTGCCGCCACATCCTTGGATACGAAATCACCTACTTCCAATGTTCTCCACATCCGGGCAAGCGTCAGCAGTACATTACGCTCATCTCCCTGCAGGCCGGCAAGCAGACTCGGTAACAGGTCGCCTGTCGCACGTCGCACCTGGGCCCTGGTGATGATCGGTACCAGCTCCGCCAACGCAGGCCCCACCAGCGGCAAGGCTTCCTGACGAGCCTGAGCCAGCACCAGCGTCAATTCGGGCTCGCACTCGACGCCAGGAACACTGCCCATCTCCAGCTCCTCACGTAGCCATTCGCCGTATACGAACTCGCTACACGCCGGATATCGCAGATTTACCAGCTCCGTTCGTCTAAAGATCATCACTTCCAGCGGCCGCAGACCTGTCGTCTCTTCCGGTGACGCCGAGTATGCCAGCAGCTCGGTGACCAATTGCTGCCGAAGTGCAGGAGTCAGTGGCTGCTCGACAACCACCAGCACATCCACATCGCTATCCCGGCGCAGTCCACTGGTAACCGCAGAGCCATGCAGATACACCGCTATCAACGAGTCGCTCAGATACCGCTGCAACACCAGTTGAATAGACGCCAACAGCGCCCGTATATCAGGAGGCAACGAATCAGTCGCAGCACTTGATGTCATATTTGCCCCTCCCTTATCTGCAGTGACCCGACTCAAGGATGCAACGAGCACCGATATGTCGGCATAATGTCGACGTCATCTATTACCAACGGACAGGTTCGCGAAAGGAATTCGCATGATGAAACTGAATAGACACCTTCTACTCGTGTGTTTTTGCGCAGTATACGCCCCGGGAGTCCTGGCTGACGGGGCAGATTCGCTTTGCGGCGCCCGGGAGGAAGAGGTATTGCAGCAGCTGCAGCTCGCCAGGGAAAGCGACAATACACACCGAGAACAAGAGTTGCGGCACACTCTTGAGCATATTCGGGAATACTGCACCGACGAGGGTCTGATTGCCGACGCAGAAGCCGCGGTGCGGGAAAGTCGTGAAGAAGTCCGCGGAGAACAGCGGAGCCTCGAGGAGACGCTAGAGGAAGGCGTCCCGGAAGATATCGCAGAGCAGCGCGAAGAGCTTGGAGAGGCTGAAAAGGAGCTCAACGCGCACATCCAGCAACTCAGAGCTCTCCGAGGACCACAGTAACATATCCACGCCGCCCCATATTCAGCAGCAACAACTCGAAAGCACCACCAATCCGCCCCGCAGTTTCTTCTGCAATGTTGCGGTAACTACCGCCACTTTAAGACACCATCAAAGATAGAACTTAAGTATATTATACCAAAGATAGCGCATACTTCCTCCCTCATACCATGACCTCTCCAATAACCGTGGTTGTGGGCTTTTGTCTGTATAAAAAACGTCAGATCGTGATTACCAGAACATACGGTAACTTGCAGATTCCAGGCGACTTCTCTATATCATGTAACCGGTTACAGATATGTTGTACATTCAATATTTATGACCAGGAAGTACCAAGCATGCTAACAAATCTGCCTGGTATTCTCATACGAAAGGGAGACCTTTACTCATGACAGACTCCTACCAAATTACGTCCTTCAATCGTCTACTCCCGGCGATAGAGCTTCCAATGGCTCACCGGGAGTTCGCACATGGATAGTTACTACCTCAGCCGCAGAAAGCTGTTGCGCAACAGCCTGGTTGGCACAATGGGCCTCGCCATTCCAGGTACGATCTCCTTGGCTGCAAACGCTCAGAAAGTGAGTCCTGAGGCTCAGGAATTGAGAGGCAACATCAACCATTCAGTCGCTCGCTGGACTTATGACTTCCTCAGTCTGGAGGAGCTGTGCCAACTCGTCGCAAGCGTTGGCTTCTCAGCGATAGATCTGGTGGGGCCGGAGGGTTGGGATACCCTCAAGCGTTACGGTATCGACTCATCCATGTGCAACGGAGCGGAACCCAACCTCGAAGATGGTTGGAGTGACCACCGCTTTCACTCCGCGCTGGTGGAAAGCTATCTCCGCCATATCGACCTGGTAAACGAGGCCGGCTACCAGAACCTGATCTGTTTCAGCGGCAACAAGCGTGAATTGTCGGACGAACAGGGACTGCAGAATGCCGAGCAGGGCCTGAAGCGGATCCTCGCGCGAGCGGAACAGAAAGGCGTAACGCTGCATATGGAGCTGCTCAACAGCAAGGTTGATCACCCCGACTACCTCTGTGACAACTCCACATGGGGGATCGAGCTATGCAAGCGCCTTGATTCACCCAACTTCAAACTGCTCTATGACATCTATCACATGCAGATCAGTGAAGGAGATGTCATTCGAACCATCCGCGAAAACCATCAGTACTTTGGCCATTACCATACCGCCGGAGTCCCCGGGCGCCACGAGCTTGATACCAATCAGGAGCTGTATTACCCAGCGATCATGCAGGCCATACACAGCACCGGATTCACTGGCTACGTTGCCCAGGAATTCAAGCCAAGTGGAAGCACAACAGAAGATAAGCTCAACGCTCTTTCCGCCGCAATACACACCTGCGACATCTAAAACCACTGCATATATACCTTCCCTCTCTACATAAAAAATAGAGATCTATCGGTTAATTATTGCGACGGGACGACAAGCAGAAATCCTCATACTCAACAACAAAAGGATGTATCAAGAGTGAACAACAACTCCAACCTGGGCGCGCTATGCATCGGCTCCATCGCCACATTTTTCAGCCTGTCGGCAATGGCCGATTTCACCTATGAAAATGGTCACAACCGTCTGTCTTTTGGCGGTGATGTCGAACTCGATATCAATGCGCAGAATACCCACTCAGGCAAGGGCCCGATCTTTTTTGAGGATGAAATCGACAATGGCGACGAATTCAGTCAGACGGGCCGCATACTGTTGGACGTCAGCGGAGAGCGCACCAGCGACAGCGGCAACTACGCGCGTTTCAAGGTTCAGCCACTGGTGCAGACAGATGGTGATATGGGAGTTGATGACGCCTGGCTGGCCATCGGCAACAAAAGGGGCACCCAACTCAAGGTAGGACGCTTCGAAGCCTATGACCTTTTCCCTCTCGGTCAGGACGTGTTCGTTGGCTACAGCGGTGACACTTCTGATGGTCTCTATCGCGATGGACAGGGCTACGTCTATCAGGCGAAGGAAGGCCGTGGACGCGGAGGTGATGCGGGACAACTCATGGTCAACCACAGCAGTGGCGACTTCTATGCAGAGGTTTCCACGCTTTTTGGTGATCGCACCGACCTGTTCGACTCTTCTACCTACCATGGTTACACCATCGACCCCGACGATGATGCCAAGAGCTCTCTCATCGTGCGTCCCGTTCTCGCATGGACACCGGGCTCCTGGACATTTGCTGCGGGCATGGAAGCCAACCTGGTGGATGATGCCATCGTTGATGAACGTGGTGCAGACGTCAGTGATCGAACCGGCTACGGGACACGAGTATCCTGGGATTCCGGCGACTGGAGCGTGAACGCCAACCTGTCGCTGCTGGATGCCTATGAGGAAGAAAACGTGACCCTGGGGCTGAACGCACTCTGGAAGGGCTTCGGCGTCGGCTACATCCATGCCCAGAATGATATCGATGAGGTCAAGCCGGGCAGCAACGAAGATGATGCCATCAGCGTTGCCGGCAAGTACTCCATCGACACCCTGTACACTTCCTATCACTTTGCCGATGTGCTCGACGTCAAGGACCTCGGCATCTACCTTGGCGCTTACTACAGCACCATCGAGCACGATGAAGTCGACAATCCGGATGACGCCGACCGCTATGGCGCCAGGCTGCGCTTCAAGTACCTGCTGTAGTTCAACGTCAACGTTCAACATCAACATCAACGTTCAGAATCGAGATCAGGAATCAGGCACAACGCCAGCTGGGCCGGCAGTAATCGCCGGCCCGCTCCCCATTGGGAAACCTGCCGATACCCCTCAATAAATAGCTTATTTACCCAACATTCTCTGCACGATCCCGCTTGTTTGCGCTTGGATAGGCTGAAGTTCCACGATAAAATCCAGCCTTTTCACTCAGGCCTCTCGCATGGAACAGATACGCCTAAGTGACTGGTTCGGATGGTGTCCCGAGAATGTCGGCAATTTTCAGCATCCCCAGTTGCTGAACATGGATAAACCGGGGCAGTCGCTACCTGCCATGCTGCGCAGACGGCTGGACAACTCCGGCAGAGCCGTCTGTGACCTGCTCGCCCGCCTTGATCCCGATGCCAATTGTCCGCTGATCCATGCCTCTCGCCATGGCGACGCCAGCCGCACCCTGTCCATGCTCAAGGAGTTGGTCAGCGACGAGGCTCCATCGCCGACACGCTTTTCCATGTCGGTACACAACGCCACGCTCGGTGTGCACTCGATTGCCCACGATCACCGACGGCCACTCCAGGCACTGAGCGCCAGCGGCAATGAGCTGGAAGCCCTGATCTGGGAAGCCCATGGTTATCTCGCCCAGGGGCAGTCGAGCGTTGTCATTGCCTTCAGCGAAAGCGAGCAGCCCAGGGACTATATCGGTTATACCGACCACCCTGGTTTTCCATGTGCTGTGGCAATGCGTCTGAGTCTGACTCAGGGGAAGGTCGTGCGCGCTACCGCTGGCAACCAGGGAGCCGCGGGTATACCACACCCTTTCGATGTGATCCGCTGGCTGAGCGGTGAGAAGGAAGCGCTGATCGCCCGTCAACAATGGCGTCTGGAGCAACCGTGAGCCTGGACCAGTGGCGGCGCGGCGCCGGTACCGCGCTATCCTTTGCTACCTTTGGCATCGGCGGCTTGACCATCGGCCTACTGATCTCGCCGTTACTGCAGCTCTGTGTGCGCGACCGCGACCGCCGTCAACATATAGCTCGCCACCTGATCCAGCGCCTGTTTCGTTTCTTCATCGCCATCATGAAGGGCCTTGGCGTGCTCGACTACCAGTTGACAGGCGCCGAGCATCTACAACGTCCCGGGCGCTTGATTCTGGCCAACCACCCCTCATTGATCGACGTGGTTTTCCTGCTGGCGCATACTCCCAACGCGGCCTGTATCGTCAAAGGCAAGTTGGCCAGCAACCCCTTTACCCGGGGGCCAATTCGCGCGGCCGGCTACATTGCCAACCGTGACCCGGAAGCCGTACTCGAGGCCGCCCACGCCAGTCTCGCACGGGGTGACTCTCTGATACTGTTTCCTGAAGGAACACGCACCGTACCCAACAGGCCAATCAAGTTCCGACGTGGAGCCGCCAATATCGCCCTGCGCACCGAGGCGCCAATCACTCCGGTACTGATAGACTGCACGCCCACTACCTTGACCAAGGGTGACCCCTGGTACCACATCCCCAAAAGCAAGGTATTGATGAGTCTACATATTCTGGATGACCTTCCGCCCAGGGCGTCGTCTTCTCTACCTCGCGGCCAACAGGCTCGGCTGTTGACCCGTGAGTTGAGTGACTACTTCAATAAGGAACTGGAGCTCTTATACGATGAGCGAAACACGACAGCTAGCGCATGACTTGAAGTGCATGATCATCGAGACTCTTGAGCTTGAAGACATCACTCCCGACGATATCGACGACCAGGCGCCCCTGTTCGGTGAAGGACTCGGGCTGGACTCGATCGACGCCCTTGAGCTGGGTCTGGCCTTGCAGAAACGCTACGGAATCAAACTCGACGCGGAAGCCGAGGACACCCGTCGCCATTTCGCGAGCCTTGCCGCGCTGCAGGCTATGGTGGAGGAACGACGTGTCAACTGAAACCACCAATACCCCCTCCCGTGAACAGATTCTCGCTCACGTGCAACGCACTCTGGTGGAACTGTTCGAAGTCTCCGCAGAGGAAGTCACACCTGATGCCAGGCTGTATGAAGATCTCGATATCGACAGCATCGATGCCGTCGATCTGGTCGTCGAGCTCAAGCAGTTCACTGGCCGTAGAATCGACCCCGAAGCCTTCAAGTCGGTGCGCACCATCGACGATGTGGTCACGGCCGTCGAAACCTTGATGCGTGACTGACGTAAGCAAAAAAGTGCACGCAAGCCGATTCCTGTGGGCGATCGTGGCTATGGCCTGGCCTCTTGCCGTCTGGTGGTTGATGGACAGCCTGGGGCCCTGGCCGCTGCTGCTGGTCGGTTGCACACTGATCGCCTGGCGCTTGCCCCAGGCCAGAGCATTGGCCATCAGTGCTGCCATCACATTGCTGCTGGTCGGGCTACTGGTCGATGCCGAGCTGGGTATGCGCGGTTACCCGGTAGCAGTCAATGCGATAATGCTGGCCGTCTTCACCACCAGTCTGTGGCGCGGCCCGCCGATCATCGAGCGCCTGGCACGCCTGCGTGAACCCGACCTACCCGCCTCCGGCGTGCGTTACACGCGGCGAGTTACCCAGGCCTGGTGTATGTTTTTCGTGATCAACGGCAGCATTGCGGCCTGGACGGCCTGTTACGCTGACCTCTCGACCTGGTCGCTGTACAACGGCGCCATCAGTTATGTCTTGATGGGCCTGATGTTTGTCGGTGAGTGGTGTTGCCGTCGCCGAATGCGGAGTCATCTGTGAACTACACGCCTCTGATCCAAAGTCCCTGGCGCACCGAACCGAAGAATGAACATGACATGCCCGATGTCTGGTGCAGTGCATCCCGCCTGCGCCCACACATTGACGCCTGGCGAGCCTGGCTTCAGGGCCGTTCCATGGGGCGCTGGCTGCTGTTCGAACCGGACCCGGCTGCCTTTACCGCCGCCCTGCTGGCGCTATGGGAGACCGGCCGCAGTGCGGTGCTGGCCAGCGACGATCGCAGCGAAACACTGGCGCGCCTTGTCAGCAAAGTCGATGGCAGGATCGAAGGTGTCCCTTCTCCAGCGGCCGCTCCACTACCTGCTCCCGTCGACATCGATGCTCAAGCGGAAGCCGTGGTGCTCTATACCTCCGGCTCCACTGGGGAGCCGGCCATGCATGCCAAGAGCTTCGCACAGTTGGCCAATGAACTGGATTGCCACGCACAGCTGTGGCCACTGGAGTGCCATGCGGTCATTTCCCAGGTCAGCCATCAGCATATCTATGGATTCTTTGCCGGTATCCTGCGCCCCCTGTGCCATGGTCTGCCCTTCTGTGGAGCCGACAGTCGTTACCCCGAACCCATGGCCGCCAGACTCGGTGAAGCCCAGGCCGCAAATCGTGAAACGCTGCTGGTATCATCCCCCGCGCAGCTATCGCGCCTGCCCGATCACATTGATTGGCAAGCCGCGCCGCCCTCGCTGGTGTTGTCGTCCGGGGCACCGTTGGCTCTCACCGATGCCGAACGCTGTGAGCATTTACTTGGCGCACCGGTAATAGAACTCTACGGCAGTACCGAAACCGGCGGTATTGCCCGGCGACGCCAGACTCAAGGCACGGTCTGGACACCACTCTCCGGTGTCGAAACGCGAGAGACCCAGGGCCTGCTGGAATTGCGTTCGCCGTTTCTGCCTGCCGAGTACCAGGCACCCAACGTCTGGTGGGCACAGCAGGACCGCGTCGAGATCACCAATGCAGGCTTCCAGTTGTTGGGGCGAGCCGACCGAGTGACCAAGGTGGCCGGCAAGCGTGTTTCCCTATCGTCCATCGAGCGCCATCTGTCACAGCTGCCTCAGGTTGAGGCGGCACACTGCGTTGACCTGGCGCGCCGTGATGGCCGGGTCGGCGTTGTCGTTGCCATGCCCCGAGATCAATTGCCTTACCAGCATGAGGCTCGACGCGAACTGATTCGCAGCATGCATACGCACCTGACGACACTGCTGGAGGCGGTGGTCATTCCGCGTTACTGGCGATTTGTCGAACAGATTCCGGTCAATCGTCAGAGCAAGCACGACCATGGCAATATTCGGCGCCTGTTTGCCGACCTCGACAACCCGCGTATTGCCAGATGGCTGGGAGAGCGCTCCGATAGCGAAGACCAGCGTCAGATCTTCCTCGAGATCCCGGAACGCCTCTGCTATCTCGATGGTCACTTCAAGGGTTTCCCACTGGTTCCCGGTGTCGTGCTGGTGCAATGGGCCGTTGAACATGCCCGCAGCACCTTCAGTGAACCCGGTGAGTTTCGTGGCGTCGAACGACTCAAGTTCCAGAAGATCGTGCGTCCCGGTCAACGTCTGACCCTCAACCTGACGCGCAAGGCCGACAGTATCAGCTTCAGTTATGACTCTCCTCAGGGACGCCACGCCACGGGCCGTGTCAGGCTCGTCACGGAGCGTGACGATGGCTGAGCTGTGTCCCTGTGCCATCATTCCGGTCTACGATCACCCCGCCACCATTGCCGGGGTCTGCGAGCACATCTCCGAGCTCGGCCTGCCAGTGGTGCTGATTGATGATGGCAGCGGATCGGAATGTCGCGAGGAACTGGAAAGGCTCTCCATTGCCGGTCACCATCTTGTTCGCCACAGCGCCAACCGCGGCAAGGGCGCAGCGGTGCGCACCGGCATCGCCGAAGCCAAGCGCCTCGGTTACACCCATGCCCTTCAGGTCGATGCCGACGGTCAGCACCATTCCGATGACCTGCCTGCGTTCCTCGCCGCCATGCTGGAGTCTCCATCGAGCCTGGTGGTCGGCTATGCCGAATACGACGATACAGTTCCCAAGGTACGCCACTATGGACGCTACGCGACTCATGTCTGGGTGTGGATCAACACGCTGTCGCTGGATATTCGCGACTCCATGTGTGGAGTACGCCTCTATCCCGTGGCTGCAACCAACGTACTGTTGGCTCACCAGCACACCGGCGACCGCATGACATTCGACACCGAAGTACTGGTGCGCTGGCACTGGAGCGGTGGCCGGATCGTCAACCTGCCGGTCCGTGTCCACTATCCTGAAGGTGGTGTCAGTCATTTTGCTCTATGGCGCGACAATGCCCAGATCAGTTGGATGCACACTCGTCTTTTCCTCGGCATGCTCATCCGACTACCCAAGCTATTGCTGCGTCGCTGGAGGTCGAAATGAACCAACACCACTGGGCATCGATCGGTGAACGAGGCACGCTGACCGGGATGATGTTGATGGTCCGCCTGCGCCGTCTCGGCGAGTGGCCGTTCCGCCTGGTACTCGGTCCGGTCATCCTGTGGTATTACCTTGCCCATCGTTTGGCCCGCCAGGCATCCCGCGAGTACCTGGCTCGTCTGATGCCCGAACTCAAGCAGCGCCCCATCGCCTGGCGCCTGCGCAGCCTGCGTCATTTCTTTACCTTCGGCCAGGCACTGATGGACAAGGTTGCCGCCTGGAACGGTGAGCATGCTCCCGAAACACTGAACGGCACCGGCGTGGATAACTTCCGCGAGGCTTTCGCCGAGGGCCACGGGGGACTGGTGCTGGTTTCGCACCATGGCAACCTCGACGTGGTCAATGCGCTGAGCGAACAGCACGCCAACCTGCAACTGACTGTGCTGATGCATACCCGCAATGCACAAAAATTCAATCAACTACTCGAACGCGCCACAGGGCGCCGACAACCTGACATCCTCGACGTCAGCGACCTATCGCCCGCCAGCGCCCAGCAGCTCGATCAACGCATTCGTGATGGCGGTTTTGTGGTGATCGCCGCCGACCGTATTTCTCCCAGCGAGCAGCGCTATCGACAACTGGAGTTCCTCGGCGCTGATGCAGGCTTCCCCGAGGGACCTTTCATTCTGGCAACGCTGTTGCGCTGCCCGGTCTACTACCTATCCTGTGTTCGCGAGAACAACAGCTTTACGGTGACGTTCGATAAATTCGACGATACCTCGCGTCTGGCGCGCGCCGATCGAGAGGCGTGGATGGCCGATGCCATGCAACGCCATGTTGCACTTCTAGAGCAACAGGTACGGCGCCATCCCATGCAGTGGTTCAATTTCTACCCTTTCTGGCAAGACCCCGAGGCACGTTGACATGACCCAGCCCCCAGCCTCCTCAACGCTCGCCCGCACGGATCGGCAGCGTACTGAAGGACAGCCGATCATTCTCGACGGGCAGCCGATCGACCTCGAAGATGTACTCACGGTTGCCGAAGGCCGTTGCAAGGTTGCACTTTCCAGCGACCCGGCCTTTCGCACCCATATCGATTCAGGCCAGCAGTTCCTCGAACGTCTGCTTGCCGAGGAAGGCGTGGTCTATGGTGTGACCACCGGCTATGGCGACGCCTGCACTCGTGCCGTTGCCGCCGAGGATATCGACAGCCTTCCGCACCAGCTGTTCACCTTCCATGGCTGCGGCATGGGCCAGTCCCTCTCTGTCGAGGCGGCGCGCGCCGTGGTGCTGGTGCGTCTGGTATCGCTGTGCCGTGGCGTCTCGGGAGTCAGTTTCGAACTGCTCGAGCGTCTGGCGTGGTTGCTCGAGGAAGACGTGATACCGGTGATCCCTGAAGAGGGCTCGGTCGGCGCCAGTGGCGACCTGACCCCGCTGTCCTACCTCGCGGCCGTACTCTGCGGAGAGCGCGAAGTGATCGACAACGGGCAATGCCGCCCGGCCAGCGAGGCCCTTGCCCAGCGAAGTCTGACGCCGTATCGCCTCAAGCCCAAGGAAGGCCTCGCGCTGATGAACGGTACTGCGGTGATGACCGCGCTCGCCGCTCTGGCCTTCTCTCGCTGCGAATACCTCACCCACCTGACCACACGCATTACCGCGCTGTCGGTCCAGGCGTTGGACGGCAACCCCTATCATTTCGACGCCGACTTGTTTGCCGCCAAGCCGCACCCCGGACAACAGCGTGTTGCCGCGCGCCTGCGTGATGACCTGCACGCGCCCAGCACTCCACGTAACTCGCCACGCCTGCAGGATCGCTACTCGACACGCTGTGCACCGCACGTTATCGGCGTGGTCGAGGATGCTCTGCCCTGGTGGCGCGAGTTTCTGACCAATGAACTCAACAGTGCCAACGACAACCCGCTGATTGACGTCGAGGCCGGTAAGGTCATGCACGGTGGGCACTTCTACGGCGGGCATGTAGCCTTTGTCATGGACAGCCTCAAGCAGGCCACAGCCAACCTCGCCGACCTGCTCGACCGTCAACTGGCGCTGCTGGTCGACAGCCGCTACAACCATGGCCTGCCGAGCAACCTGAGCGGTGCCAGCGCTTCGCGTCTGCCGCTCAATCACGGTTACAAGGCGGTGCAGATCGGCGCGTCGGCCTGGACGGCGGAAGCCCTCAAGCTGACCATGCCGGCCAGCGTCTTCTCGCGCTCCACCGAGTGCCACAACCAGGACAAGGTCAGCATGGGCACCATCGCCGCGCGCGACGCACTGCGGGTGCTGACTCTGGTCGAGCAGGTCGCCGCCGCAACCCTGCACGCTACCTGTCAGGGCGTCGAACTGCGTCGCCAATTGCAGAGCGCGACACCGACTCCTCAACGCCTTGCCGAGTTCGTCGAGCAGGTGCGCAAGGAGATAGCGCCGCTGGAGGAGGATCGTGCCCTGGATCGAGACCTCAACCATCTCTGCCGCCTGATTCGCCAGCGACATTGGAGCCTTTATGACGCCAGCTGATCATCCCCTACCACGCGTCGAGACGGAGCTCGAGATCCCTTTTCATGACATCGACATGATGGAGGTCGCCTGGCATGGCCATTACGTGCGTTACCTGGAGATCGCGCGCTGCCGACTGCTGGAGAGTATCGAGTACAACTATCCGCAGATGAAGGCCTCGGGTTATGCCTGGCCGGTGATCGACCTGCGTATTCGCTATGCTGCCCCCATTCGCTTTGCCCAACGCATCCGCATCGAAGCACGCATCAGTGAATGGGAGCACCGGCTGAAGGTCGATTACACCATCCGCTGTGCCGATAGCGGCAAACGTCTGACACGCGCCTGGACCATCCAGGTCGCAGTCGGCCTGAACGACCAGGAAATGTGCCTCGCATCACCGCCGTCACTGCTTGAACGGCTCATCGCCTGGCAGGAGACTCGATCATGACAAGGCTGTTTTCCGCTGCTCTGTTTTCCACTGCACTGTTTTCCACTGTTCTCTTTTCCACGACCCTGTGTACCGGCCTGATGGCACTGACACGCGATCAGGCCCATGCCGCCGATTCAGCTCCGTCCAATACCATCGATGCCGAACGTCTTGCCAGCCGGCTTGCCAGGCAGGCCCCAGCCTGCGTCAGCTTCGAGCAACAGCGCTGGATCGCTGATCTGGAGAACGAACTTACCAGCTCCGGGTATTTTCATCGCCGCCCCGATGGCCTGGTGTGGCAAACGCTGACCCCGGTGGAAAGCCGTGTGCTGCTGTCACCCGACAATCCAGAGCTGTCCCCCGGCATGCGCGCGTTACTGCCAGTCCTCAGCGGCCTGCTCGAAGGCGACTGGAGTGAACTGCAGGAGCACTTCGATATTGAGCTCGACGGCGAGATGAATGCCTGGCGCGCAGCATTGAAGCCCCGTGACAAACGAGTGGCCGAACACCTCGAGCAGATTGCCCTGGATGGCGGCGTACGCATTGACGGCATGAATATTCAGTTCACCAACGGCGACCGCCTGTCACTGACTCTGGAACCCGTGGCCTGCTCGACATTGCCCCAGGTGGCGACAGAGGACCACGAGTGAGGCCAGCATCACTCTCGGCGCGCGTGGCAGCCTTCACATGGGCTGTGATACTGCTGCTGTGTGCGCTGTTCGTTGGCCACCAGATCTGGCATGGCACGCCTCTCGATACCCGTATCACTGCGCTGTTGCCGGAATCGCACGACCAGCAGATTCTGCAACACGCCGATGCCAGCCTCGGCAAAACCTACGAGAGGCGCCTGCTGGTGCTGGTCAAGGGCGACGACTCGGCACAAGCCGCCGAGCAGTTACGCGCACAGCTGAAGAGCAGCGGAGTGGTGGCCTCGCTCGACAGCAAGACACCGCCACGCCCCGATCAGACACTTTCCGACTATCGCTACCGGCTATTGAGCGCAGAACTGCAACAGGCCGACGGAGACAGCTGGCGTAAGCAGGCCCTGGCCCGATTGTTCACACCGGGAATGGAAACCGATCTGCTGCGCGACCCCTTCGGCCTGCTGGATCAATGGCTGAACGAGCGCCTGTCCGGACCGGTCAGTTGGCTGGATGGAGGACCCAGCATCGACTCCGCAGAAGGCCGCTGGCGAGTGATCAGCGCCACGCTGGATGGTGATCCCTACCAACTCGCTCTACAGACTCGTCTGACCGAAACCCTTGATGCCTTCAAGGCAGCACATCCACAGTTGACGGTACTGAGAGCGGGGGTGGTCTTCCATGCCGCCGCTGGTGCACAGCAGGCACGCAGCGAGATCAGCACCATTGGACTGGGGTCGTTACTCGGCATCATCGTGCTGTTGGCGTTGGTGTTTCGCCGCGTCAGCGTACTGGTCTCCCTGCTGCTGCCGGTATTCTCCGGACTAGTGCTGGCCACCGCCGTCAGTTGGGCACTGTTCGAATCGCTCAACCTGATTACGCTGGCCTTTGGCGCCAGCCTGATCGGCATCTCGGTGGACTACGCCCTGCACCTGCAGTGCTATCGCCAGCTACATCCCCAACGCTCGCTGTCACAGCTATGGCCCAGCCTGTTTCTTGGCCTGCTGACCAGTCTATGTGCGTACCTCGTACAGTTGGCCACCCCCATGCCGGGTCTGCGTCAGATGGCGACCTTCACCGCACTGGGACTGATCGGCGCCTGGTTGACGGTGCGACTCTGGCTACCACTGCTGTCCATACACCCTCACCCAGCCACGTCCCGCATTGCCGAGAGACTCAACCGCTGGCGGCTGACCCGGCCACGCCTGCCGATTGTGCTTGCCGCCAGCCTGGTGCTGTCGACGGCAACTCTGGTGGCAATGATTTCGACAACCCTGAGTCACGACCTGCGGCAACTCAATCCATCTCCCAGTGGCTTGATTACCGAACAGCAGCATGTACAACGCCTGATGCAGCGCCCGGCAAGCTTCCGTTATCTGGTGGTCCGCGCCGATACCGGAGAGGCATTGCTGCAACGGCTTGAGGACATTGACCCATCACTGGCCAGCCTTGCCAGGGATGGCCATCTGGACTCCTGGCAACACATCGCTCAGGCCGTCCCCTCGCAGGCCACTCAACAGCGCAACCTGACGCTGGTACGCCAGCGTTACCAGGATGTGCTGCCGGAATTGCTCACCCAGGCCGGACTCGATCCGTCGCTCAGCGAGCGCCTGAGCCAGCGTCTCGATGATGTCCCCGAGTTGACGGTCAGCGATTGGTTGAGCTCACGTGCCGGTGAAGGCAGCCGTTCCCTGTGGCTGGAGGATACCGATACACCAACGGCGCTGGTGCTGCTGGGCGACATCGACACCCGTGGCGTCGCCGAGCTACAGGAACTGGCGGAAGCACCGGATATCCTCTATCGCGACCGCGTCAGCGCACTATCCAATCAGTTGACGATTCTCAGCAAGGAAATCAGTCAATGGCTGCTGTTGGCTGTGGTTGTCGTCATCGCTGGACTCAGCTGGCGCTATCGCCAGCGTGCCTGGCGAGCATTACTGCCGCCCGTCGGAGCCGTTGCAGTAACCCTCGGCCTGTTCGCCGCCACCCATACCGGTCTGACCCTGTTCCATCTGTTGGGCCTGCTGCTGGTACTGGGTATCGGGCTCGATGCCGGTATCTTCAGTACCGAGCACCCCGCGGATGGTAGTGCCTGGCTGGCGATCACTCTATCCTGCGCCTCAAGCCTGTTGGCGTTCGGTCTGCTGGCATTCAGTGCGACCCCCGCGCTGCATTTCCTCGGTACGACCTGCCTGATCGGCCTGGTCGCCACCTGGTGTCTGGTACCGCTGGCGCGTGGCGTCCAACCCCACGACCCGCAGCATCTCGGCTCTCAAGCCATTGACTCCTCGGAGACGCGTTCTGATGAAACCCACTGAACACACTGACATCGCGATAATCGGCGCTGGTCCGTCAGGGGCTGCTGCTGCGGCCTGGTTGGCAGGGCGTGGCCACCAGGTTCGGGTGTTCGAGCGCGGCCATTTCCCACGCTTTTCGATTGGCGAGAGTCTCTTGCCTCAGTGCATGCCGCACCTGGAGGCCTGTGGGCTACTGGAATTCGTCGCCAATGCCGGTTATCAACACAAGAATGGCGCTGCCTTCTGTCGCCGGGAGGAATACACCGCCATCGACTTTCGCCACAAGTTCAGTGACGGCCCCGGCACCACCTGGCAAGTCGAGCGCGCGGACTTCGATCAGCGTCTGATCGAGGGCGCCATGACGCTCGGCGCACGCGTCGACTTCGGAGTGACCGTGACCGACTTCGACGCCGACCCTCAAGCTCCAGGCCTCGAAGTCGTCAACGAACAGGGTGAGCAGAGCCGAATCCAGGCACGCTTCGTTCTCGATGCCAGCGGCTATGGTCGTGTCCTCGCACGCCTCGAACAGCTCGATCGGCCTTCTTCTCTGGCTCCGCGGGCGGCGCTATTCACTCATGTCGAGGACCATATCACCGCCACCGACCATGACCGCGACAAGATTCTGATCGGCATCCACCCCCAGCATCCGAGCATCTGGTATTGGTTGATTCCATTCAGCAATGGTCGCGCTTCGGTCGGTGTCGTCGGCGAGCCGGAGCGAATAGATGCCGTCGCCGCCGATGACAGCGCCCGGCTTCAGGCACTGCTGGGTCAAGAGCCACGTTTCGCACGCGTGCTGGAGAATTCCCGTCCCGTGCGTGATGTTCAGCGTCTGGCGGGGTATTCGGCCGATATCGAACGCCTGCATGGACCGGGCTTCGCCATTCTCGGCAATGCCGGTGAGTTCCTCGATCCGGTATTCTCCTCCGGCGTGACCATCGCTCTGGACTCGGCACTACGTGCTGCTCCATTGGTCGAGCGCCAGTTACAGGGCGAGAACATCGACTGGGCAACGCAGTTCGAGATACCGCTACGCGAGGGCGTCGCCACCTTTCGAGACTACGTTGACGCCTGGTACGATGGCAGCCTACAGACCATCATCTTCCATCAACGCCAGGAAGTTCGTCTGCGTGAGATGATTGCCTCGGTGCTGGCCGGCTACGCCTGGGATACCACCAATCCCTATGTTGCCGCCAGTCGCCGTCGCTTGAAGAGTCTCGCGGAACGCTGTGCGATGGACCAGCAGCCTGGCTGAACCAACCGCAGCAGGTTCGGCAACCGACGCCGAACCTGGCACAACTGTTGATAACGAAGCTGCGACAACAGGACGCTTGAAGCATTACCCTAGTGAATACAAGACATCGATAGACAACAGCACATGCTCCGCGACTCGATCACAGCTCCACAGACCACAGCGCTACAGAGCTGCCGGCTATATCCCCCTGCGCTGGTATGCCCCCTCGGTGACAACCTGGACGACATCGCCCAGCGCCTGTTCGCGGGTCAGCGCGGCCTGCGCCACAGTAACGCCTGGCGCCCGGAACAACCTCTACCACTGGGAAGCGTCGACACTCCCCTGCCGGATGACAGCGACTGGCCCGCCGAACATCGCTCGCGCAACAACCGTCTACTCGCCGCCGCACTGCAACGTCTCGCGCCAACGCTCGACAGTTGGCGAGCCGCCAATCCCGCTGCACGCATGGGTGTGGTCATGGGTACCAGCACCTCCGGCATCAGCGAAACCGAGCACGCCCTCAAGTACCGTCTCGCAAAGGGTGAGTGGCCAGACGACTTCATCTATTACCGTCACGAGCTGGGTGCACCAGCCGACTTCGTGGCCTGGTGGTGCGGTGTCGACGGACCCGCTTATACCCTGTCCACCGCCTGCACCTCGAGCGCCCGTGCCCTGGCCAGCGCCTCACGGCTGATCAAGGCCGGGGTGTGCGATGCGGTGATCGCGGGAGGCGCCGATAGCCTATGCCAACTGACAGTGAGCGGATTCAGCTCACTGGATGCGGTCAGCATTGACCCCTGCAAACCGTTCTCCGCCGCGCGCAGTGGTATCAATCTCGGTGAGGGTGCCGCTCTGTTTCTGGTCACCGGCGAAAGCGGTGGTATTCAGCTCAAGGGCTACGGCGAGACCAGCGACGCTCACCATATCTCGGCACCACGCCCCGACGGTAGTGGAGCTCATGATGCCATGGCTGCAGCCTTGCAAATGGGAGGTGTCGAGCCGTCCCGGGTCGACTATCTCAACCTGCATGGCACCGCCACTCGCCAGAACGATAGTATGGAAGCGCTCGCTGTCGCCAGACTGTTTCCCGAAGGCGTTCCATGCAGTTCAACCAAGAGCTTGACCGGCCATACCCTGGGAGCCTGTGGCGCCCTTGAGGCGGCCTTCTGCTGGCTGGCCATGGCCCACGGTCGTCTGCCACCGCATCTCGACACCCCGGATCCGGAGCTTCCCAGCTTGAGTTACAGCCAGGGGGAGCAGCGTGAAGTACGTCGCACCTTGTCCAATGCCTTCGCTTTCGGGGGTAACAATATCGCCCTGTTGCTGGAGAAAGCCGAATGAGTGATACCCCCACTCTGCCTCCTATCGAGCAACTGGTGCCCCACCAGGGCGATATGTGCCTGTTGGATGAAGTCTGTAGCATCGGCGAAGAGCAGCTGGTAGCGGCTATTCGTCCACACCGGAATGACCTCTTTGCCGACGACCTGGGCATCCCCGCCTGGGTGGGGCTGGAATGGATGGCACAGGCCATTGCCGCCTGGTCGGGACACACCATGCTCAACGCGGGACACAAACCACATGTCGGGTTTCTGCTGGGCACTCGACGTTATGACAGCAAAGTCAGTCATTTTTCCTTTGCTCTCCGTTATCAGGTCAAGATCGAGCTGGACTATATGGCTGATAATGGCCTCGGTGCCTTTCGCGGAGAGATCTTCGATGCGGCCGACCGGGTGGTCGCCAGCGCCTCTCTGAACGTCTTTCAACCCGACTCGGATGATATGCTCGACGCCATGTTCAATGATGATCGGCCCAAGGATTCTCAGTAATGACCGATAGCATACTTGTCACCGGCTCCAGCCGTGGCATCGGCCGCGCAATCGCCTTGCGCCTGGCACACGATGGATTCGACGTCGTGCTGCACTGCCGTGAGCGCCGAGATGCTGCCGAAGCCGTTGCCGAGCAGATCCAGGCCCTGGGCCAACAGGCACGTATTCTGAGCTTCGATGTCACCGATCGCGACAACGCCCGCGACATTCTCGAACAGGATATCGAACAGCACGGCGCTTACTACGGCGTAGTCTGCAACGCAGGCATCACCGCCGATGGCGCCTTTCCAGCACTGTCGGATGCAGACTGGGACGGTGTCATCAACACCGGCCTGAACGGTTTCTACAATGTCGTCAAGCCCGTCACCATGCCCATGGTCCGTCGGCGCAAACCGGGCCGGATTGTAGTGATGTCCTCGGTATCCGGCCTGATGGGCAACCGTGGGCAGGTCAACTATAGCGCCGCCAAGGCTGGACTGATCGGTGCAGTCAAAGCACTGGCGATTGAACTCGCCAAGCGCCGAATTACTGTCAATGCAGTAGCGCCGGGACTGGTCGATACTGATATGACCGAGGGCCTGGCCAGTGAAGAAGCGCTGAAGATGATTCCCATGCAGCGTACCGGCACCAGCGAGGAAGTGGCCGCCGCGGTGAGCTTCCTGTGCTCCCGGGATGCCAGCTACATCACTCGTCAGGTGATCGCCGTCAATGGGGGAATGTGCTGATGAGCAGAAGCGCAACTCGCGCGGATGGCCTTGGTCGGCGCGTGGTAGTAACCGGCATGGCCGGCTTCTCTCCGATCGGCAACGACTGGCCGACGATTCGTGCCCATCTTGCTGCAGGTACCAACGGTATTCGTCACATTGCCGAGTGGGATGTCTACGAGGGTCTCAATACGCGACTGGCCGGACCTGTCGAGGAATTCACCCTACCACCGCACTACCATCGCAAGGCCGTACGCAGCATGGGGCGAGGCGCACGCATGGCCGCTCGCGCCTCGGAACTGGCCCTGGAGCACGCTGGTCTGCTGGGTGATGAGCTGGTCAGCAGTGGCGCCATGGGGATTTCCTATGGCTCCTCGGTCGGCGAGCCGGATGCCATGGTCGACTTCGGCAATATGCTGATCAACAAGTCGACCGATGGACTGAATGCCAATTCCTATATCCGCATGATGGCTCATACCGCACCGGTGAATATCGGTGTCTTCCTTGGCGTGCGCGGACGCATCCACACTACCTCCAGTGCCTGTACATCAGGCAGTCAGGGCATCGGCTACGCCTATGAAGCGATTCGCTTCGGACGCCAGACGGCCATGATCACTGGAGGCTGTGAGGAATTATCGCCCACCGAAGCGGCGGTGTTCGATACCCTGTTCGCCACCAGTACCCGAAATGATGCTCCCGAGACGACTCCACGGCCCTTCGACGCAGACCGCGATGGATTGGTAATCGGAGAAGGAGCGGGGACACTGATTCTCGAAGACCTCGAGCATGCTCTGGCGCGCGGCGCTCCCATTCATGCCGAGCTGGTCGGCTACGGCAGTAACAGCGATGGCCGCCACGTTACGCAGCCGGATGCCGCGATCATGGAGCGCGCGATCCGCGATGCGTTGGCCGACGCCAACCTGTCGGCCGAGCAGATCGGCTATGTCAGCGCTCATGGCACCGCCACTGAGCGCGGCGACCTCGCCGAATCCCATGCCACAGCGGCGGTCTTCGGCTCTCGGCAGCCCATCAGTTCACTGAAGAGCTATACCGGACACACCCTCGGCGCCTGCGGGGCCCTGGAGGCATGGACCGCCATCGAGATGATGCGCGAAGGACTGTTTCATCCGACCATCAATCTCGATACACCGGATCCTAAATGTGCTGAACTGAACTATCTTCGCAAGACGATGCATCGTATCGACTGCGAGTATGTGATGAGCAACAACTTTGCCTTCGGCGGTATCAATACCTCCTTGATCTTTCGCCGCTGGGACTGAAAGGTACAGGATGATGATTTGAACCCGCAGTGCTCGTGCGCTGTCATGGTTAAGCAACCGCTACATCACAAGTGTCTTTCACACAAGGGAATGCCACGATGAATACAGCAAGATGGTTGACTAGTGCATTACTGATAATCGGCAGCATGGCCATGATGTCCTCTCAGGCCGTGGCACGCGATACTCCCTATTTCATGCCGATTCAGGAAGTTCTTGACTCAACGGACGGCAAGGCTGGCCTGGATACCAGTATTCGTCTGGTCTTCAGTCCAACCTCCACTGCTCAGCCCGTTGAGGAACACGGTCCCGTGGTCACCAACCGCAAGACCAACGCCTTGAACAAGACCGATGAAGAAGCCTGCCGTTGGGTAATGCTGTCGGCACTGATTGCCCTCCAGGATCGCGCCAAGGAAGAAGGCGGCAATGCGGTCATCAATATCAGGAGCTTCTACGATCAGAAAGAGTTCGAATCCGACACGGAATATGAGTGCCATGCCGGTGCATTGATGGCTGGTGTGTCTCTGCGTGGCGATGTCGTCACCCTGCCGTAAGACGCTTCCATCCAGCGACATGTCGCCCGACGGCACACTGCCGCCCCGTCTGATACTGGCGGGGCGCTGCAATTGTCCCGATGCAGCAGCATCCTCACAGAGTGGCCGCGAACTACTCAGTGAACTTGCCACGCTACAAGGCTTCGACTGTCCGCTCCACGCCTGGTCTCCTCGCGGCAGCGGCCCCCCACGCCATCCCGCCCTGCCTGCCGAATACACCCCCGTTCTGAGCCACCGTCGCGGCATGGTGGTCGCCGGCCTCGCCAACCGCCCGCTGGGCCTCGATCTCGAGGTGCCGGTAGCGCGTCATCTTCAACGCCTCGATGCCTTGATCGAGATGCTGCCCGAACCCGAAGTCCGGCAGCGTATCCACGCCGCCGAGGATCGCCTGTCAGCCTTCTACCGCGCCTGGACAAGCTACGAAGCACTGTTCAAGCTCGCCTGGCTGCAAGGCCAGCAACCCTCCCATGTGCTGGCGATGCGGCTGACAAACCTCGCCCCCGAAGGCGACATTCATGCCTGGTCGGCTCAGACTAAAGCAGCCACACTAAGCCTGTGCGGCCCCTACGCAGACCTCGATATCCGCTGGTCGCAGTCCAGTGAAGTGGTGATGGAGCTTTCAAACCGTAAGGCGTAAGAAGGAAGAAGGCTGCGGGCGATGGCAATTGACTGTAAAGCTTATGAAGACCTCTTCCCTCTGACCTCTTTGTTCTTCATTCTGCCCTCTTGCACTAATTGTCAGACATTTCTAGACTATTATCTGACAAATACTTCCTCAGCATTGCATCCACCCAGAGTCGAGCAGTCGAGACATGCCATCCGAGACCACGACGGACCCTTTATCCCGGTTGCCCCACCAGCAGATCGGCGATAGCGCCACTGAGCTGGCCGATTGTCTGGCTCAGGCGATCCTGTCCGGCCACTGGCAGAGCGGAGAAGCCTTTCCCCGTGAAATGGACCTCTGCAGCCACTTTGACATCAGCCGAAATCGGGTACGCAATGCGCTTGGCGAACTCAGCGCTGTGGGTTTGATCGACCGCACCGCCGGGCGTGGCAGCATCATTCGCAACATCAGTGACTGGCACTTGCTGGCCCCCCAGATGAGCCGCTGGATGGCCGGCCTGAATACGCCCCATCCACGTCTGATTCATGAAGTCTTTGCCTTCCGTCTGGCAGCCGAGCCCTATATCAGCGAGCTGGCAGCGACACATGCCTCCGGCGATGATCTATCCCGTATCGAGAAGGCCTTTCACGGCATGCGTGAAACGGCAGGTCAGCAGGACCAGCGTCTATCTCACAGCGAGTATGACGTAGCCTTTCATGATGCCATCTATCGTGCCAGTCACAGCCTGATCTGGAGGCAGATGGGCATGTTGCTGCGGCCGGCGATCATGGCACTGATCCAGCGCTCCCATGACCATGCCGTGGATCTGGCCGAAAGTCTCGACCATCACCGCCAGTTGCTCGATGCCATACGCCTGCGCCAACCTTCCCACGCTCGTGAGGCAACTCAACAACTGCTGCAACGTACCGCACGGGATCTGGCGCTGGAGCAAGTCGCAGAGGACTCTCTTCCATCCCCCCAGGCGCTGGATAATACCCGCGCTGTCGATATCAAGGACCACCGATAATGAAGATCACCAAGCTCAAGACCTGGCAGGTTCCACCGCGCTGGTTGTTTCTCAAGATCGAGACCGATGAAGGCGTCTACGGTTGGGGCGAGCCGGTCATCGAAGGCCGTGCTGCCACCGTCGAGGCAGCGGTACACGAACTGTCCGACTACCTGATCGGCGAAGACCCGCGCAATATCGAGCACCTGTGGAACGTGATGTATCGCGCGGGTTTCTATCGTGGCGGACCGATTCTGATGTCGGCCATCGCCGGTATCGACCAGGCGCTGTGGGACCTCAAGGGTCGTGAGCTGGGCGTTCCTGTCCACCAACTGCTCGGTGGCAAGGTGCGCAACAAGATGCGTATGTATGCCTGGACCGGTGGTGACCGCCCTTCCGACGTCGGTGTCGGTGCGAAAGCGTTGGTGGACCAGGGTTTTACCGCTTTCAAGATGAACGGCACTCCGGAACTGCAGATTGTCGACTCCCACAGCAAGATCGACGACGCCGTGGCACGTATCGCCGAAGCGCGTGACGCCGTGGGCCCCGATGTCGGTATCGCAGTCGACTTTCATGGCCGCGTGCATCGCCCCATGGCCAAGACCCTGTTGCGTGAACTGGAACCCTACCACCTGATGTTCATCGAGGAGCCGGTAGCCCCTGAGCACCTACCGATGCTCAAGAGCATCGCCCAGGACCTCGCCACCCCCATCGCCACCGGTGAACGCCTGCACACGCGCTTTGCCTTCCGCGATCTGCTGGCCGACAACATGGTCGATATCGTGCAACCGGACCTGTCACACTGCGGCGGTATCAGTGAAGGGCTCAAGATCGCTACCCTGGCCTCGGCCTATGACGTGGCGCTGGCCCCACACTGCCCGCTGGGACCGTTGACGCTAGCCGCCTCGCTGCAACTGGATGCGGTGTGTCACAACGCCTTTATCCAGGAACAGAGCATGGGTATCCACTACAACAAGGACAACGACGTGCTCGACTACCTCGTCGACAAATCGGCTCTGTCCATCGAAGACGGTTACTGCGCGATCCCCGATGGCCCCGGCCTCGGCGTCGAGATCAACGAGGAATTCGTCGAGGAGCGCGCCAAGGTCGGCCACCGCTGGCGTAACCCGGTATGGCAGCATGAGGACGGCTCAGTAGCGGAGTGGTAATCGAAAGAAGGAAGAAGGAAGAAGGAAGAAGGAAGAAGGAAGAAGGAAGAATGCTATGCCCCCGATTTTGTAGACACCTCCCTTTACAGGATGAGGAGAGGTGTCATGCTTCTACGTACACGTCGTCGGTATACGCCTGAATTCAAGCAGCATGTGGTTCAGTGCTCTCTGGAATCGGCGGATTCCCAAGCGGTCATTGCTGCCAGGTTCGACGTACCTACCAGTGTCCTTGAACGGTGGAGGAGAGAGCACGTGTCGACTCATGAGAAGGATCAGAAGCCACTGCCCAACCGGGGAGCCTCGAAGAGCCTGGCTGACCTCGAACGCGAGAACCGCCAGCTCCGCAAGCAGTTGGCACGCAAGGAGCTGGAGGTAGAGATCCTAAAAAAGGCCGAAGAGTACTTTGCCAAGGGCATGAAGTAAGGTTCCGCTTCATCCAGCGTTTTCATGGTGATCAATATCCGGTCGCCATGATGTGCAAAGTACTCGGAGTGTCTCGATCCGGCTTCTATCGCTGGGCGTCCAGGACGCCATCGAAGCGCTGCCAGGCCAATCAAGCACTGTCGATGTTTCTGCATCAGGAAGCTGAGCAGCAGCATGGGATTCCCGGCTACCGCAAGCTCTGGTATTCCGCAGTGCAGTCAGGCTTCATCTGCAGCCAGAACCGAGTCCAACGACTGCTTCAGCGCATGGGATATCGCTCTGTGACAGCTCCTCGCCCTGGTTGGCGCAAACCAAAGCCCGGTATCCCGGTACGCCCCAATCTGCTCAACAGAGGCTTCTGTGTCGACGAGCCTGACCGTGTCTGGGTATCGGACATCACTCAGGTTCGGTGTCAGGAAGGCTGGCTCTACATTGCTACGGTCATGGACCTGTACTCGCGTCGCGTGGTCGGTCATGCCTGCAGCCCTCAGGTGGATGCCACCCTGGTGAAAGAAGCTGTAGTGGAGGCGCTGAGCTGGCGGTCGATCACTGAGGGAGACAGCCTGTTCCACTCAGATCAGGGAGCTCAGTATCGCAGTGAGGACGTGCTGAAAACACTGAATGGGGCCGGCTTTACGATCAGCATGTCTCGGCGAGGGAACTGTTGGGACAACGCCTGTGCAGAGAGTTTCTTTTCTCTGATGAAGCGGGAGTGGCTGCATCATCTGGGGCTGGTGACGCGTGAGGAAATGAAGAAGGCGGTGAAATACTACATTGAAGAGTACTACGATGGAGTCCGCGCTCACGAGACCCTGGGCGGATTAACCCCCAGGGACTACGAGTTGGCGGCCTAAACCGAGGTGTCTACTTTTTCAGGGGCACACCAGAAAGCTGCGGGCGATGACAATTGACTGTAAAGCTTACGAGGACCTCTTCCATCTGATCTCTTTCCCACAAGGAGACTCAAATATGAACAACAAGACGCCCTCCTCTCCCTGCCTGGGTGAGGCCAGAGTGCTGCATGACCAGCGTTGTGAGCTGGGTGAGGGGCCGGGCTGGGACGCCGCACGTGGCGAGTTTCGCTGGCTGGATATCATCGGCCGCCAGCTTCACCGCCATCGCCTTGAGGATGATCAACATCGGATTATCGAGCTGGCGCAGCTGACGTCCTTTGCTGCTCCATTGTCCGATGGTGATGATCTACTGGTCACCGAACACGGGCTGATGGTCATGGAGCATGCCCATGGCACTGTCTCGCCATGGCGCGATGTCGAGGCCGACAACGGCGTGACCCGCAGTAATGATGCGCGCCTCGATCGTCATGGTGGACTGTGGTTTTCGTCGATGGGCAAGTCTGCGCAGCCGGAAGCCGGGAGCCTGTATCGCCTCTATCGTGGTGAAGTGACGGTTTTACGCCGCCAGATCAGCATTCCCAATGCGATCTGTTTCTCTGCCGACGGCCACTACGCATGGTTTGCCGATACTCCTACCCAGAAAGTGATGCGCTGGCGCCTGGATGATCAGGGCTTTCCGTTGCGCGAGGATGGCACGCCCTTCAGCCAGGACACCCAACCCGATGAGCTGGTCGCGCCCGAGGTGTGGGCCGATTTCAGCGACGATATCGGCTCGCCGGACGGAGCGGTAATCGATGCTGATGGCTACATGTGGCTTGCCCTGTGGGGAGCAGGTCGAGTCGCCCGGCTTTCGCCGGAGGGTGAGGAGGTTGCGCATATCAAGGTGGCCGCCAACCACACCACATGCCCGGCATTCGGCGGTGCAAATCTCGACACTCTGCTGATTACCACCGCCACCGAAGGGCTGGATAACCTTGATGACGGCCTGCAGCACGGTGCGACCTTTGTCATCGAGCTGGCCGATATTCTGCCTGGTGTTCGCGGCCAGGCCGATGAACCGCTACACCTTCGCTAGGGCGGTGTCTGACAGGAATATCATGTTTCAGAGCGATCGGGCGCCATTGGACCCTGTTCGCTCTTGCATAATCCAGGGCAAGCGACGAGGGTAATATGCAACACCCTCGAGGAATCATCCATGTCATCGCTGACACCCGAACAGCCGCGTGTCGCCATTGTTACCGGTGGCTCACGCGGCATTGGCGCCGATATATGCCGGCGCCTTGCCAATGACGGCTTTGCTGTCGTGATCAACTATTCCAGCAGCGTGGAACGTGCCGAGTCGCTGGTCGAAGAAATCGAAGCCCAGGGCGGTCAGGCCTTTGCACAACAGGCGGATGTCACCAGTAGCGATGACGTCGCCCGCCTGTTCGATGCCACCATGGAACAGTTCGGCCGCGTCGATGTATTGATCAACAACGCAGGAGTCCTGACCACCATTCCTCTGGCCGAAGTCAGTGACGAACTCTATAACCAGCACTTCGACACCAACACCAAAGGCACCTTCAACACCCTGCGCGAGGCCTCAAGCCGTCTCGATGAAGGCGGCCGCATCATCAATATTTCCAGCTCAGCGCTGGCACTCAACCTACCCGGTTATGCCATCTACAACGCTACCAAGGCCGCGGTGGAGTCCTTTACCCGGATCTACGCCCGAGAGCTGAGGGGCCGTCGAATAACCGTCAATGCGGTAGCACCCGGTCCGGTGGATACCGAACTGTTCCGGAACGGCAAGAGTGCTGAACAGATTGAGAGTTTCGCCAATATGTCTCCGTTGGAACGCCTCGGCGAGCCTCGGGATATCGCCGAGTTGGTTGCCTTTCTCGTGCGCCCTGAAGCGGAATGGATCAATGGCCAAGTCATTCGTGCCAACGGCGGCATCGCCTGAAATAGCCGTGCTGTAAACGGCCGATATAACATCAGGCGTCTATTCGAGGTTGCTCGGACGAGTGCTGAGGATGCTGACAACATCATCATTGCGAATTTCGACCTGCAGATGTTCATGCAGCCAGACAGTCATGGCCTCGGCAGATAATGGCCTGCTATAGACATAGCCCTGTAGCGTGGTACATCCAGATTGTGCCAGGAAGCTGGCAACCTCGGTCGTTTCGACACCTTCCGCGACAACCCTTAATTCGAGGCTGCGCGCCAGTTCAATGGTTGAGGACACAATCACTGCGCCCTCGGAGTTCGGTGTAAGCTCAGACATGAAGGACTTGTCGATCTTCAGTTCCTGAACAGGCAGTCGCTGCAATTGCGCCAGAGACGAGTAGCCGGTTCCGAAGTCATCGATGGCCAGCTCTACCCCCATACACTGCAACGCCTTGAGCATGCGTGCAGCTCGTTCAGGAGAGTGCATGATGGCACTCTCGGTGACCTCGACACACAGCCGCTTGCCTTCGATGCCATAACGCGCCATTGCGGTACGCGTCCGCGCCACCAACCCCGGATCCTCGAGATCCATGGCCGACACATTGATTCCCATGCGCAGATCCAGTCCCTGAGCCAGCCACTCCGCCAGCTGATGACAGGCACTGTTGATCAGCCAACTGGTCAGGCGCTGCACATTGCCCGACCCCTCCGCCAGGCTGATGAATTCATCCGGAGAGATGCTGCCGAGCAGAGGATGATCCCAACGCATCAGTGCTTCCACCCCGGTTATCCGCCCCGAGATTGCATCCACTTGTGGCTGATAGCACAGCCGCAGTTCGGCACGCTCAGTCGCCTCCTGGAGGTCATGCACCAGTGCCAGCCGCCGTAAATGGCTTTCATCCTGGCCGTCCATGTAACAGCGGTGAATGGTGCGACCGGCTCGAGCATGCTCGAGTGCTATTTCGGCTCGACGCAGCAGTAGATTGGCTCCATCTCCGTGCTCCGGAAAGCGAACTTCGCCCAGTGCACAGTTGATGTTCATTAGTGAACCATCCAGCAGAATGGGGCGAGTCAAGCGACGATAGGAGTCGGAAACCCACAGCGGCACAATACGTGGGACATCCAGCAACAACAGGAACTCATCACCACTCAGGCGATAGGCGCCATGTTTCGCGGGGGGTAATTCCTGCAGCCGCTCGGCAAGGGTCCGCAGAACCTGATCGCCCAACTCATGGCCAAAGGTATCGTTGATACGCCGCATGTGGTTGACGGTCAGCCGCAGCAGAGTGAAGGGAGTGCCAGTGGCAATCGCTGCTTCAATGTCCTCGTTGGCCTGAGTGCGATTACCCAGCCCCGTCAGTTGATCCTGACGCGACTGGCGATGCAGTTCGACCTCTCGTCCCGCGATATCTTCCTGTAGTTGGATCAACGTACGCGACAGCAATCCGGCTTCGCCGCTCTTCGGCAAACGCATCTGGTCCAGACGCTGCCCTTGACCGACACTCCTCGCCGCCCCCACCAACCGCAATAATGGCCGGCTAACGCTACGTACAATCAGCGCAGCAACAACCAGAGTAATCAGGAAGGTAACGACAAAGGTCATCAGCAGGTTGCGGCTAAGCTTACGGTATGGTGCAAAGAGCTCATCGTAGGATTGCCGGGCAACCAGCTCGACTGTGCCACCTGGACCTCCTCCCAAATCGATGCTGCTCTCGAGATAACGCTTATCTGCGACCGCACCGATCAACTCTCCAGGCACGCCTTGTGACAGCCGCACCGTTACTTGTGTACGCGTGAGCCTGGCAACCTCATCAAACAATGCCATGTCCAGTGCAAAGCCCAGTTTCACGGAATGGGGCGGCTCTTCGCCCGACAGCTCAACAGCTACCACCTGGTAGAATTGGTCATTTATGGCAATAAGCTCGATATCGCCCGACGACACACTACTCAAGGACCGGAAGGCTGGAGCGACATAACGTAAGTCACCAGGAGGATACCGGCTGGCCAGCACCTGGCCCTGGCTATCCAGCAACACAGCGATGTCAGCCTCACTGCGTTCGAGCAGTCCATGCCACTGTTGCTCCATTTCCGCCAGTGTCAGGCGATCGCCGAATTCTGTATCGACAATCCGCTCTACACCCTCCTGAAACCGCTCTGCGTGCCTGGCAAGCAGGTCCCGGGCCACCGCTACGCCAACATGCAGGTCCTGCTCGGCAGCATACAGCGTGTTGCTCCTGAGTGTGCTCAGCACGCTCCAGGCAACAGCCAACTGTACGCTCACTGTGAGCAATAGCATGACCAGCAATAAACGGGTACGAAAAGACATTCAGTGTCGCTCCAGAATACGCCAGCAGATCTACAATCCGTTGCTGACGCCGAAGGCGCCACCCTCTTGCCAGACATCGCTGGCAGCCAATACCAGCTTCCCTGGCGGACAATCTACCTGTTGGAATCCACTTCTTGTTTGGGTGGGTTTCTTGTTTGAGTTGGATTCTTGTTTATCTCCACCCCTTGTGATTCGCATTGTATATGCGTCGCGATATCTTGATTACACAATATCACATTAGATTACAAAGATAGACAGCACTGTATCGATCAATCATCCATCAATTGCGCCGCAGCGATCTGGTACCCTGTATTCCAAACTTCATTGAGCACTCAGGATATGGCAGGAGCATCGTCGCGAAGGCGCCCCTATCAGATAGCAGAGGTCATCAAGGGCTGGATCGTTGACCGCCAGCTGACCCCCGGAGACCGCCTTCCCGGTGAAGCAGAGCTGATGGCAACACTCGGTGTCTCCAAGGGCACCGTGCGTGAGAGCACTCGCGTGCTGGAGGCCCAGGGACTGGTGGAAACACGTACCGGTCCGGGAGGTGGGGTTTTCGTGCGGGAGATGAGTGAGTCACGAGCAATATCGCTGCTGAGTCACTACCTGTACTTCAAGGATATATCGATACGCGATGTCTATCAGATTCGTCTCGCCCTCGAACCGGAGCTGGTGGCCTCCCTGGCGGGCAAAGTCGCCGCTGAGGATATCGCTCGGCTCCGCGCCAGCCTCGCTAGCTATTCCGAAGCGGCAGCGGACCTCAATGCCGAGCGTCAACAGCACATCGATTCGCTGAATTTCCATCAAGAGCTAGCGGCACTCTCCGGCGGAAACGCCCTGCTGGCATTCATTATTCGTTTCACGGCTCAGGTATTATCCGATCTCACCGTCTATCGGCGTCTGTACGAACCTGGCGACCACCACATCGGCCCCTGTGGCTGCCAATACCATGGCTGGCTACTCGACGCCATCGAAGATGGTGACGCCGAGCGTGCCCGCGAACTGATGAAGGAGCACCTGATCGAAGCGCAGGCGATCATGAATGACAATGAGGCCCAGATGAAACGAGGCTTCTTGAACGAGAACCTCGATCGTTGATGCGAGGCAAGTCGCTCAAACCACCCTCAAGCTTCGAAGGCCCTGAGAAACTGCATCAACACCCGAGTGGCTGAGGCAGCATCGGCTGCGCTGATCGATTCATCCGGATGATGGCTGAGACCATCGCGGCAACGAACGAACAGCATGCCGATATCGGTCAACTCGCACATCGCCAGACCATCGTGACCAGCGCCACTGAACAGCAACTCCGCAGATTCATTACCGTCAGCACAAGCTTGTGTCAGAGCATTGATCAAGCGAGGGGCGCAGTCCACCGCCTCCGCAGAATAGGTCTGCTCAGTGTTCAACTCGAGCTGGTAGCGCTCGGCAATTGCGGTATAGGCATCGAGAATCTGCTTGCGCCCTCGTGCTCGAACTTCCGCCTGCGGTGAGCGCAGCTCAAGGGTGAAGGTCACCTGCGAGGGAATGACGTTGACCGCGTTGGGTCGCACCTCGAGCTTTCCGACGACACCCACGAAATCCTCGCTGGCATGTAACACACGGTTAGCTTCGAGGATCATCTCGGCAGCCCCTACCAGTGCATCCCGACGCCCTTCCATGGGAGTCGTCCCGGCATGCCCGGCCTTGCCGGATACCTGAATACGGTGGCGTTCGATGCCCGTCAATGCGGTCACTACGCCCACTGCATGGTCGCGCTGTTCAAGCACAGGGCCCTGTTCGATATGCACCTCGACATAACCCAGCACGTGATCGGGATCGCGAGCCACCTCGGCAATGGCATCCGGAGCACCACCGAACGCCTCAAGCGCCTGCCGAACCGAAATACCTTCAGCATCCGTGGCATCCAGGCAGGACGCTTCGAAATTGCCTGCCAGTGCGCGACTGCCGATCAGTGTCGATTGGAAGCGAGTCCCCTCCTCATCGCCGAAGGCCACCACTTCCACGCCATAAGGTAGCTCACAGCCTTCACGACGTAGTTGCTCCAGCGCCAGAATCGGCAGAGCCACCCCCAGCATGCCGTCATACTTACCGCCTTCCATCACGGTGTCCTGATGGGAGCCCATGATCAGTGTCGGCTCTCCGGCCAGGGCACGAGCACAGCGCCCCACCAGGTTGCCAGCGGCATCCAGCTCCGGCGTCAGCCCCGCGGCACGCATCCAGTCAGCAATGATATCCAACACCTCACGGTGCTGCGGAGAGCAGAACAGGCGCGTTACCCCAGGCCCCGGCTCGGAGCACTGGCCTGCCTCATCAAGGCGCTGCAGCAGCACCTGCCCCAGGTCGAGCGACGTTGATGTCATGGTATATCTCCAGAAGTCATGTGCTCAGCAGCATGACTGCCGAGCCGCTACCTGCCGTCTGGCGCTTTCAGCGCGCTGGCAGGGAGGCAAGAAATTCCGCAAACTCCGGTGCTCGAACACGCTGCACCAGGCCCTGCAATTGGCTGATCAGATCGCCCTCTGACCAGTCCACGCGTAGATCAATCGGCGCAGAGGCGAAGGACTCGATGCGCAGTGCCGCCGAGCGAGCGCCGCGCACATCGCCGCCGGCGTCCAGCGCTGACGCCAGGCTCGTCACCAGACTTTCCGGCAATCCGGTCTCGTAATTGTCCCGATAGTTCGGAGCCTCTCTGCCGTTCAGCACCGCCTCACTGTTATCGCAGTTGGCGCGTAGAAAGCTTTCGAACAAGGCGTGGACAACCCTGTCGCCGGCCAACATATTGCCGGCCACAGCGACACCGGTAGCAAGGCGAGAAGCCACACAGGGCAGATTATCCGCACCACTGTGCACCGCAGCCCGGCCATTGGCGTCCATGACCAGGCACTGTCGACGTGCGGCGCCGGAGTCTGCGGATATCACCCTCTGCAACGCAGAAGATGCCTCAGCCCCCTGTTCAAGCAGCGGCCTTAGAGCACGCGGGTACCATGGATTGGTCGTCAGACCCTGAGTGGCGCAGGCACCGACACCGCGCCATGCATGGTGCACATAGCCACCCACCGCCACCCCACCAGTGGCCGTTAATGCGGCCACTGTTCCGGTCTGAGGGTGAACGTGAAGCAACGAAAGAGTCATTGGCTCAGTACCCTACCAGGTGGCCAACAACCAGGCCGACCCAGCACAGCACATAGACCAGCACCATGAATGGCAGGATCGCCTTGAGCCATTTTTCGTAAGAGACGCGGCCCAATGCCAGCATCGCCAGAGTGCCGCCGGAGGTCGGGACGATCAGATTGGTCAGGCCATCACCGACCTGGAAGGCAGTGATCATCAACTGACGGCTCATGCCGACCAGGTCAGCCACCGGAATCAGAATCGGCATGGTGACCAGCGCCTGTCCCGATCCAGAGGGAACGAACAGGTTGATGATGCCTTGTACCACGCTGGCCATTATTGCTGACAGCGACGCAGGAATACCCTGTATCAAACTGCTCAGCCCATGGACGATGGTGTCGATGATCTGGGCTTCATTGAGAATCACCTGAATCGACGCCGCCAGACCGATCACCAGCGCCCCGGCAGTCACGCCGGAGGCGCCTTCCATCATCTGCTTGACGATCTCATTGGCGGACAAGCCGTTGACGATGCCGATGACAATCGCGATCAGCAGGAACATGCCGGCGATTTCATTGATGTACCACCCTTGGGTGAAAACCCCGACCAGCATCGCCACCAGGCCACCGACAAATACCACCAGCGTCCACTTGTCGCGTTTCGACATGGAGTATTCCGCCAGTGACTTGCTCATCGCCTTGGCATCACCCGGCTCTTCGAAATCCATACGGGTTACGAAGCGGCAGATGTAGAACGACAACAGGCCCAGCGACGCCAACACCAACAGCGTCCGCAACCAGGCTCCCGAAAAGGTCGGCAACTCGGCTATCCCCTGGGCAACGCCCACGGTATAGGGATTGATCGGTGACAACGCAAAACCGACACCGATGCCGCCCACCGCCATGGTTGTGCCCACCAGACTTGAACAGCCAACGGCACTGGCAATCAATACGGCAATCGGCACCAGCGCGATGTTGTTCTCGAAACCCACGGCGACGCCAAAGAACCCGTAGATGAAGGTACCGACGGTGATGATGACATTGCGGCGCTCGACTCCGGCCCGATGCACGGCGACACCAATGGCATTCTCCAGCGCACCTGTCTTCTGCAATAT
This sequence comes from Halomonas huangheensis, assembly GCF_001431725.1. Classification (NCBI taxonomy): domain Bacteria; kingdom Pseudomonadati; phylum Pseudomonadota; class Gammaproteobacteria; order Oceanospirillales; family Halomonadaceae; genus Halomonas; species Halomonas huangheensis. The sequence continues at coordinate 455,231 of NZ_CP013106.1, read as the reverse complement.
GTGAAAGAGTCCACCGGCAATGAACACGATGAATAGATACAGAGAGGCCTCATTCAGCCCCCGAGGAATCGCCACAAAGATATCGAAGGGCGATAGCGCAGCAACATCGGTAAGGTAATGAAAGGAATCCGGCACCACCCGAGTTCGACCATCCATCATCACCCGCTCGTATTCACCGGCAGGAATCAGGAAGGTCAACGCATAGGTTGCCAACAGAATCAGAAAGATCAGCACCATCGGGTCAGGCACTGTGCGGTACCACTTCTTGCGCTGTGATAGCGCCTGGTCTCGCGTATTCATATGGTTGTCCTTGTTGAGAACGCAAGGGTCCCGTATCGCGTCCAGCCAATGGCCTGCGGTACCGGACACCGGGGGCAAGATCGTCTCCCGGACAGCAGAAGTGTCCTGACGAGCCATTCATGACAGACAATTTATCATGATAAATTGTTTTTTAACGCTATCACTGCCACCCGCCAGCGCGCAAGATAGGCAGATGCAATTTGTTTGTATCGGGGGGGGGGGAAGAGGGAAGAAGGAAGGTCGAAGAGGGAAGATAGGAGCGGTAAGCGCCGAGTCTCGAGCTGCGAGACAGGAGCCATCCAGTGCTTACCGCTGGTTTACAGACAAGAATTCGGGATGCGGGGGTTAGTTCTCCCTTCTTTCCCCTTCCCTCTTACTTCTAACCTTCCCCCACCCTCAACCCATACTGCTTGAGTTTGCGCACCACGCTGGGTTGGCTGATCGCCAGCCGTTCGGCGATGGCATAGGTCGATGGCAATGTACTGCAGAGTTCCGCGAGGATATCGCGCTCGACTCTGGCCAGCACGGCCTTGAGTCCTTCGTCTTCCATCAGGTTCGCGGAGCTGGCGGTCGCTGTCTCGGTCACATCCTGCGCGGTTTCTCTGCGTGGTGCTTCAGGGCCGCAGGGGTCCAGGGCGCGGGCATGGATAACATCGTTGCTGGCCAACCAGCCACGCTCCAGAACATTTTCCAGCTCGCGAACATTGCCCGGCCAATCATTGCCCATCAATACCTGCCAGACATCACGGGACAGAATCTTGTCACGTCCGTAGCGCTCATTGAGTTTCGTCAACTGATACTCGACGAACCCCGGAATATCCTCGCGCCGCTCACGCAGTGGAGGCAGCGTGACAGGAATCACATTGAGGCGGTAATACAGGTCCAGACGAAACAGTCCTTTCTCGACCCGTTCGGCCAGATCCAGATTGGTGGCTACCACCAGCCGGAAATCGACTCGTCGCGAGCGAGAATCGCCCAGCCGCGTGATACTGCCATCCTGAATCGCCTTGAGCAGTTTGGTCTGCACCGCCAGCGGTAGCTCGCCGATTTCATCGAGGAACAAGGTGCCGCCGGCCGCCTGTTCGATAAGCCCGATCCGTCCTCCCGGCGCGGCACCGGAAAAGGCTCCCTGGCAATAGCCGAACATCTCGGATTCAAACAGGCTCTCGGGAATCGAGGCACAGTTGACGTCGATAAATGGGCCGCTATGTCGCGAGCTCCAACGATGCAGCTGTCGTGCAAAGGCCGTCTTGCCCACCCCGGACTCGCCCAGCATCAACACCGTAGCATCCGTTGGCGCGACGCGACGCAACAGCAATGCCACTTCATGCATGACTCGGCTCTTGATCTGCAGATTACCGATCTCGGACTCCAACGCAGCGACCTCATCATCCAGATCACGGCTACGCTTGAGATGGTCACTGAAGCGCTGCTGCAGCAATGCATATTCCTGCTGCAGCATTTTCAGATCGGTCATATCCATGGAGCGGCTGACCACCGCCAACAGCTTGCCGTTATCGAATACCGGATAGGCTTGAGCGACCACACGTCGCCCGGTACTGGTCTGCTGTTCAACTTGTGCCGGCTGTCCGGTACGGATCACCTCGAGACTCACCGAAGGCTGCAACACACCGGATGCTTCCAACTGCTGCACCGTAGACGAGCAGAGTTCTTCACAGGAGACACCGTACACCGCCGCCGAACCGGGGCTGACATCGTGAATGCGGCCATTGGCTTCGACGATGAAGAAGTGATCACGGGCAGTATCGATGATGGTACGCAGGATCTGGCTGTCGAAATCGCTCATGGCTGATTCACTTTTGCATCACTGATTCGAAATTGTATCACCCGTCACGCCAATGTGATCAATAAATGGATCGGCTGCTGGTCAAGCACTGCCTTATGAGGCATCCAAGCCATCACCAGCGACGTTTCTGCTGGTATCCGCCACTCCAGAATAGACCTTAGTCGTAAAATATCAGTTATTGGCACGCCAGGTGCTAGTAGCTGTTCACCTGGCGCACAGCCTGCGCTCTGACCATGAGTTGTTATGCCCCAGCGTAACTCATGAGACTGATCACAACAGAATCTCACAGCCATCAAACCAAGGAAGCCTTCATGAGCGATTTCAATCAGCCTCTCGGCGGGAACACCATGCCTCGCTCTGGTGGCCCCGCCACCATGATGCGTCTACCGACACAGGAAACTGCCAAGGGGCTCGACGCTGCCTTCATCGGCATTCCGATGGATATCGGCACCTCGAATCGTCCCGGCACTCGCCTTGGCCCGCGTCAGATTCGCGATGAGTCCCGCATGCTGCGCCCCTACAACATGGCCACACGCTCCGCTCCTTTTGACAGTCTGCAGGTCGCGGATATCGGCGATGTGCCAATCAATACCTTCAACCTGCCAAAGAACCTCGACATCATCAGCAACTTCTACGACGAGGTTCTCGCCCATGACTGCGTGCCGTTGACTCTTGGTGGTGACCACACTCTGACCTGGCCGATCCTGCGTGCCATCGCAAAAAAGCACGGTCCGGTCGGGCTGATTCATATCGATGCCCATGCCGACATCAATGAGCACATGTTCGGCGAGGAAGTCGCCCACGGCTGCCCGTTCCGACGCGCCCAGGAAGAAGGCCTGCTCGACAGCAAGCGTGTGGTGCAGATCGGACTGCGAGGCACCGGCTATGCCGCCGAAGACTTCGACTGGTGCCGCGACCAGGGCTTCCGTGTCGTTCAGGCAGAGGAATGCTGGTACAAGTCGCTCGAACCGCTGATGGCCGAGGTTCGTGAACAGATGGGCGATGGTCCGGTGTACATCTCCTTCGACATCGACGGTTTGGACCCGTCCGTAGCGCCGGGTACCGGCACCGTCGAAATGGGCGGTCTCACCGCTCAGCAAGGTCTGGAAATCGTGCGTGGGGCCATGGGACTGAACATTGTCGGCGGCGACCTTGTCGAAGTCGCCCCTCCCTACGACCCCAGCGGCAACACTGCCCTGATGGGGGCCACGCTGCTGTACGAAATGCTGTGTGTTCTGCCTGGCGTCAAACGCCGCAGCTGATCGCTCGATAACGCAACTGACGAGCGCCGCCGCGTGCGGCGCATCAACATTACAAGACCAACGAGTGATGCTTATGTCTTCCCAATTGCACTCCGCAGACACGCTTGCCAGTGACACAGTACCTATCAGCCTGGCCGGGATACTCAAGTTCGCTGTCCCGTCCGTGATCGGGATCCTGCTGTTCCTGGTTCCCTTTTCCACTGGTGAGTCGGTCAATATCGGCATGGGCATGGCCGCTGACTGGCTCCAGACTACCCTTGGCACTGCCCTTCCGGCGATTGCCGTTATCGTCCTATGCCTGTCCGCCGTCATCAGCCTGCTGGTATCACTGACCAGCCCGGGCTGGGCACAGCAAAAGGCCGTTCAGGAACTGTTCAAGGTCTCTCCGCTGTGGCTGGTGACTCGTGTGCTGGGCGCCATCTTCGCCACTCTGACCTACTTCCAGATGGGGCCGGAAATGATCAGTTCAGCCTACACCGGCGGTGTCATGCTCAATGACCTCGCACCGGTGCTGCTGACCTTCTTCTTCTTTGCCGCCATTCTGCTGCCGTTTCTTGTCGACTTCGGCTTCATGGAATTCATCGGCAGCCTGGTCCGTACCCCGTTCCGCATGATCTTCGGCCTGCCGGGGCGCAGCGCCATCGACGCCACTGCCTCCTGGATGGGTTCCGGTACCGTGGGGGTGCTGATCACCACCCAGCAATATGAACAGGGCTTCTACAACAAGCGTGAAGCCTCAGCCATTGCTACCAACTTCTCCATCGTATCGATTGCCTTCGCGTTGCTGGTGACCAGCTTCACCCAGATCAACCACCTGTTTGTGCCTTTCTATCTGACCGTAGTTGTGGCGGGCCTGGTCGCTGCCGTTATCGTGCCACGCATACCGCCGTTGTCACGCAAGTCCAATACTTACTACGAACCGGTGGGTTGCCAGATTCGAGAGGAAAACACCAGTCAGCAGAACCTCCTGCGTTACAGCCTTGGCATGGCCGTGGCACGTGCTCAGACGGCTCCGGGACCGGCCAGGCTGATTCGCAGCGCACTGTTCAACGTCGCCGACATCTTCTTCGGCCTGCTGCCGATCGTGATTGCGATTGGCACCGTGGCGCTGATGCTGGTCGAGTACACTCCGGTCTTCGATTGGCTGTCGATGCCGATGGTGCCGGTACTGGAATGGATGGGCATTCCGGAAGCCGCCAAGGCTGCGCCTGCCACTCTTGTAGGTTTCGCCGATATGTTCCTGCCAGCGGTACTGGCCAAGGACATCGACAGTGAGCTGACTCGCTTCGTGATTTCCTGCCTGTCGCTGACACAACTGATCTACATGTCGGAAATCGGCGCACTGCTGCTCAAATCAAAAATCCCACTCAAGTTCTGGGAGTTGGTGGTCATTTTCATTCTACGCACCGCCATCACGTTGCCAATCATTGTTGTCATGGCTCACTGGCTGGTGGGCTGAAGGCCGCGCCTTCGTAACACACCAGCCCCTCCGAATACCAAGGAAACCACTCATGACCTGTGCTGAACTGCTTATTCGTCTGCTTCGCGACACCTATGGAGTGGATACCGTGTTCGGAATTCCCGGTGTTCACACCGTCGAACTGTATCGTGTGCTCGAAGGTGGCGAAGCCAACATGCGCCATGTCACCCCGCGCCACGAACAGGGTGCCGGCTTCATGGCCGATGGTTATGCACGTACCACAGGCAAGCCCGGTGTGTGCTTCATCATCACCGGCCCCGGCATGACCAATATCGCTACCGCCATGGGCCAGGCACTGGCTGACTCCATACCGATGCTGGTGATCTCCAGCGTCAATCGCCGGGATACCCTTGGACTTGGCCAGGGCCGTCTACACGAGCTTCCCAGCCAGCAGCAGATGATGGCCGGCGTCAGCCGTTTCAGTCATACGCTGCTGGATGCCGACCGCCTGCCCGAAGTAATGGCTCGCGCCTTCGCCATCTTCGATGGTGCGCGCCCGGGTCCGGTGCATATCGAAATCCCCATCGACCTGTTCAATGCGCCGGTCAAGGCACCGCGTAGCTGGCAGCGTCCGCAACTGGCGCGACCGGCCCCGGACAGCGCCAGCCTGAACCAGGCCTGTCAGTGGCTGAATGGAGCCGAGCGTCCGCTGGTATTGCTGGGCGGTGGTTGTGCTGCGGCCCCCGAAGCGGCACGCCAGTTGGTCGAGGCCCTGGATGCGCCGACCGTCGTCACGGTTAACGCCAAAGGGGTGTTGGGAAGTGAGCACCCGCTCGACCTTGGCCCCAACGCCTCCTTCCCGCCGGTACGCGACATGGCACGCGACGCCGATGTGGTATTGGCGATCGGTACCGAGATCGGCGAAACCGATTATGACGTGGTATTCGATGATGGTTTCGAGATTGGCGGTCGTCTGATTCGTGTCGACCTTGATGCCGAACAGCTGGTTCGCAACCATTGCGCCGACCTGGCGATGGTCGCCGATGCAGGATTGGCGCTGTTGGCTCTGGCCGAACGTCTGGGCAAGCAGCGCCATGCACGCCAGGGTGCCGAGCGTACCCGCGCGGCTCTGGACGCACTGAACCTGGCCAATGACCCTGCCTTCGCCACTTACGTGCCGTTGTTTGCAACGCTGAACAAGGCACTTCCCGACGCAGTTCTGGTCGGCGATTCCTGCGCCACCGTCTATGCCGGTAATCACCTGGTGACTCGCCCTGAGCCACGCCGTTACTTCAACTCAGCATCGGGCTACGGCACCCTCGGCTACGGCCTGCCCGCCGCCATGGGCGCCTGTCTTGGCCGCCCTGACCTACCAGTGGTCGCACTGGTCGGTGATGGTGGCGTGATGTTCACCCTCACCGAGCTGGCCTGTGCGGTGGAAGAACGTCTGCCGCTGGTGATTCTGCTGTGGCACAACCAAGGCTACGAGGAAATTCGCCGCTTCATGGACAACGCTGGCGTCACTCGCCTCGGCGTCGATATCCAGCCACCCGACTTCCAGATGCTGGCCGCGGGTTTCGGGTGTGCAGCAACCCGAGTCGGCGACCCCGCTGGGCTCCAGCGTGCGCTGGATAATCGTCCCAGCGACGGCCCGATGCTGATTGAGGTCGACGCCGCCGCCTGGCAGGCGGCCGTAGCCTGATCTCATCCACTCCGGCACCTGTCGGGTGCCGGAGTCTTGCCTCTGCTTGCCTGACGCACATAACGACCCACTTTCAACATCGGCGGTCTCAGGTTTCTTCAACCCTCAACTTCCAATAACAAATAGACGGACACTCTCGATGAGCGCATTCAAGCGACTACTCGGACAGGACACACTCGACGAACACCAGCACCGCAGCCTCGGGGCTTTCGGTACTGTCACGCTATGGCTCGGTGCCAATGTGGTCGTCACCACTATTCTCACCGGCATGCTACTGGTACCGGACCTGGCCTTTACCACTGCCATGTCCGCGGTGTTGATCGGCTCATTGATCGGTGCCATTCCGCTGTTGCTGGTCGGCTTGATGGGGCAACGTACCGGGCTGCCATCCATGGCACTGACTCGTCGCGCCTATGGTCCTCTCGGCAGCAAGTTGATCTCGCTGGTCAACATGGCGGTACTGATTGCCTGGAGTTGGATTCAAGCCCTGTTGGCAGGCATGAGCCTCAACTATGCCATCGAGGCGACGACCGGGTATTCCAACCTTCCACTGATGACCATTCTCTGCGAAACCGTAGTGGTGCTGATCGTGCTGCGTGGTCACCTCGGCATCGAGCGAGTCGAACGCTGGGCAGCACTTGCCATGGTGGGACTCGCCGCGCTGGTGCTGTACCAACTCAACAAACACTACGATGTATCGGCACTGCTGGAGATGCCGGTGGAGTCGCACAATGGCATTACCCTCGGCATCGCCTTTGATATCGTCATCGCCACCGCCTTCTCGTGGATTTCCTCCTCTGCCGACTACAACCGCAACTGTCGCAGTGGCGCCATTGCCATCTGGGGCACCTACAGCGGCTATGTGCTGGCGGCCATGATCGCCATGGGTCTGGGTGCTGCCGTATCCGGGATATCCGTGCTCAACGGCATGCAACAGACCTATGACCCAACACGACTGCTGTCCGGGTTTGGCTTCGGTCTGCCTGCAGCTCTGGTGATCTTCTTCTCGGTGATGACGACCAATGTCATGGCGGTCTACAGTGCCACGCTGTCATGCATGAACGTATCGCCGGGCATGGCCTTCTGGAAGCCAGCCCTGGTGATTGGTGTGGTTACGGTATTCGGTGCCTTGATTCCGGGAATCCTCGACCAGTTCCAGAATTTCCTGCTGCTGATCGGCGCGCTGTTCATCCCGGCGTTCTCAGTGATGATTGTCGACTATTACCTGGTGGGCCGTGAGGGTTACAGTGCTCAGTTGCTGAATGCCCGCCACCAGTTGGGTCGTCCTACGGCCAGCATCGCACTCACAGCTTATGTGCTGGGTGCCGGCCTGGCCGCCTACTGGACGCTGGTGGCACCACTATCCTTCGGTGCTTCACTGCCGGTATTCGTGGTCACAGGTGGCATCTATTGGCTGGGCACCCGTCTTGTGCCGCAAGCTCGCACCCCTGTTTCTCAGACCTGAGGAGTCCAACATGCGCCTGGTTATTGCTCAAACTGATCCTGTTCGTGGTGAGGCTCGCGACAACCTCGCAGCGTTGGAAGCACTCTGCCACCAGGCCGTCCTCGCAGGCGCCGATCTTGTCGCTCTGCCCGAACTGGCATTGACGGGTTACAACGTCTTCGAACAGCTCGAGACACTCAGTGATCCCGTTGGTGGTCCTCTCTCCGAACAGCTTGGTCGACTGGCTGCAGAATTCGGCCTGCATCTGCTGGTTGGGTTGGCCGAGCGTCAAGGCGATGGACGCCTGACCAATAGTGCTGTGTTGTTCGACGACCACGGGCAGCGTATCGCCACCTACCACAAGCGCCAATTGTGGGATCGTGAACATCAGCACTTCAGCGCCGGCGATGAGCTGTGTGTGGTCGAAACACGCCTGGGCCGACTCGGTCTGATGATCTGTTACGACAACGAGTTTCCCGAGATCGCCAGAGCACTGGCCCAGCGTGGCGCCGAGGTGATCCTGTCACCGACGGCCAACATGGTACCCAATGCCGAGCGCCAGCAATTGCAGATCCGTGCTCGTGCCATGGACAACCAATGCTTTGTGGCCTGCATCAATCGCGCAGGCATAGAGGACCAACTGCACTATTGCGGTAACAGTCTGGTGGCGGGCCCGGACGGTGAAGTACTCGGCCTTCTGGGCGTCGACCCCGGAGTCTTGATTGTCGACCTGGATCTCGACCGCCTCGACGAGAGCCGGGTACATCAGAATTATCTCAAGGACCTGCGCGCCATCGAAGAGCCAGTCAAATGAGCTACTTCACACTTTCACGGGGTGCTGCAACGCAGTGGTATCGCACTCAGCGGTTGGCAGACGACATCACGCTGATCGACGAACCCGCGATAAAACCCTTCTACCGCTGTAACATCTGGCACCTGCGCGGTCAGGACCGTGACCTGGTGGTCGACTTCGGGCTCGGCGCGGTGCCACTCCGCGAGAGCGTTGCCGAACTATCCGGCCACGACATTGTTGCCGTCGCCAGCCATACCCATTTCGATCATATCGGGGCCGCCCACGAGTTCGATTGCTGCCACGTGCATTCTGCAGAAGCCGATATCCTTGCCAGTCCCGACAACAGGCGCACACTGGCCGATGCTTTCGTCAATGACCAGATGTTCGATGCTCTACCACCGCCCCCGTATTCACACAGCGGCTATCGCATCACCACCCCGCCGAAAATCGCCCTGCTCGAGGACGGTGATGTCATCGACCTTGGCAATCGTCAACTCGAAGTGATTCATACCCCCGGACATTCACCAGGCGGTATCGCCCTCTGGGAAGCGGCAACCGCGACTCTGATCTCCGGCGACATCATCTACGATGGCGAGTTGATCGAGGATCTCTGGCACAGCAACCTCGACGACTACGCCAATAGCCTGCGACGGCTGCGCCGTCTGCCGATACGCACCGTACATGGCGGCCACTTTCCCAGCTTTTCGGGTCAGCACTGCCATCAATTGATTGATACCTGGCTGGAAACTCACCAGCGCTGACCCATTTTCACCCATTCAATGCTTGATTATCAGGAGTCTGTCTTGCGCCAACTGACGAAGCAGTTCATCAACAACCAGTGGATCGAAAGCCAGGGCCAGCGTCGCCTGGCGGTGATGGATCCCTATCGCCAACACCAGCTTGCCGAACTGACCGCCGGTGATGCGGCTGATGTTGATGCTGCTGTCGCTGCGGCACGCAAGGCCCTTCCCGAATGGCAGGCACTGGGCGGCGCGCGCCGCGCTGAGTGGCTGGACGCCTTTGCCGATGCGTTCAGCGAGCGTCGCGATGAGCTGATCACCACTTCGGCAACCAACAACGGCAAGCCGCTGGCCGAAGCGGCCATCGACCTTGATGATGCCATCGCCTGCTACCGTTACTACGCCAAACAGGCCCGCGCGCTGGAGCAACGCCAGGGGCGCCTCGTCGAACACGCCATGGACGGGATCGAGGCCAGAACCTACGAAGACCCGGCAGGCGTCGTCGCTCTGATCACGCCCTGGAACTTCCCGCTGGTCACCAGCGCCTGGAAGATCGCGCCAGCGCTGGCAGCAGGCTGCACCATCGTCTTCAAACCCTCCGAAGTCACTCCGCTGCCGGAAAATGCCGTGGCTGAAATTGCCGAAGCCATCGAGTTGCCTGCGGGCGTGCTGAACCTTGTTCACGGTGATGGCGAAGGCATTGGTGCACCGCTCTCGGCACACCCGGGTGTGGATAAGTTATCTTTCACCGGCAGCAACGCTGTGGGTGAACGGGTGATGCATGCCGCCGCCGAAGGCGTGCGTGGTGTTTCCCTGGAGTTGGGCGGCAAGTCACCGATCCTGGTGCTGGACGATGCCGATCCCGAACAGGCCGCCGACTGGGTAATGGCCGGTATCTACTTCAATTCCGGGCAGATCTGCTCCGCCACCTCGCGCCTGATCATTGATGCGTCGATTGCCGATGCGCTCTATGAAGCGCTGAGCCAACGCATTGACGCCCTGCGCCTTGGCGACCCGCTGGCCGATGATACCGACATGGGACCGATGACCAGCGCGCGCCAGCGCCAGAGTGTCGAACGCTACCTGGAGATCGCCCGCGAGGAGGGACTGACGGCGGTGCGCGATGCCAGCCATCGCCAGCTTCCCGCACAGGGCGAATTCGTCGCTCCCACACTGTTCCGTGATGTGCCCACCGACAGTCGCCTGTGGCGTGAGGAAATCTTCGGCCCGGTACTCTGCGCACGCTCGGTCACGTCGGAGCAGGAAGCCATTCAGCACGGCAACGACAGCGACTTCGGCCTCGCTGCCACGGTGATCTCCGGCGACCCACAGCGTGCCCGTCGCGTGGCACGCCGACTTCGCGCCGGCAGCATCTGGTACAACAGTGAACAGCTGGTGATGCCGGAAGCCAGTTGGGGCGGCTTCGGTATCAGTGGCATCGGCCGCGAACTCGGCCCCTGGGGATTATCCGGCTATCTTGAGGTGAAGCACATCATCGGCCCGGCGGACTGATGGCAGGATAGCCAATCCACTGGCCGCACGGCTTGGGTCTGCCGTACGGCCAGTCACATCACGAGGACATCATGACCAGCACATCATCTATTGCTGTACTGGGCACCGGCATCATGGGCCTGCCCATGGCCTGTAATCTTGTCACTGGCGGGTTCAACGTCACCGCCTGGAATCGCAGCAGCACTCGCCACACAACACTGATGGAGGCCGGTATCAACGTGATGCCGACTCCAACTGATGCCGTACGTGGACGCGACGCGGTGATCGTGATGTTGAGTAGCGGGCCGGTCTGCGAGGAGATTCTGTTTGGCGAACAAGGGGCCGCCTATGCCATGGCTCCCGGTACCTTGCTGATCATCATGTCCTCCATCGGTCGTAACGAAGCCATCGATCTGGCCGAGCGCAGCCATTCGATGGGGCTGGAATGGCTGGATGCTCCCGTTTCCGGCGGTGAGAAGGGCGCGATAGAAGGCTCGCTCTCGATTATGGCCGGCGGCACTGAACAAGCCTTCGAGCGCGCCAAACCGATTCTCGCGGCAATGGGGCGTTCTGTGCATATCGGCCCTGCCGGTACAGGAGCTCTGGCCAAGCTGGTCAATCAACTGACAGTGGCGACGACCATTGCTGCTGTGTCAGAAGCCATGACCCTTGCCGAAGTTGGTGGTGCCGACCCGGCTCGTGTGCGTGAAGCCATGCTCGGTGGCTTTGCCTCTTCCTGCATCCTCGATCAGCATGGCCAACGTATGCTGGAACGTAACTTCACACCGGGTGGCCCTTCGAAGCACCAGTTGAAGGATACTCGGGCTGCCTGTGATACCGCCCGAGAGCTTGGTCTGGATCTCCCTCTTCTCAAACTGACGGACCAGCTTTTCTCGGACTTCGTCGAATCAGGCGGTGGCGAGCTTGATCACAGCGCACTGTTGCTGGAAGTTCGGCGACGCAATGGGCTTGCGATATAATCGGTAGCCCTCTCTAATCAGGCGGTAGCTCGCCTTCCAGTGTCGTGCAATGGTCATCACGCCCCGTTAGTATCGAGAACGTATTTCCTTTACACGGATGGCCCTTCAATGCCCGACACTGCCTTCGATCTCGCGTTGTTCGACCTCGATGACACCCTGTTGCAGGGCGATATCACCCGCCTATGGAGCGAGTGGCTGATCGAGCGTGGTTGGATTGGTAACGGTGACGCCTTCAGGGCCGCCTTCGCCGAGCATGCGCGGGCCTATGCAGCGGGCGTGCTGGATATGGAAGAGCACCTTGATCTGCTGCTGTCGCCGCTGGAAGGACGCCGCGTCCAGGAGGTCAACGCCGAAGTGGATGCCTGCCTCGATGAGCGAGTCATGTCACGCCTGTATCCCGGCGGTCTGCAGCGTCTCGAGTGGCATCGCCAACAGGGTCACAGAACCCTGATCATCTCGGCCTCGACCGCACAACTGGTCGCACCCCTTGCACGCCGCCTGGGCGCCGATGATGTGCTTTCCACCGCGCTGGAAACGGCAGGGTCTGGGGAGGACCGTTACTACACCGGGCGTGCCACCGGCATTCGTACCTTCCGCGACGGCAAACTGACCGCTCTCGATGCCTGGCTGGAGGGGCGTAAACCGCGTCAGAGCTGGGGGTATTCCGACTCCCACAACGACCTGCCACTACTGGAAGCCGTCGATGAGGCCTGGGCGATTCACCCCGATCCCAAGCTCGAAGTCATCGCCCGCCAGCGCGGCTGGACCATGCCCAACTGGCGTTGAGACGCCGCGTTTTTATCGCACTACAACGTCAGGCGCGGAGCGATCACGTCGAGAAAGGCCTGAATACGCCCCGACATGGCAGTGTTACGGTAGTACACCGCCTGTACCAACTCTCGGCCACCGCCGTGAAGCATCTGCCCTTCGAGTACTCGCTTGAGGCGTCCGGCCTTGAGGTCTTCACACACCATGAAGTTAGACAGGCAGGCAATTCCGTGCCCTGCGATGCATAGCTGACGTACCACTTCACCGCTGGATGACGCCAGCGTCGGGGTGATATCGCTGTCCAGGCTCTGCACCGGCCAATGGTTGAGGGTGCCCGAGCCAAGAAAGCCGATACGTTGATGCTGAGCCAGTTGCTCCGCCGACACAGGCTCGCCGGCCGATGCCAGATACTCCGGGCTGGCCACCAGGTGAAGGCGTGAACGGCCCAGCAACCGAGCATGCAGCGAAGAGTCACTGAGCGTGCCGATACGGATGGCGACATCCGCTCGCTGTTCCAGCAGATTGATGATGTCATCACTGGCGGTCAGCTCCAGCTCGATAGCGGGATAGTGATGACGAAACTCCGCCACCAACGGCACCAACTGGTGCAGTACAAAGGGGCTGGCGGCATCCACCCGTAAACGACCGCGAGGCTCGCCACGGGTTAGCGCAAGAGTTTCCTCGGCGGCATTGAGCTGTTCCAGCCCAGCGCGGATTTCCTCGACGAAACAACGCCCCTCCGCGGTCAACGCCACACTACGTGTGGTGCGGTTGAGCAACGGCACGTCCAGCCGCTCTTCCAGCCTCTGAATCGCTCGTGACACTCTGGCCACCGGTAGACCGAGGCGATCGGCTGCAGCACTGAAGCCGCCGCTGTCGACCACGGCCAGCAGTAGTTCGAGATCGTCGGAGCGTGTCTTCATGGCGTAGCCTTTATATCGGTTTCAGCAAAAGTCTTTCCATAAATATCACATTTATCGAAAAGATGACTCCCGGCACACTGCGCAGCATTCAAGGAGTGCATCGCGCTCCGGCCACATCATCCGGGATTCTCTTCATGCCTATTGCTCTGCTGGCACTGACCCTCAGCGCCTTTGCCATCGGTACCACCGAGTTTGTCATCGTCGGTCTAGTGCCCACTATCGCTTCCGACCTGGGCGTCAGCCTGCCTTCTGCTGGTCTACTGGTCAGTCTCTATGCACTTGGCGTCGCGGTGGGAGCACCGCTGTTGACCGCCGCCACGTCACGCTTCAATCGCAAATGGGTGCTGATGGCGTTGATGACCCTGTTCATCATCGGCAATCTGCTCGCCTGGCAGGCGCCGGGCTATAACTCACTGATTGTGGCACGCCTCCTTACCGGTCTGGCCCATGGGGTGTTCTTCTCGATCGGTTCGACCATCGCCACCAGTCTGGTAAGCAAGGATCGTGAAGCCAGTGCCATCGCCATCATGTTCACCGGCCTGACCGTGGCGCTGGTCACCGGAGTGCCGCTGGGCACCTGGATCGGTCAGCATCTTGGTTGGCGCGCCACTTTCCTAGTCGTCTCCCTGCTCGGAACCATTGCCCTGATCGGTAGTGCGCTGCTGATTCCGCGTAATCTCAAGCGTGCGGCTCCTGCCAGCATCGCCCAACAGGTGCGAGTGCTGACGCATCCGCGCCTGCTGCTGGTCTACGCCATGACCATTCTCGGCTATGGCGGCACCTTTACCGCCTTCACCTTCCTCGCGCCGATACTTGAACAGGTGACCGGATTCGACAGCAGTGTCGTGGCGCTTATCATGCTGGTCTACGGTGCCTCGGTGGCCGTCGGCAACCTGTACGGCGGACGCCTGGCGGACCGTCTAGGTGCCACCAGCGCGCTGAGCTGGGTATTCGCCGGGCTATCGATCGTCCTTGCCCTGCTGACCTTCACCGCCGGGCATGCCATCGCCGCGGTAATCACCATCCTGGTCTGGGGCGCCTTCGCCTTCGGCAACGTCCCCGGACTGCAGGTGTATGTGGTGCAGCTCGCCGAGCGTTATGTCCCCGAAGGCGTTGATATCGCCTCGGGCCTGAACATCGCCGCCTTCAATATCGGTATCGCGCTGGGCTCGATCATCGGCGGCCAGGTGGTAACGCATCTGCGACTGACGGATACCGCCTGGATCGGCGCCATCATCGTACTCTCTGCATTGGCAGCCACACGCTTCTCGGCACGCCTCGATCAACGCCGCGAGTTGCGTCTGGCCGGGGTCTAATGATTCGCTAGTCAGCTATTTACCGCCTACCCTTTGTCGATTGAAGTCAACAACATGCCGACCACAACTGGAGACACGATGTCCTATTCCTTTCCCAACCCCGGATTCGGTACCTATCGCCTTGAGGGCGACACACTGAAGTTCGCCATCGATTGTGCGCTGAAACATGGTTATCGGCACATCGACACCGCTCAGTTCTATGGCAACGAGAAGGACGTCGGTGCCGCGATCAATGCCAGCGCGGTGCCACGTGAGGAAATCTTCCTGACCACCAAGGTCTGGTGGGACAGGCTCGAGCCACAGGATCTCAAGGACAGCGTCGATGAAAGCCTGGCCCGGCTGGAAATGGATCATGTCGACCTGCTGCTGATCCACTGGCCGTCACCGGATAATGCGCTGCCCATGTCCGCCTATCTCACTGCGCTCAAGGAAGTGCAGTCAGCCGGCAAGGCACGCCATATCGGCGTATCGAACTTCACCATCGCTCAACTCGATGAAGCGCTGGAGATCCTCGGCAGCGGTAGAATCCTGACCAACCAGATCGAAGTGCACCCCTTCCTGCAGAACCGTGAGCTGATCGAACATTGCCGCGGAATGGGTATTGCCGTGACGGCCTTCATGCCGCTAGCGGTCGGCAAGGTGATGGAAGACGAGACCTTGAAGCGGATCGCCGACCGTCACGGCGTGACACCCGCCCAGATCACCCTCGCCTGGCTCAACCAGTTGGATATTGCAGTGATTCCGTCATCGACGAAGGAACGCAATATCCAGAGCAACATCGAGGCGATGTCGATCACCTTGAGTGATGAGGATATGGCCGCCATCGCTGATCTGGACCGTGGCGAGCGTATCGCTTCGCCGGACTTTGCTCCCCACTGGGATCAATGATGTAACGCCAACGCGATGACACCGGCGCAGAAAACTCCTTGCCGGTGTCATCCCATGACCCATCATTTCAGGTTCCATGACATGCCTTGCGACCAAAGAATCATTCTATAAAAATAATATGTATTACAACCTAGTTGATATCATTGCGACGACACAGGCATCCAGATGCTGATGCCCTACTCCACTTCGCGCTAGAGGATTCCCTACTGCCATGAGTGACAATATCTCCGTTTACGTCGGCTGCGCAGGTAGTGGCGAAATATGGGTTGTCGAGCTGAATACCGAACATGGCAACCTGAGTCACCGTCAGAACCTGCGACTCCCTGACCTGATCAGTGAAGGAGGCTCCCTGCCACTGGCTTTTTCGCCCTCAGGACAGCAGCTGTATGCAGCCTCGCGAGGTGAACCGCTGTTTGTGGCAACGCTGGATATCGCGGCCGATGGGCAGCTGAACCATCGTGGCAATGCGCCGCTGGATGCCAGCATGGCCTATCTGTCGACCGATAGCCGTGGCCGCTACCTGTTCGGCGCCTCCTATGGCGACAACCTGGTGAGTGCCTACGCCATCGATGCCGACGGTCTGGTGACTGATCATCTGCAGACCTTTGCCACCGAGCCTCATGCTCACGCGATTCTCGAAGCGCCATCCGGCCGCCACGTGCTGGCATCCAGCCTCGGAGGTGACAGGCTCTATGTCTTCCCGCTCGCGGAAGGAACGTCACCACTCGCAGAGCCGACTACCATCGAGTTTCCCGCAGGTACTGGCCCCCGGCATTTCATCTTCGACAGCAGTGGAACCCGGCTCTATGTGCTGGGTGAGCTGGATGGTTCGGTCACGTTGCTCGACTACGATGAGACCAGCGGCTCCGCGGAAATCCGCCAGCGGATCGCCATCAGCAAGGGCCAACACGACGACTATTGGGCATCGGATATCCACCTCAGCCCCTGCGGTCACTTCCTGTATGCCTGTGAGCGCAACAGCTCCCTACTGACGTCCTTCCGTGTCGATCCGCAGAGCGGCGAACTGAGCCTGCATGCAGAACATGAAATCGAGCAACAGCCACGCGGTTTCGCCGTCGATGAATCCGGGCACTATCTGATTGCCGCCGGGCAGTTGTCCGGACATATCTCCGCCTATCGCCTGGCGGACGGTCGACTCGAGCAGGTGGCACGTCTCAAGGTCGGCGACAGTCCCGACTGGATCAGTCTGCGTCAGCGGTAGTCGTCAAACAGGATAGTCAGCAAACGATAGCCACCAAACGTTAGTCACCAAACAAGGCAAGGGCCGGACAATCGCGGTAAGCGACTTCCGGCCCTGCATTCACTTAGCCTTTCAGCCAACCATTCATCCAACCATCCAACCAACCAACCGGAGCGACGATAAACTCGATCAGTGATTGGGGGCTGTGTCGTTGTGGGCTACTGTCGTTGTGGCCCGCTGACGTTGCAGACGCGCCACCAACGCAAATACCGCGATCATCACCACCAGACTCAGGACGACGGTTATCGCGCTCTGGCTGTAGCCGGCGACGATGAAGGACAGCAGCGCAATGCTGCCATTGGTCAGCGCATAGGGCAGTTGGGTACGAACATGGTCGATATGGTCACAACCTGCCCCAGTGGATGCGAGGATGGTCGAGTCCGAAATCGGTGAGCAGTGATCACCAAAGATACCGCCGGATAGCACAGCACCAATACACACCAGCAGTGGTGCCTCAAGGCCAAAGGACATGGGAATCGCCAGTGGCAGCATGATGGCGAAAGTGCCCCAGGAACTGCCGGTGGCAAAGGACATGCCCGCCGCGGCGAGGAAGATGATCGCCGGAACCAACGCACCAGGTACATTGCCCTTGAGCTGTTCGACGATGTAATTGGCAGTGCCCATTTCGTTCAACAGTCCACCCAGAGCCCATGCCAGCACGAGGATCATCACCACACTGACCATGCGCTGCATGCCACCGAGATAGGTATCGAAGATGTCGGCGAAACGCTTGACGCGATAGATCAGCATCAGGGCAATCAGCACTACTGCCGCAAACAGATAAGCCGTACTCAGCGCAACACGGAAGGTACTACCGGGGACCGGCTCCATCGGGAAGCCGTAGCTGATCAACAGACCAAACAAGGTCACAAACAGTACTGTCAGTGGCAGCCAGATCAATATCGGGTGACTTTCGTTACTCGCTCCCTCGGCCTGACTAGCCGTTCTACGTAATGGCCGGGATTTGGGCCAGTAGATTTCCCCGTCCTCGCGAACACGACGCTCAGCGCGGGCCATGGCGCCGAAGTCGACACCGAATAGTGCAACCACCGGGATCGCGACCACGGCAAGAATGGCGTAGAACTGGAAGGGAATCGCCTGCACGAAGATATCGAATTCCGAGGCGCTATTACCGAGCCGGTCCAACTCCTCGCGAATCACGCCCATGATGTAGATACCCCAGCCGATAAAGGGAATCAGTACCGCCACCGGCGAAGAAGTGGAATCGAGAATCCAGGCCAGCTTTTCCCGCGAGACCTTGACCTTGTCATAGAGCTTTTCGAACACCGGCCCGACGATCAACGGCGTGCCTAGATCCGAGAAGAAGATCAGAATGCCGCCCAACCAGGTCGCAATCTGTGTCCGGGCACGGGTGTTGATGTAGTGGATCGTGCGTGAAGCCAGCGCCGCACCGCCACCGGAGTGTTCTACCAATGCTACGAAGCCACCGACAAACATCAACAACACGATGACGGCGGCGTTGTAGCTGTCAGTCAACTGCGGCACGAGATGGTCGCGGATGGTGGAAATTGTAGCCTCGAGCGGATTACCGCCCGAGAGGATCAATATGCCTGTGAACACCCCCAGAAACAGCGACAGCACCACATTTCTGAAGGCGACTGCCAGGATAATGGCAATCAGTGGCGGTACCAGAGAAACAATCCCCATGTGCTCCATTGAGCAAAACTCCCGACAAGATTTAATTATGCATTTTTCATGAGCGCCTAAAATACGTTGCTTTTCCCTGCTGTCAACCTGAAGGCGCATCTCCTGTCGGGCCAATCATACTCGGCATTGGGCGACCCTTGAGAACCGAGCTAGCGCTGGCCGTCTTCTACTGAGAACTGTTCGGCATAGGCGACAAACGCCTCACTACTGCCTTGAAACCAGGTCAGCGCCTCGCGTACTCGCTGCTCCGGCCAGTCCCACCAGGCGATGCGCTCGAGACGCTCGACAAGCGCGGGGTCCTCGAATCGGGGGCGCAGTACACGTGCGGGATTGCCAACCACAATGTGGTAGGCCGGTACGTCCCGAGTCACAACACTGCCTGCGCCAACAATCGCGCCATTGCCGATGGTATTGCCGGGCAGGATGATCGCACCATGACCGATCCATACATCATGGCCGATCATCACTCGGTCCTGCTCTCGCCAACGGAACACTTCCTCATCGATGGCCTGATCATGCTCGCCAAACCCGAACTTGCCGGGGCGATAGGTGAAGTGATGCAGCGTGGGACGCCACCAGGGATGATTGCTGGGGTTGATACGAACGCTGGCAGCTATCGAGGTGAATTTGCCGATGGTAGTGAACATCGCATCACTGTCGCGCTCGATATAGCTGTAGTCACCGAGCTCAACATGATTGAGCACACAACGTTCGCCGATCTCGGTCCAGCGACCAGACACGGTGGCATGAAGGCGAGCACTCGGCGCCACACAGGGTTCGCTTGAGAGCCGCTGTGACATCGGCTGCTGACCGCTGTCCGCTTGAGAAGTCGTCATGGGAATCGCCTGTGCACGCAAAAAGATGAAGAAGAAATCACCATCGAAAGAAATCGCTGGATCATGACGCAGCCTCCAGTCGCCCCCAGTCCCCCAGCGTCTCGCCATCTCGAGCGATACGCACTTTGGGCGGCAACTCGGTACGATAGGCCAGATATTCCGCGTCCAACTCGTGGCTGATGTGGGTCAGCCAGGCGCGCGGCGGATCGAGACGCATGATGATGTCGAGAGCCTGGCTGATGGTGTTGTGATTACGTGGATTCTGATGTGATGCGGGGTGAGTCGCATCCAGCACCAGCACGTCCGGCTCCCACTCACGCAGAAAGCGCTCGGTCTCCAGCGGCAGGCCCAGAGTGTCGGTCAGGTAGGCCAGGCGAGTGCCTCCATCATCAAGGCAATAGCCCAATGTCGGCTTACTGTGATTGAGCGGCACTGGTATCACGCTGAGAGAGTCAAAACGCAGTGGACGGAATGGCTTGAGGCCGGGTTGGAAATCCAGTACTCCCGGGTTGCGATAGAGATCGGCACAACCGTTGGCATCCTTGGGGCCGTACACTGGAATCGACTCACCGGTACCCCAACGCAGATGGAAGAGTCCCTGCACATGGTCGGCGTGATAATGCGTCAATAGAATCGCGGCGGGGCGTTCCAGTTCACAGCTGTGTGCAAGGTCCATGCGCCCGGCATCGAGCAGGTAGCGTCGGCCATCCACCGAGACCTCGGCACAGCAGGGGCCTCGCTGATGGTTGCTGAATACACGAGCCCTGGTACAGGCCGGACACTGGCAGCCAAAGCGTGGGACCTGAGCGCTGTCCCCGGTACCGTTGAAGCGAAATTCCATGGCGCGACTCTCCGTCCTTTAAAACTGCCGATTCTCAGCCCTGATACGAATACCCTGAACGACCATCAATTACGGCTGCCAATGCCGACAGGCTGGCCTCGATGCTGCCGCCGTTATCGATACGTGGCAGTCCGGGAAAGTCGCGCACCAGCTCCGCCTCGACCTTCGCATGACGAGCCAGGCGCCGCTGGATTTCCTCGTTCCCCTCACGACCGCGCTGCACTAGACGTTGCCTGAGCACCTCCGATGGCGCCGTGATTACCACCGGAACCAGCGCTTCACCGAAACGTTCACGAGCTTGAGGCAAGGCCCGACGACTACCATTGAGCAACACCGTGGCCCCACGTCGGCACCATTCCTCGACCTCTCTGCCCACGCCATAGCAGAGTCCATGCGCGCACCAGTCGAGGCAGAACAACCCTAGCTCGCGGCGCACCGCGAACTCGGATTCACACAAGGCCACGCTGTTCTCCCCTCTACCACTGGGGCGAGTGATGTAGCGATGGGCTACCAGCCAATCACTGCGAGCCTCACGTGCGGCATCCAGTAGCGTGTCCTTGCCGACGCCACTGGCACCGATCAGATAAACGAGCCTGGCCATCAGTGCACCTGCTTCCCGCCGCTCCAGACACGCTGGACCAGCGGATGGTCATCCAACTGCCGTACGCGAATCAGGTCGGCCCGCAGCCCCTGCGCGATATGCCCCCGATCATCGAGTCCTACGGCCCTGGCCGGTGCAAGGCTGGCGCAGGCTACGGCTTTCGCCAGCGAGTAACCATCCGGCATATCGGCAATGCGAAACACTGCATCGAGCAACGCCGCCGGATAATAGTCGGACGACAACACATCGAGTACGCCGGACTTCACCAGCTCGGCGGCGGCGATATTGCCTGAGTGTGAGCCGCCACGAACCACATTGGGTGCGCCCATCATCACCGCCATACCATGCCGATGAGATGCCTCGGCGGCCTCACGCGTGGTCGGGAACTCGGCAATGCGCGTGCCATATTCAAGGCTCTCGGCGACGTGCTCGATGGTGGCGTCATCATGGCTGGCCAGCGCCAGACCACGCTGAGTGCAAGCCTCGGCAATCGACTGGCGGTGCGCACTGGAATACTCGGCACTGTTGGCCAACTGACGCTCGATGAAGTCGTTCATGGTGGCATCATCGAAGCCATGCTTGCCCTGGTAGTAGGTGCGATAGGCTTCCAGGCTGGCGAACTGACGTTGTCCCGGAGAGTGGTCCATCAAAGATACCAGCCCCAATTGCGGCAGCTCTGCCAACGAGAGGAAGCGATTCAAGGTCTCCGGGTGACAGACTTCACAGCGCAGATGCAGGCGGTGATCAACGCGAGAAATGCCGCTGCGCGTGATGCTGCTCAGCGCCTCGACCATGTCGTGCAACGCCGTGTGGCGCATGCTCTGGTCATCGACATCTCCGATCGATACTGCATCGAACACCGTGGTGATGCCGCTGGCAGCCATCTGTGCGTCATGGGCCAGCGCCGCCTGACGACCAGGCCATGACACCTTGGGCCGTGGCTGGAAGTACTTCTCCATGTTGTCGGTATGCAGTTCAATCATCCCGGGCATCAGGATGTCACCCTCACAGTCGATGGCACCGGCAACCGTCACCGCGCCAGCATCTACCGCAGCAATGCGGTCATCGCGAATCACCAGTGAACCGCTGATGACCTCGTCTTCCAGCACCAGTCGGGCATTGGTCAGAATCTGTTCGCTCATGCTCATTACGGAGTCTCCTCACTGGCAGTGCCCATGTACTGCTCCAACGGCAGCAGGCGATCGGCGACACGATCACGTACGTCCTGATCGTGGAAGATGCCCAGCATCGCCGTGCCACGGGCCTTGGCCTCCTCGATCAAGCTCACCACCACATCACGATTGGCGGCATCCAGCGATGCCGTCGGCTCATCGAGCAGCAGCAGCGGATGCTCGGCGATAAAGCCGCGGGCAATGTTGACGCGCTGCTGCTCGCCACCGGAAAAGGTCCCGGGCGCCAGCTCCCACAGGCGTTGCGGCAGGTTGAGCCGCGCCAGCAACTGTTCGGCGCGCTGGCGAGCCTCGTGCGCCTCACAGCCACGCGCCAGCAACGGCTCCATGACCACTTCCCGCGTCGACACCCGAGGCACCACCCTCAGAAACTGGCTGACATAGCCGATCACATCACGCCGCAGCACATGCCAGGCCTGGGCGGGAAGCCCGGCCAGTTCTAGTCGGCCGTCATCCTCGCCCCGGGCGTTGAAGTGCAGGGTCAGGCTGCCTCCCGAAATACGATAATTGCCGTTGACCATCTTCAGCAGCGTGCTCTTGCCGATGCCACTGCGCCCGGACAGCACCAGACACTCGCCGGGTGCCAGGCGCAGATCCAGGCCTCGCATCACCGCCAGTTGCTGCCCCCCCTGAGCATGCAGGGTAAAGGTCTTCTCCAGCCCGCTCGCGCTGAGAAAGGGTTGATTCATTGCAGTCATGTCAGGCTCCACAAGATATGACGGTGACTCAGGGAGTCAGCACCGAAGACACCAGCAGTTGGGTGTAAGGATGCTGCGGATCATCAAGAATCTGATCGGTGAGCCCAGCCTCGACCACTCGACCACGCCGCATCACCATCAGGCGGTGGGCCAGCAGACGGGCTACCGCGAGGTCATGGGTGACAAGCACCACCGACAGCCCCAACTCACGCGTCAGGGTACGCAGCATATCGAGCAGGCGCGCCTGTACCGAGACATCCAGCCCACCGGTCGGCTCATCCATAAACACCAGCCGTGGCTGAGTCACCAGGGTGCGCGCAATCTGCAGGCGTTGCTGCATGCCGCCGGAGAAGGTCTGCGGTGCATCATCGATACGTTGAGGGTCGAGTTCGACACGCGCCATCCAGTCCTGTCCGGCGGCGCGCAGATTGCCGTAGTGGCGCTGGCCCAGTGCCATCAAGCGCTCGCCGACATTGGCACCGGCGGATACGCCAAGTCGCAGACCATCGCGCGGGTTCTGGTGAACCAGCCCCCACTCCATCCGCAGCAGGGCACGGCGGCGCGCCTCGCTGATGGCATAAAGATCAAGGGCACCGGACTGTCCGGCGGAACCGTCGATATCGCTGTGATAGATGACCTGGCCGGCATCGGGCCTTTCCAACCCCGACAGTACTCGCAGCAGGGTCGACTTGCCGGAACCGGATTCGCCGACAATGCCCAGCACCTCACCCTGGTGCAGGCGGAAATCGATCTGCTCACAGCCCTTGCCGGGGCCGTAGAGCCGGGTGATATCGCGTGCCTCGAGCAATGCGGAGCGTGTCAGCTCGGGACGCGCTGGTCTGGAATGAGTATGCATAGGGCGCTTCATGCCACCTCCTCGCGACGAGACTGGCAGTAATCAGTATCCGAGCAGACAAACATGCGACCGCCGGCATCATCGGTGATGACCTCATCGAGATAGCTGTCGGTGGCACCGCACAGCGCACAGGGCTCATCCCAGGCCTGGATCTCGAACGGGTGATCCTCGAAGTCGAGGCTCTCGACCCGGGTATGCGGAGGAATGGCATAGAGCCGCTTCTCGCGTCCCGCGCCGAACAGCATAAGCGCCTCGCTCATGTGCAGCTTGGGGTTGTCGAACTTGGGAATCGGCGACGGGTCCATCACATAGCGGCCATCGACCTTGACCGGGTAGGCATAGGTGGTGGCGATATGTCCGTGGCGAGCGATGTCCTCGTAGAGTTTGACGTGCATGACGCCGTACTCCTCCAGCGCATGCATCACCCGCGTTTCCTCCTCGCTGGGCTCGATAAAGCGCAGCGGCTCGGGAATCGGCACCTGAAAAACCAGGATCTGGTCCTTGCTCAACGTCTTCTCGGGGATGCGGTGACGGGTCTGGATCACACTGGCCTTCGCCGTCTCGGTGGTGGTCTCGACGTCTGCGACACGCTCGAAGAAGGCGCGAATGCTCACCGCATTGGTGGTGTCGTCGGCGCCCTGGTCGATGACCTTGAGTACGTCATCGGCGCCGAGGATGCTGGCGGTCAACTGCATGCCGCCGGTCCCCCAGCCATAGGGCATCGGCATTTCACGCCCACCGAAGGGCACCTGATAGCCGGGAATCGCCACCGCCTTGAGCAGGGCACGACGAATCATGCGCTTGGTCTGCTCATCGAGGTAGGCAAAGTTGTAGCCCGCTGTTGTGCTGGCAGCGCTGTGGTTGGCGGTGGTCATTGTGCGGTCTCCTCGGTCCCGGCGGTTTCATCACGGGCCATCGATTCCCTGCTCACCGGCTCGCTCGACTGACGCTCGGCGTGCTCACGGCGCAGGCGACGCAGCAGTTCCAGCTCGGACTGGAAGTCGACGTAGTGCGGCAACTTGAGGTGCGAGACAAACCCCGAGGCCTCGACACTGTCGGTATGGGCCAGCACAAACTCGGCCTGCTGGGCCGGGCTCTGGATCGACTCGCCCAGTTCCTCGGCACGCAGGGCACGATCGACCAGCGCCATGGCCATGGTCTTGCGCTCGTTGCGTCCGAAGGCCAGCCCGTATCCGCGAGTGAACTGCGGTGCCTTCTCCCGCGAGCCCCCGAACTGGTTGATCATCTGGCACTCGGTCAGCGTTATCTCACCGATGCAGAGCGGGCCTTCGAAGCCCTCCACCTCGATCTCGACTTCCACGCTGCCCTGACGAATCTCCCCGGCGAAGGGGTGGTTGCGGCCATAGCCGCGCTGCGTCGAGTAACCCAGCGCCAACAGGTAGCCCTCGTCGCCCCGCGCCAGCATCTGCAGACGGGTGGCACGATCGACGGGAAAGTCGGGTGGGTCACGGGTGATGTCATAGGGCACACTGCCATCATCGACTTCCTGCTCGATCAGCCCTTCGGCATTGAGGCAGTCGAGAATCTGCGGACAACGTTCCAGCGCTGCCTCGGCGCGCTCGGCCTCGGGAGCTTCTCCTTCGGCAAGCAACATGAAGTCCAACAGGCGATGGGTGTAATCGTAGGTTGGCCCCAGCACCTGGCCGCCCGGCACATCCTTGAAGGTGGCGCTGATGCGCCGCTCGATATGCATGGCACCGGTATCCAGCGGACAGGTCTCGGCCAGTCTCGGCAAGGTAGTGCGGTAGGCACGCAGCAGGAACACCGCCTCGACCATATCGCCACTGGCCTGTTTCAGCGCCAGTGCCGCCAGTTCGGGATCATGCAGCGAGGCCTCGGCCATGACCCTGTCCACCGCCAGCCCCAGCTGTTGCTGCACCTGGTCGACGCCTATTTCTGCCTGCTCACGATCGCCTCTGCGGCGATCCGCCATCCACTGATGGGCGTTGGCAATCGCCTTCTCGCCCCCTTTCACGGCTACGTACATCAGGCGTTCTCCTCGGTCTGGCCATTTCCGGCAGCAATGCGGGTGCTGCGGGCAATCGACAGCAGTTGATAGCCACTGGTGATGAACGCATCGAGGCCACGCGGGAAGCAGTTGTGATTGGCCGCCAGGCGCCACATCAGTGGCGCGACCTGGCCACCGAGGGCCAGGCTGCGGTGATCGGCGATGCCGGGGCCAGTGAGCCGCCAGTCGTTACCTTCGGCGAGTTGTTCGGCCACCACGATCAAGGTGGTGCTGCGGTCGGGCCAGGCATCACTGCCGATGGCAAAGTCAGTGATTTCCACAAGGGTCTGCGGTACCACCAATGCGAAGTCGGCGTCTGCGGGCACCTCGGTAATTGCAGCACCGGTCTGGAACGCCACCGCCTCACGCAGCCCCGATGTCTCGAGGCGTGGGTCGATCCACAGGCGAGTATCGAGGTCGCAGAGCGTGAGCACGGTGGCCCAGGCTGCAGGCGACAGCTGCGCATCGGCGGGGAGGTCATCGATACTCAATGTCTGCAGCGTGCCGGGCTCGGACATCGCGCCGAGCAATTGACGAAACAGGCGCTGCGGATGGTGAACGCCATCGTCAAGCATCGGCCAACGCTGACCAGGATTCTGGTTCGCGGTGCTGCTGGTCGTTGCGCGCGTATTCATGCTCATTCCCCTCGCACCATGGTGAAGAAATCGACGCGGGTTGCTGCGGCCTGGCGCGACGCCTGGGCGCGCTCCTCTTCCAGCGCCTGGGCCAGCGGCTCGACCAGCTCCGTGTCGATACGACGTGCCCAGCTTTCATGGCGGGCACAGGCATCGATCAGCGCGATCAATTCGGCCTGATCCTGGTCGCGGCCCGCCACCCAGCCATGGCCGAGACTGCCGTCTTCCAGCATCACACTGGCGCGAGTCAGGGTCATTTCACCGAGATTGAAGGCACTGCCGGAGCCCCCCATGCGGCCACGTACCATGGCCATGCCGGTTTCGGGGCCACGCACACAACGGTGACTGGTCTGAATGCCCAGTGTCTGCCAGACACTCAGCAGCCGTGTATGAGGCGTCAGCGCAAGCACGCGGTGACGTTGTGTTGGAGTCATGAGGAAACCTCGTCCTGGTAGCGGTATTAACTCTGATCAGGATCCACGATGGGATTCTTGTCGAAATCAGCGCCGGAAAAGTCCACGTGGTAGGCCAGCCGGTCGGCACGCGCACGACTCACCGAGACCTCGACCAGACGCCCCTCGGCGTCGACGTTGTCGCTGGTCAAGGTCAGCAACGGCGCATAATGGGGGCACTGCAGCAATCGGCAGTCTTCAGCGTCGGCCTGGCAGGCTTCGATACGTACGCGGGAACGCATCAGACGCAGGCCGTAGTGTTGATCGAGCAGGGCGCGGGTGGAGCCGCCGCGATAGCGTTGGGTCCAGCCCGGCACCCTGGCGGGATCAAACCAGTGGCGCAGTCGCATCATGGCAACCTCATCGACCAATCTCAGAGTGTCGACGCACAGCAACTGTTGGTCCTCAGCAAGCCCAAAGCGCTGGGCAATCGCTTCCGGTGGTTTGACCAGGGCCTGGCTCAGGCAGCGGCTGTCGGTATTGATGCCCTGCTCGGCGAGATTGTGGGTCACCTTGCTGCCGGCACTGACGCTGTAGTCGAGACGGCGATCGACCACCTGGGTACCCAATCCCTGATGACGCGTGACCATGCCCGCCGCCACCAGTTCATCGAGTGCCCGACGCACGGTATGGCGGTTGACCGCAAAGCGTCTTGCCAGCACCGACTCACTGGGCAACAGATCGCCCGGAACGTATTCGGTACGCACTTCTCTGGCGAGAATGTCCGCCAGTTGGCGATAGCGTGGTCCGGCGTCCTGTCGGGCCAGTTGTCTAGACATGTTCGCTCCTTGAATAAAGACCATCTGCTGTCCTCCATTGCCTACCGAAGCCATACATCGCTGTATTCCACCGAGCTGTGTCCAACAGTCTAGATGAAGCGCTTGCGGACCCTCTGGGAGGCCATATCGAGCACTGTCACGGCAATGATGATCACCAGCATGATGGTCGCCGTCTCGGCATACTGGAAACCGCGCATGGTCTCCCACAGCGCGACGCCGATACCCCCGCCGCCGACCATTCCCAGTACCGTGGCCGAGCGGATATTCGATTCGAAGCGATACAGACTTACCGAGATCCACAGCGGTAATACTTGAGGGATCAAGCCGAAGACGATTTCCTCGATACGCCCAGCGCCTGTCACACGAATGCCCTCCATCGGCCCTGCCTCACTGGCTTCCACGGCCTCGGAGAACAGTTTGGCCAGCACACCGGTGGTGTGCACGAACAGCGCCAGAGTCCCGGCAAAGGGCCCCAGCCCTACCGCCACCACGAACAACATGGCGAACACCAACTCATTGATGGCGCGCGTGGCATCCATCAACCTCCGCATGGGCTGGTAGACCCACCATGGAGCCAGGTTCTCGGAGGACAACAGGCTGCACGGGACTGCGACGATGATCGCCAGCAATGTGCCCCAGATGGCGATCTGGATCGTGACCATCATCTGGTCAATATAGTGTCCAAGGTTGCCGAACGCCGGCGGAAAGAAATCTCCCGCAAGAGTGGCCATGTTGTCGGCGTTGGTGACCAACAGGCTGGGCTGCATCTCGACGCCCTGCCATGCCCAGGCCAGTACACTGATGGCCACGAACCAGCTCAACAGCGTGGCCCAACTGCGCTTTGGCGGCTGCTGGATACTGGATATGGAAGTCTGGGTAGTCATGATTTCTCCTGCGAAGCAGCATGCGAGAGCGCCCGCAGGCGCTCTCCGGCTCGGGCCGATCAGCCCGCGTTGACGCTATCCGACGTGGAGTCAGCATCGGCTGCCTGGATCTCCTTCATACGCTCGCCGAGTTGATCAAGCTGGGCATCAATCTCGGCCAACTTCTGCTGTCGCTCGCTGTCATCGAGACTCTGGTCACCCGCGATGCTGGAACGCTGCTTGAACAGCTCCAGTTGGCGGATCGGCAACAGTTGATCGTTGCTCGACTCATCGAAACGCGCCCACTGCAGCGGTGCCAGAACCTCACGCTCAGCGTCGCTATCGCCATAGCTGAACAGGAAGTCACGTAACTTCTGCTTGGTGTCCTCATCCAGATCCTTGCGCCACACCAGCGGGTCGGAAGGAATCAACGGCGACTTCCAGATCACACGCAGTTGCTCGGCCTTTTCCGGCGCGGTGATTTCGAGACGCTCCATGCCCTCGGTATTGAAAGTGGCGACATCAACCTGGTGATTGGCCACCGCCAACGCATTGGTCTCATGGCTGGAGTTCAAGGTGCGCTTGAAGGCTGTGGAAGCATCGACGTTGTTCTCGGCGAACACGTAGTAGCCAGGCACCAGATAACCGGAAGTCGAGTTCGGGTCGCCATTGCCGAATACCAGATCGGCGGCATTGGCCAGCACGTCCTCGATGCTGTGCAGATCACTGTCCTGATTGACAATCATCAAGCTCCAGTAACCCGGCTGGCCATTGTCAGGTACCGTCTGCGCGAAAACTTCACCATCGGCACGGTCTACCGCTTCCATCGCCGACTTGTTGCCATACCAGGCGAGATCGATCTGATCGAAGCGCATCGCCTGGATAACCGCGGCATAGTCAGTGGCAAAGTACGGCTCGATTTCCATGCCGATTTCCTCGGACATTGCCTCGAGGAAAGGCTCCCACAGGGGGGCTTGATTCTGGCTGGCTTCGGTGGAAATGATGCCGAACTTGAGGGTATCGGCGGCTGCCAACTGAGAAACAGCAGCGAGGCTGAAACCAGCAATCAATGGCAGAGTCAGGCGACGCAGGGAGGCGAGTGCCATGAAAGTTACTCCTGATGGATAAGAGGGATGCGTAAGGACAGTTTGTTATCGTTTACAGGCAGCATCAGCACTCAGCTATGCGCTACCTGCACCCTGGCCATGGCGGGTGCCCGGGCAGGTTCAGTGGCGTCACCGGTATTCGCCGATGCGCGGAGTTCGTCGAGACCAGCGTTCTCGTACAGTGTCTGTAGACGACCATCGGTGAGCTCATGAGTCGGACCATCGAAATACAGACGCCCTTCCTTGAGAGCAATCGCACGTTTGCAGTAGCGGCGGGCCACCTCAACCTGATGAAGGGTCACGACTACCGTGCGGCCATCTTCCTGGTGGATGCGTTCGAGGATTTCCATGACTTCACGGGCACTACGCGGATCAAGAGAAGCGATGGGCTCGTCGGCGAGGATGATCTCGGCGTCCTGCATCAGCACCCGAGCAATGGCGACACGCTGCTGCTGACCACCGGAAAGGGTATTGGCGCGTTGCTCGGCCAGCTCCTCCAGCCCTACCCGCGCCAGGCATTCGCGGGCGCGCTGCCGCTCTTCCGCCGAGAAACGTCCCAGTACGGCACGCCCACGGGGCATACTGCCGAGGCCGCCGATCAGCACATTGGTCATCACACTGAGTCGGCCCACCAGATTGAACTGCTGGAAGATGTACCCGGTGCGACAGCGTTCACCACGACTGGCGCGGCGCATACGGCCCGACATCTGCACATCACGGCCCATGACCGAGACACGCCCTCCCTCGCCGCGGTTGCCACAGGTCAGGCCCACCAGATGACGTAACAGGGTCGATTTTCCCGAGCCGGAAGGACCAATCAGGGCGACCATTTCGCCGGGAGTGACGTTGAAACTGATACCATCGAGCACGCGTCGATGGCCAAATGTCTTGTTGAGTTGCTCAACGATGATCGTGGGAATGGACATGATGCCTCTCCTCAAGGAATGGCATCAGTCTGCAAGGAATAGATGACTCTCAGTTGTCTAGACAATGGCAGTCTTGTGACATCTTACTCTGCGGAGGTTCGGTATGGTGACAAATCCTTTCTGCCACTCGCCAATATAATCAATTAGTTAATCATGTAGTGACACAGTAGTGACCTGATAATGACACTAAAACGTCATTCTCTGAGGACAGACGAATGAGGGGCCATATATCGCGTTCCATCGCAATACTTCGGAATGGACCACGCTCAAATATCACTCCTTCCTCCCGGCTCTCAAACCACCGGTATGTTCTCGCGAAACACAACCTGCAGGCGCGGTGGATACGAGGGCTCACATGCCCCTCTGACCGCAGACGCCAACAACTTGATGACCTCACGAGCCTCGACTCTGGGGTTCTGGTCGATCACCGCATCGAGCGTCCTGTCCATCAGCATGCCCTTGGTCGCCTCGGTCAAGTCGTGAGCAATGAATACCGGGCTGGCACCGGCGTCACGCAGGGCTCGTGCTATTCCCTGATTGCCGGCACCAATATTGTAGATAGCAGCCGGCGGCTCATTCATCAGCAGGCGCTGAGTCTCCTCGTAAGCTCGCTCGCGATCATCGTTGACTTGAACGATGTCACGAATGCGCAGGTGAGGATAATCCTGGGCCAGAATCGAACGAAATCCCATCTCCCGCTCTTCATGGCCCCGGTATGAGGCGAAGCCGATGAAGACGGCGACGTCGTGCTCACGGTCATCCCTCAGAAATCGACCGGTAAGCAGTCCAGCCAGACGCCCTGCGGCTCGATTATCGACTCCCACGTAACCGATCTTGTTGAGTGACGGCAAGTCCGAGACCAACGTCGCCACGTGGATACCGCCTATCACCAGACGATTGACCGCTTCACGTATTGAAGGGTGATCCGGCATCACGATAGCCACGGCATCGGTATGTCCTTGCAACTCCAACAATCGCTCCGCCAGATGCTCTGGATTGAAATCTTCGTAGAGGTGCAGACGTGGCTTGATACCAGCGTACTTTGTGGCCTCCTCAATAATGAACTTGCGCAGCAACAGCATGAAGGTGTTGTCACCTGCAGGCAGCAGGAAATCCATTTCCACTTCCGGTGGGCCATAGGCCGAAGCAAGACCGAAATAACCCAGCTCATGCGCGGTTTGCAGAATAGCGTCTCGGGTTCGCGATCGAACGCCCGCGCGATCATTGAGAACTCGGTCAACGGTTGCCGGTGAATAACCGGATACTTCAGCAATCTGACTGATGGTCGTACGCACAACGCCTCCTCTCAGCGAGAGCATCAAAACACATCATTATTCATTAATAACGGCAATTATTGTTTAACAACTTACCTGAATATGACTTAAGTATAACAAAAATGACATAAAATGATGTTTAATGATGGTAAAAAATGTTTGATATAACATCATAAATAACCAAATCTATTCAGGCATTCTTCATTTCGCTCGACATCTGTCGTTCGATTCACGCTGCTCGCTGGGGGCCTGGCGCACCTGTTCCCACTACCGAGAGGCAAAGATGACTGAACTCACTCTCCAACCAGATCCGGAAGTCCGTGTCCGCGACTATCGAATCGGCTGTATCGGTGCAGGCATGATCATGGCCGAGTGCCATTTGGCAGCCTATAAGGAAGCCGGCTTTTCCGTCTGTGCAATCGCCTCGCGCACCCGTGACAACGCTGAGAAAGTAGCAAGACGCTGGTCGATCGATACCGTTTACGATACACCGCAGGCATTGATCGACGACTCCCGGGTCCAGATTCTGGACATCGCCTACCCTCCCGACCAGCAACCCGCGCTGATACGCGCAGCCCTGCACGCACCACACATCAAGGCAATACTAGTGCAGAAACCTCTGGCACTGACGCTGGAGGAAGCTCGGCAACTTCGTGATGAAGCGGCGGCGATCGGTAAGCCTCTATCAGTCAATCAGAACATGCGCTATGACCAGTCCATTCGCTCGCTATCGCAGTTACTGCGTGCCGGCGTTCTGGGCGAGCCAGTATTCGCGCAGATTGATATGCACGCCATACCGCATTGGCAGGGGTTCCTGAGTACCTATGAGCGCCTGACGTTGGCCAATATGAGCGTTCACCACCTGGATGCTCTGCGTTTCCTGTTCGGCGAGCCACAGGAGGTGACCAGCGTGACTCGCTGCGACCCACGCACCGAATTCGAGCATGAAGACGGCATAGTGGTCACGACACTACGGTTTCCATCAGGCCTGCTGGCACTGTCCCTGGAAGACGTCTGGTCGGGACCACGCGACGAGAATTATCAAGATGACCAACACATACGTTGGCGAGTCGAAGGCACTCAAGGGGTCGCCCAGGGCACCATCGGCTGGCCAACGGGGGCAGCATCCACTATTCGCTACGCCAGCCGCACGCACACCGACGGAAAGTGGATATCGCCGAGTTGGCAGACCATGTGGTTCCCGCATGCCTTTATTGGCGTCATGGAACAACTACAGTTCGCCGTACACAGCGGCACCGAGCCAGTACTCAGTGTCGCCGATACGGTGCATACCATGGCCCTGGTGGAGGCTGCCTATCAATCCATCAATACGGGCCGGACGGTGCACTTCACCGACTTCATCGATCAACACTGACAAACAACACATGCTTTTCGACGTCAGTTACGTAGGACCCAACAACAACAGATAGGAGACGCCATCATGATGCAGACTGGAATCTTTTCGGGCTATTTCCCCTACGAATTGGAAAAAACCGCCAGCGTAATCCGCAGCCATGATTTCAATACTGTGCAGTTGGACATGCACTTCAAGGACATGGACCTTTCGGCAGGCCAGATCACCCGAGAAAAATGCGATCGTATTCGAGATACGTTTCGTGACCACCATCTAGCCATCTGTGCGATATCTGCGTACACCAACATCGTCCACCCGGATAGCGGAGAGAGGCAATCACGCAACGCCCTGCTCAAGGAAATCATTGCCAATGCACGCCACCTGGGTACGCCCTATGTCATCTCGGAAACCGGCACTTTCAATCCGGACAGTGACTGGACACACCACCCCAGGAACAAGACCGAAGAAGGGTGGGCCGATTGCCGCGCTGTAATCGCTGAACTGGCCCAACATGCCTATGACCACGGAGCCGTATTCCTGTTGGAAACCTACGTCAATAACGTGGTTGGTTCGGTCGAGGAGACCTTACGTATGTTCGCCGAGGTGGATCATCCCGGCCTGGGGCTTCTGATGGACCCAACCAACTATTTCGAAGCCCACAACATCGACAGAATGGACGCGACCTTGAACCATGTGTTCGATGCCCTTTCGGACAGGATATGTATCGCTCACGCCAAGGATGTAAAACGCTCGGGCGATGACAAGAGCGAGAAGCACCACAATATCGGTGACGACAGCGCGGCTGAGAGCCACACCTTTCGAGGTGTGGGAGACATCGAGTTACCTGCCCCCGGACTTGGTGAGCTGAACTACGACCTTTACCTGCAGCGTCTGGCCCGCAAGCACCCCAACATTCCGATCATCATTGAACATCTGGACGAGAGCGACGTCCCTCGGGCCAAGCGTTTTCTGGAAGGAAAATTGCGCACCAACGGCGTCTAGCTCTCACCCTTTCCGCCATCATTCCTCAATCGTGTGGTGCCGCTTCAGGCGGCGCCCAGGGGGTTACTGCATGCCTGACATTTACGGCCAATCACTCAGCCGCCACGACCTGGAAGCTCGCACCGGCGATCTCGGTCAGTTTGCCGGTGTGCGGCTGATGCACTTGGAAAACGGTGTGGAACGCGGCATTCGCCTGCTCGAATTCCGCTCCGGCACTGGGCTGCGCTTCACCGTTCTGGTGGATCGCGCCATGGACATCGCCGACTGTGAATATCGAGGTCAGGCCATCGGCTGGCACTCACCATCCGGCTTTCGACACCCAGGCCTGCATGAATATGAGGGCGAAGGTGGGCTCGGCTGGATGCGCTCATTCTCCGGCTTCATGATCACCTGTGGCCTGGACCACACCTTGTTCATGTATGACGCACCAACGGACAACTACGTTTATGCCCCTCGGCAGGTCGCAAAACAATCACTGCACGGGCGTGTCGGAACCATACCTGCCCATCTCACCGGTTATGGAGAGCGCTGGGACGGTGACACCTGTCTATTGTGGGCCGAGGGTATCATTCGTCAGGGAGCGGTCTTCGGCGAACATCTGGAACTGCATCGGCGCATCGAGATCGAGGTCGGCAGCAATGCCATAACGCTCAACGATAGGGTGGTCAATCGTGGCTTCTATCGCACGCCGCACATGCTCTGCTATCACATCAATCTCGGCTATCCCCTGCTCGACGAAGGTAGCCGCTATCTGGCTCCTATACGTGACGTGGTGTGGGCTTCCCACGCCGATGGCTACCGTGATCAGAACGTAGGCTACCGTACGCCTCCTACACCACAACGTCGCTTCCACGAACAGGTCTGGGAACACGAAATGGGGTGCGATGATGACGACCAGGTGCCGTGCGCTCTTGTCAATGACCGCCTTGGCCTGGGGCTGTGCGTCACCACTCGCAAGACGCAATTTCCCTGCCAGTTCCAGTGGCAGAACTTTCAGGCCGGACAATACGCCATGGGTATCGAACCCTCGACACACCATGTTCTTGGTCAGAGCGGTGCCCGCGATCGGGGAGAAATGATCTGGCTGGAACATGGCGATGAGCGCTGCTACCAGACGCGCTTCAGTGTGCTCGACGGGGATATTGCCATCGCCCGTTGCGAACAACACATTGCCGCCATCGCTCAACAACCTGCCGAGGATTACCCAGCGCCATCCGGTGACTTCCGTCGTATTGGAGGCCGCTCATGACACCAGCATCACCACTTATCGAGCGCTTTTCCCTATCCGGGAAGCGCATTCTCTATACCGGTGCCGCGGGTGGCCTGGGCCTTGAAACGACACTGGAAATGCTGGCCATGGGCGCCATGGTAATTGCCATCGATAACGACTGCGACAAAGTCGCCAGGCTGCATGCGGCAGTTCCCGAAGCCCATCGTGCGCAATTGCACCTGCTGGAAATCGACCTGGCGGACCATGTTCTCCTGAGCCATCGATTGCAGGAACTGACACAGGATCAAGCACTGGATGTCGTCATCAACAACGCCGCCATCTATCCCAGCAAGCCGTTCGAGGACTACAGCCTGGAAGAGATGCGCCAGGTGCATGCCGTCAATGTAGAGGCAGCCCTGGCCTGCACCAAGGTCGCCCTGCCCGGCATGCGTGCACAGCGATGGGGGCGCATCATCAATATATCGTCGATCACGCTGTCGGGCGGATGGGAGCATCTCTCGCCCTATGTACAGTCAAAGGGCGCGCTGATGGGCCTGACCCGGGCATGGGCTCGCGAATTCGGTAAATGGGGCATCACCTGCAACGCAGTTTCCCCTGGCGCCTTTCCCACCGATGCAGAAAGGATTCACCCCGACCCACAGCAATACGCTCAGTTCGTGCTCGATCACCAGGCGATCAAGCGTCGAGGCAATGCCACGGATATCGCCGCCGCCATCGTATTCCTCGCCTCCGACGCCTCAGCTTTCGTTACTGGCCAGACCCTGCCGGTAGACGGTGGCTGGATGATGAACTAACAGGACCCACAACGATGACAATATTGAACGGCTACAAAGTCCTCGACTGTTCCATCGCCATGGCTGGCCCATTTGCTGCTCAGCGACTCGGTGACCTGGGGGCCGATGTGGTCAAGATCGAACCGGTGAGCGGTGAGTGGCAACGACATATGCCGGCCGGTGGTGCCAATGGCAACCGCATCAACGTGTCTTTCCTTTCATTGAATCGCAACAAGCGCTCCCTCGCGGTCAACCTGAAAAGCGACCCCGGCCGCGACATCATTCGACGTCTGGTCACCGAAGCGGATGTCTTTATACAGAACTACCGACCCGGCGTGGCCCAACGACTAGGTGTCGACTATGAAAGCCTCGCGGAGATCAACCCGAACCTGATCTACGTCTCCATGTCAGGCTTCGGTGAAGATGGCCCCTACGCACGTCGCCCAGGGCAGGACCTTCTGTTGCAGGCCATGTCCGGAGCCATGCTCTCCAGCGGTCGTGAAGGCGAAGTCCCACAGCCCGCCGGGCAGTACCTTGTCGATGCAGTCACCGCGTACACCGCCTTCGAGGGCGTACTGGCAGCCCTGTTGCACCGTGAGCGCACCGGTGAAGGCCAGAAGGTGGAAGTCAACATGCTCGACGCCATCACCACCCTGCAGATGCAGGAACTGTCGGTATTTACCGTGGCAGGCAAACCCCAGCAGCGCAGCGCCGAACCTCATGGGCATGTCTACATTCGCTCACCCTACGGCATCTTCGCGACCCGTGACGGTTTCATCGCGCTGGCCATGCCCGACCTGCAACAACTGGGAGCAGCACTTGAACAGCCAAAGCTGGCGGAGATGGACAACGAACAGGATGGCTGGAACAACCGCGATCAGTTGTTTCGACTGGTACGTGAGTCACTGCCGGCCCGGGACACCGAGGCCTGGATGGCCCAGTTCGAGGAATATGGTATCTGGGCCGCTCCGGTGTATGGGTACGCGGATCTCGTAGCCGATCCTCAGATCGCGCATAACGCTACCTTCGTGGAATACGACCACCCAACCGAGGGGCGAGTGAAAACACCGGGCTTTCCGATCCGCTTCAGCAAGACGCCGAGCCACATCGCTCGCGGCGCACCGCTGGCCGGTGAACACAGCGAAGAAATCCTTCGCGAAGCCGGTTTCAGTGACGAGGAAATAGCGGCCTTCGGCAGCGCCGTATTGCTCGGGGAACGCCCATGAGCGCACCTTTCACCGGACTGACCTGGGACCACCCCCGAGGGTTTCAAGCCCTTGAGGCGGCGGCCCGAGCAAACGGTCCCGTCCACTGGGAAACACATCCTCTGGAGGGCTTCGAGTCTGCTCCTGTCGCGGAACTGTGCGAACGCTACGACCTGATAGTACTGGACCATCCTCATCTTGGTGAAGCCGTCAGCTCGGGATGCCTGATACCGTTGGATCAGATACTGGAAGACAATGATCTTCAGCGGATCGCCACCTCATCGGTTGGACTCAGCTATGCCAGCTATCAGTATCAAGGCCACCAATGGGCACTTCCATTGGATGCCGCCACCCAAGTCATGGCTGCCCGCACGGACCTGATGACCACAGCGGTTCCCGAGACATGGGAGCAGGTCATCGCGCTATCACAGACCCAGGGCGGGGTGGCGCTGGCTCTGGCCGGGCCCCACGCTCTGCTCTCATTGCTTTCCATCGCTGCCGCTCTCGACCCGAAGGCTGACCTGCGTGAGGGCGATCGATGGATCGATGCCGCGGTTTCCTGTGAGGCCATCAAGATCCTCGCAACACTGGCATCTCACTCACCACCTTCAATACAAGCACTGAATCCCATAGGTATGCTGGAACACATGACCACAAGCGACGACGTGCGCATGTGTCCCCTGGTTTACGGCTACGTAAACTATGCCAACCCCACCTTATCGAGAGCGTTGAGTTTCCTTGATGCGCCGAGGCTGTCGTCAGGTGCCTCGCCAGGCTCAATTCTAGGCGGCACTGGAATCGCCATCTCACGTCACTGCAAGTTTGACGATACCTTGCGTGAGCATCTGCTGTGGTTGCTCAGTGACAGTGCCCAGACGGACTTCATCCCTCAACAGGCGGGGCAGCCAAGTGCTCTGAAAAGCTGGCGTGACCCGCAATTGAATCAACGATGGAATGGCTTTTATGCCAACACGCTACACACGCTAAGGCATGCCAGCATTCGCCCACGCCACAACGGATACATCGCTTTTCAAACTCAAGCATCGGCACGCCTGCGCGAAGGGCTGGAGGGCGGTGTTTCGGAACATCGCCTGGCGCAGGATCTCACCACACTGTTTGAACGGTCACACCGGGATCAAGGGAGGAAGAACTGATGAGCCAGCCATTAACGCTGACAACCAATGGCCACGTCGCCACGATCACCTATAACCGCCCCGAAAAGCTCAATGCCATGACGCCAGAGATGGCATCCCTACTCAAGGACGCGATCGACTACTGTAATTCTGAGAATGGCATTAGAACGGTCATTGTGACCGGAACTGGAAAAGCCTTTTGCGCAGGCTCGGATATTGCGCTTCTGAACTCATACACCACACCCTGGGACTTCCGGAATCGTACAGAATACTGCGATCTGCTGCGGGGGCTGAAAAAGCCGAGCATCGCCGCCATCAACGGCTATGCATTCGGCGGCGGACTGGAGATGGCCATGTCCTGCGATATTCGCCTCGCCGCCGATAGCGCTCGCCTGGCGGCCCCTGAAGTCAAACTCGGATGGATCGGTGGCGGCGGCATGACAGCACACCTGGCACGTTCCATTGGTCCGTCAAACGCAGCCCTCATGGTCATGACCGGTGAGTCCATCACCGCACAGCAATCACTGGCCTGGGGGCTCGTCAGCGAAATAATGCCACCCGATACGCTGCTTCCCCGCGCAGAGGAAGTCGCCGAGCAGATCGCCGCACGGGCACCTATTGCAGCGGAAACCGCCAAAGCCAATCTGCATGCCGCCTTCAATATGCCTCTGGAACAAGCGGTCGCCTACGAACGTGATCTCCAGACCATCTGCTTCGCAACCGCAGATGCTGACGAAGGCCGTGCCGCCTTCGCAGAGAAGCGTGAGGCGATCTTCCTGAAACGGTGACAGCTATCTGGCGCGAGTGATGGTGACGTCTGCACTGGGCTTCTGGAACACAATGCCTCACGCCATCGACGTCAAGGTCCTCGAATTACAGTGTTCAATGGCCTTGATAGTCAGGATTCACCGGCACGATGTGCACCAACAGACCATACTTCCCGACGAACCTTCCTTACTTATCTTATTTGCGTTAGCTCGCCTTGAGGCGAATACCATGCAACATCTGTCACTAGAGCCCAGTGCTGTCGAAGTCCAGAACCTGCAAGCAATGAATGAAATCTTTGCGGAGGTACTTGGCCTGAGGCGATTGGTTCACACCACCAGTGGCATGACATTTGAACTGGGAACCGATAACGACGGGCATACTCACGTGCTGATGCTGCTGGCGGCCAGTGCCCCAGTCACGCCACGCATCTTCAATATTGAGGTGGCCAACGACGAGTTTGGTGTTCTTTGTCAACGCCTCGAGCACTACTGCCACTTACTGGAGGACATTCGTATTCAGGAGTCCACCAACAGTATGTCGCACCAGTGCGCCTGGCGAGTGGCAACCTGTCGACTACCGGAAGGCCACTACCTGCGTCTCGCAGCCATCGACCCCAGCCGATGTGCACCGCTCCCCCAGAATTCAGGTCCCGCAGAGAGTCTTCCGTGAGATGTATTCAGTGCTCGTCGTCGCTCAGCAGGCGTTCGCGTCGCTCATCGCGCTGCTTTTGCAGGCGATTGTTGCGATAGCGTCGTGCGACTGCCACAGATAGTGCGACCACCAGCATTATTGCCAACGTCAGCCCCTGCCAGGGACGTGGCGACTCGAGTATGGTCCCGAGCACGAAGATCAGGATAAAACCGAGGGCCTGGCTGGCGATCGCCAGTACGCGCAAGGGGTCGAGGGCTGATTTGTGCACCATGCCTGTATCCGGTTGGTTCATGAAAGAGAAGCAGCATCGATGTTGCGAGTTCAGTGCTGAGACATAGGCACGATGATACCAGCCGTGTTCGAGGTCCGCTGTGCCAGTAGGTGACAGCATTCGTCCCGCCCAGTACGCTTGCCGATAAATATGCCCTCGGCCTGCCAATGGAGCCCCCCCGAACATGGATGCCATCGCTATTGGCCCAGTGCTACTCAGCCTACCGCGCCTGTATGCCTTCACTCTCGCTCTGGTGTTGCTGGCTGCCAGCGCCTTCCTGCTTGGACTTCCTCGCAGGACTCATGCCCGCTGGTTCAATGGTCTACTGCTGTGCTGGCTGCTCGGCGCGCGGCTCGGCCACGTGGTCCTGCACTGGGAGGCATGGCAGGCGGTACCGATGGATATCATCAAACCCTGGGTCCCGGGGTACAGCGGAATATGGGGGCTGGCAGCAGCACTACTATGGACACTGTGGGCATTGCGCAAGCATATCGGAGCAATGCTGGGAGCCGGCGCTCTGACCATCGTGGCATCGCTGGGTTGGTTGGCGCTGGTCACCCTTGCTCCTATCGGCCCCAGCCCTTCACCACGCGAAGTTCCACCTTTGGTGCTCGAGGATATCGATGGCAACCCCATCGACTTGAGCACCCTGACCGGCAAGCCGTTGATCGTCAATCTGTGGGCCACCTGGTGCCCGCCCTGCCGGCGGGAAATGCCATTGCTGGCCGAGTTCGACCAGCGTGATGATGTGAATGTGGTAGTCGCCAATCAGGGGGAAGATTTGATGACCATCACTCGCTTCCTCGACGCCGAAGCGCTGAGTTTCCGCTACGCACTGCTTGATCCTCGTCAGCAGCTACTCGCCGCCAGCGAATCACCTGGCCTGCCGACCACTCTGCTGTTCGGCACCGACGGAAAGTTGCTTGAGCGCCATATAGGGGAGTTGACGCTGCCCCTTATGCAGAACTGGTTGGATCGTTGAATCAGTGTCACGCTGAATATTGCTGCAGGTGAACCGCACCAGCAGCTTCAGGACCGAGGCCGTCACCCTGGCCTCGGTCCAACCACAACGTCCACCAGCACCCCTGCAGGCCAGCCTGTGGTCTGCAGTTTCGGTCGGCACAACTCGCTCGCTGACTCATGCCATGCATAACAGCTCTTAAGCCAGCCGATGGATTACTGTAAGATACCGCGCCCTGCTGTCGGAAGATTCTCCTCCCGACGACAGCAACGACCCGAATTGACGCATCTTCCGAGGCACCATGAGCGACTTCTCTCCCGGCCAGCGCTGGATCAGCGACGGTGAGGCCGAACTCGGCCTGGGCACTATTCTCAGCTGCGATGCGCGCAGCGTCACCGTGCTCTTCGGCGCCAGCCAGGAAACCCGGACCTACAGCACTCGTCTCGCACCACTGACGCGCGTCGCCTTCGGTAACGGCGACCGTATCCAGTCATCTCAAGGCTGGCAAATGACTGTCGACGACTCGAAGGAAGTCGGTGGTCTGATCGTCTACATCGGCGAGAACGACAGCGGCGAACTCTGCGAACTTCCCGAGGCGCAACTGGCTGACAGCATGCAGTTCGATCAGGCACGTGATCGTCTGCTGACCGGCCAGGTGGATCGCAATGACTGGTTCGACCTGCGCTTCCGTACCCTGCACCACCATCACCGTGTCGAACAGAACAGTGCTCTTGGCCTTGGCGGGCCACGTATCGATCTGATCCCTCACCAGCTGTACATCGCGGATGAGGTGTCCTCACGTCAGGCACCTCGTGTGCTGCTCGCCGACGAGGTCGGTCTCGGCAAGACCATCGAAGCAGGCCTGATTCTTCATCGCCTGTTGTTGACCGGCCGTGTCGAACGCGCACTGATTCTGGTACCGGCCAGCCTCACCCATCAGTGGCTTGTCGAGCTGCTGAGACGCTTTTCTCTGTCGGTCACATTGCTCGACGAGCAGCAGTGTCAGGCCTATGGTGACAGCAATCCCTTCGATGCCGGGCAACTGGTGCTGGCCAGTCAGGACTGGCTGTTTGCCAACTCACGCCGCCAGCAACAGGCCGAGGCTTGCCAGTGGGACCTGCTGATCGTCGATGAGGCGCACCATCTCGAATGGAGTGAGGATGAGGTCGGTCCCGGGTATAGCTGTGTCGAGCGCCTCGCACGCGCCACTTCCGGCGTTCTGTTGCT
Source organism: Halomonas huangheensis (assembly GCF_001431725.1). Taxonomy (NCBI): domain Bacteria; kingdom Pseudomonadati; phylum Pseudomonadota; class Gammaproteobacteria; order Oceanospirillales; family Halomonadaceae; genus Halomonas; species Halomonas huangheensis. Next base: position 412,806 of record NZ_CP013106.1, on the reverse strand, counting down.
GACGGCGACCCCGGAACAGATGGGACTGGCGAGTCACTTTGCACGCCTGCGCCTACTCGACCCTGACCGTTATGCCAACCTCGAGGAGTTCCGTGACGAGGAACATGGCTATGTCGCCGTCGCCCAGGCCATCGAGGTGTTGGAAAACGCCGACTCTCAGGACCAACTGCTGGATGCCGCCGCACGTGACAGCGTGGGAGCCGTCGCCGATGACAGCGATAGCCAGGCATTGCTGAGCACGCTCTCCAATCCGGAATGCAACGGCGAGCAACGCTCCGCAGCTCGCGCCCAACTGCGCGATCAACTGCTCGACCGTCACGGTACCGGCCGAGTGATGTTCCGCAATAGCCGACGCCATGTCGGGGGCTTCCCCGAGCGTCGCCTACATGTCTCGACACTCGAACTACCTTCGTCCTACCGGCGAGTACTGCGCCGCCTGGCACGCGACGAGGACTATCTCGATGAACTGCTGATCGAGACCGGACTCGACCACCCCGAGGTCATGGTCTATCTCGACGGAATGTACCGCGCGCTGGAAGATGATCCGCTCAATGCCGAGCCCTGGTGGCAGGTCGATCCACGCGTCACCTGGCTGCTCGAGCAACTGACCGAGTTGGGCGACGACAAGATACTTGTCATTGCTCATGATCGTGAGACCGCTCAGGGTTTATCCGAGGCGCTGCGTGTGCTCGGTGGTGTGCAGGCACCGGTCTTCCATGAAGGCATGTCACTGGTCGATCGCGACCGTGCCGCTGCGGCCTTCGCCGACGAGGAAGATGGTTGCCAGGTATTGGTGTGCTCGGAAATCGGCTCTGAAGGCCGAAATTTCCAGTTCTGCCGCCACCTGGTGATGTTCGACCTGCCGCTGCACCCCGACCAGCTGGAGCAGCGCATCGGTCGTCTTGATCGTATCGGCCAGCGTCATGCCATCGAGATTCATGTGCCGGTATTCGAAGCGAGCCCCGGAGAGAAGCTGCTGCGTTGGTATCAGCAGGGTATGGATGCCTTCGATGCGCCCCATGGTCTGGGCAATGAGCTGCATGATGCCTTCGGCGATGAGTTGGCCGAAAGCCTGCTCGACGACGAGGCGATGGAGGAGGTCATCAACGAGACTCGTGCGCTGTTCGAGGCTCGCCTGACCGAGCGTGACGCCGGACGCAATCGTCTGCTGGAGCTCAACGCCTGTCGTCCCGAGCGCGCCGCAGCGGTCATCGAGTCGATTCACGAGCTGGATGAAGACCGCGCCTTGCCTCGCTACCTCGACCAGGCACTGGATATCTTCGGCGTCGACAGCCGTGAGCTGGGCAATGGCCTGCAGCACCTGGTACCCAGTCCGCAGATGCTTGATGGCCTCCCTGGTCTGGTCAAGGGTGAAGAAGGCTTCACCGCCACCACCTCGCGAGCACGTGCACTGGGGCGTGACGACGTACAACGCCTGTCCTGGGAACATCCACTATTGCGCGAGATGATGGGCCGCATTCTCGATGGTCCGATGGGCAACACTGCACTGGCACTGCTCAAGCACCCAGCGATCCCCGCAGGAAGGCTAATGGCGGAGCTGGTCTTCCGTACCCATTGCCCGGCGCCGAAGCGGCTACACCTCAACCGCTTCCTACCGCCGACCGCAGTGCGAGTGCTTCTCGACGAGAGCGGTGCCAACCTGACCGACAAGGTGTCGTTCACCGGCCTGTCGAAGAACCTGCAGAAGGTCAAGAAGGCGGTCGCTCGCGACCTGATCAAGTCGCGTCACGAGCAACTGCGCAGCCTGCTCGACCGTGCCGAGAACGAGGCCCAACGCGAACTGCCGAGTATCGTCGAAGCGGCGCAGACACGCATGCGTGCCGCCCTCGATAATGAACTGACTCGTCTGGAAGCACTGGCGAAGCGCAACCCCTCGGTGCGCGAGGACGAAATAGACGCTCTGCGCAATGAGCGCAAGGCGCTGGATGATGCGATCGAGAGTACCCGTCTACGGTTGGATGCTGTGCGAGTGATCGTGACAATAGAGCAGTAACGGCCGGAAGCCGGAAGCCCCGGGCGTCGAGCTGTCCAGTGCCGCTCCGCGGTCCACAGACAAAAGCCCGGGGCTCGGGATTTAGTTACAGCTTATAGCTGACAGCTTAAAGCTCGGGGCTCGGGCCGTGCGGCCCTATAGAATCTCCCCCAACGCCTCATCCAGCGTTCGATAGTGAAACGTGAAGCCTTCATCCTCGAGGCGTTTGGGTACCATCCGTGCACCGGTCAACAACAGGCGTGCCAATTCGCCCAGCATGGTCTGCAACGCCAGTTCCGGCATGGCCAACAGCGTTGGCCGATGCAGATGCTTGCCGAGGGCATGTGTGAATTCGGCATTGGTCACCGGGTTTGGTGCACTGGCATTGAAGACTCCGGACTGTTCCTCGTGATTGAGCAGCCAGAGAATGATCTCGACCAGATCCTCGCGGTGAATCCAGGGCATATATTGCTCACCGCTGCCCAGCCGGCCGCCCAACCCCATCCTGAACGGTGGCAGCAGGCGCTTGAGCATGCCGCCATCGCTATCCAGTACCAGTCCAGTACGCAGCACAGCAAGGCGCACACCATAGCGGGTGACTCCCTCCGCCTCCTGCTCCCAGCGTAGGCACAGTCGGTGCACGAACTCGTCGTGAGGCACGGTGTCCTCGGTGACCGGTGCAGCTTCGGCCCCGCCCCCCTGATCACCGTAAAAGCCCATGGCTGAGCCGGATATCATCACTCGGGGAGGCGTCGCGGTCTGGGCGAGTTGCTCGCACAACATCACCAGCTCTCGAGTGGCATTGATGCGTGAGTCGAGTAACTTTTCCTTGTGAGCATCGGACCAGCGCTTCTCTGCAATCGGCTCACCGGCCAGATTGACCAACGCCGAGGGCGGCGTGTCCACGAAGTCCAGTGCGCTAGTGCGGATATCAACCTGCTTCGGTAACCGCTGCTGAGCCTGCTCCGGGTTACGGGATACCACCAGAACACGGTGCCCGGCATCGATCAGACGGCGGCAAAGTCGCTGACCAACAAAGCCACTCCCTCCCGTTATCAGTACTCGCATCCCCATTCTCCTGTGTGTACCCATGCTGCGCCCGGATGGAGCCGCTGAATATCAGTATCAACTGAAACGTGCGCTATTCCCATGAATTCAGCATACCCACGATGACAGCGTAGCCGGGCCTCCATCATGATGCCTGACCACATTCACACATCCATGCTGTACAAGAGCTATACATATTTCGACTTCATCGCATGCCATGCTATCGGCTGTTAGCCTTGCAGCTGGTTAGAATGAACCTGGTTGGAATGGATCTGGTTGGTAAGCACCTGGTTAAAAAGCACTGGTTAAAAAAACGCCTGGCTCCAGCCTCCATTACCACGCCCCGCCATCAGGGAGACTCACATGTCCTACGCTCTAGTACTTCTCGCCCACGGCTCCAGCGACCCAAATTGGCGTGCGCCTTTTGAACAGTTTCGCGACGCCCTGCTGCCTCGGCTGGATACTCCTATCCGGCTGGCCTATATGGAGCTCTGTGACCCATCGCTGGAAGACAGCGTGGCACAGCTGGTCCAGGCTGGAACAACAAGGATTGAAGTTCTACCACTGTTCTTTGCCGCAGGACGCCACCTACGCAAGGACGTGCCAGCACAGATCAAGGAGTTGGCCAGCCTTTACGATGACCTTGATATCACTCTGCTGGCGCCGGTCGGTGAACACCCGGATTTCATTGCGGCGCTGGCCAATGCTGTCGCCGACCAGGTGGGAGAATCACTCCGCTCACATCGTTGATCATACCTGTCTACCGGGACACTCATGATGTGTGAAGAATGTGATCAATAAGTCGAGTACCGGACTGCCGCCCTGAGCTACAGCAGGAAGGCCTTCTCGCGCCCGACGCTACAGACTCGGTGCATGTTGTACACTTGACAATAACTATACAAATACTCAGGGAGGCATCCGTTCCACCTGCGTTTTCCGTGACAATACCGTCATCCAGCGAGGCTCTCATGAGCGACACGGTGCCCCCAGCCACCACTTCTCCCCTCTATCCGATACGCGAGGTCTCACGCCTCACCGGGGTCAATTCGGTGACACTGCGAGCCTGGGAACGACGCTATGGTCTGATTACGCCCCAGCGTACTCCCAAAGGACATCGTCTCTACTCCCGCAGCGATATCGAACGCATCGAACGTATCCTGCAATGGCTCCACCGTGGCGTACCCGTCAGTCAGGTCACTGACCTACTCAATCAACCCGAACTCAGCGAATCCTCCGAGCTCTGCAGCAGTAACTGGGCGGGCCTTTGCCGTCAGGCGCTGGCAGCAGTCGATGCACTCGATGTCAAACAACTGGAACGGCTGTATCTACAAGCCATGGCACTGTATCCGGTGACGGCCTGCATCAGCGAGCTGTGGCAGCCGCTGGTCATCCAGCTCGAGGAACATTGGGAAGGGAAGCCGGGGGCTGCTCTGCAGCGACGCTGTCTGGAGTCTTTCTTCAGAACACGCATCGGTATCCGCCTCTATCATGGCAACGATACCTGCGAGGGGCCGACACTTCTGGTCGATACCCTGCCCGATGATGATGGCCCTCTATGGAGCATGATGCTTGCTCTGGCGGCCAGCGATCGGGGGTATCGCGTTTACCTGTTCGATACTGTATTACCCTTGAGTGAGCTCCCCATTGCTCAGCAGCGCCTGCAGACCGATGCCATCGTGTTATGTAGCGGCAAGGCAGAACGCACCGACATGATTCGACATCAGCTACCACGTCTGGCCGGACAACTCGACACCCCCCTGGCCTTGTGTGGTCCAGTCGCCAGAATCCGTGCACCAGACCTTGATGGCACCGAAGTCATTACGCTCGGCAGCCATATTCCTCAGGCAGTGGATCGTCTGCGCCCTCTGCTGGCGAGTGGCATCAGCATTGCACCATGAGGATTTACTATCGGATCATTGCTGAGCACAGATGCTTTTCGTACATGCCCGAGTCTGCCTCGGGCATGACTTTATCTCCAGCCAGGAGACGTTTCCCATGCACCTGAGTCTGGTGTGGTTTCGCAGCGACCTGCGAGTCAACGACAACACTGCATTGAGCGTTGCAGCCAGTCGCGGCCCAGTCGTCGGCGTATTCCTGGGCAGTCGTACACAGTGGCGGCAACATGGCCACGGCCCCAACAAGATCAGCTTTTGGCTGCGCGGTGCCGCTGCGCTCGGCGAGTCGCTGGCAAAGCTCAATATTCCATTGCTGTATCGCAATACCGAGCATTTTGACGATGCGCCCGAGACACTACTCACGCTGGCTCGCGAATTGGGTGCCGAAGCCTTGCACTTCAACCGTGAGTACCCACTGAACGAATGGCATCGCGACGAAGCAGTGATTGAGTACTTTCATCGATCCGGCCTCAAGGCACATGCGCACCGCGATTCTGTCGCCTTTTCTCCCGGAGAGTTGCTCACCGGCAAGGGCGATTTCTACAGCGTCTTCACCCCTTTTTCCCGCGCATGGTCACGCATGGTCGATGCGTCACGGCTGGAAGTGCTTGACGCGCCAGCCCGCCAGCAGACGTTGGAAATATCCAGTGACCCGCCTCCCGCTGTCCTTGGGGCAGATGCCCCCGAGACCCAGGCCTCGATCGAACGGCGCTGGCCCGCGGGTGAAGAGGAAGCCGCCAACCGATTGGCGCGTTTTCTCGAGCAACGCGCTCGACGCTATGCCGAGGACCGCGATTACCCAGCCATCCAGGGTACCAGTGAACTATCGCCATACCTGAGCCTGGGCATGATTTCCTGGCGACAGTGCATGCAAGCCGTACTGACCATCAACCAGGGGCACCTTCGTGATGGTGATGCGGGCCTGACGGCCTGGGTCAACGAGCTGATCTGGCGAGAGTTCTATCAACACGTGTGCTGGGGCTTTCCGAAGGTCTGCCGAGGCCGAGCCTTTCAGCAGCATACCGAAGGACTTGAATGGCGAGACGCGCCGAACGATCTGGCAGCATGGTGTGAGGGCCGTACAGGCTACCCTATCGTCGATGCTGCCATGCGCCAGCTGACCACTACCGGCTGGATGCACAACCGCCTACGTATGGTAGTGGCCATGTTCCTTTCCAAGCACCTCTTGATCGACTGGCGCCATGGCGAAGCCTTCTTCATGGAGCACCTGATAGACGGCGACTTCGCTGCCAACAACGGTGGTTGGCAGTGGGCGGCGTCCACCGGCACCGATGCGGCTCCATGGTTTCGCATCTTCAACCCGACCACACAGTCACAGCGTTTTGATGCCGAAGGCCACTTCATTGCTGAATGGCTACCGGAACTCGCGGAACTACCACCCCGCATGCGGCACTCACCATCCACCGACCTGGTGACCGATGCTGAATATCCACAACCTATCATCGAGCACAAGACAGCGCGCCAGCGTGCGCTGGACGCCTTCAAATCCCTGACTCGCGCGGACAACTGAAGCTGGTCTCATCCAAACCAACAGCCTACCGAGAGAAAACGATGACCCCATGGCGATATCATTTGCCAACGAACGAAAGACTCGATTGTGGGGAACTTGCCATCAATGAAGGTATCTATCGGCGGGTCTACATAGCTCCTTGAACGGTATACCGTATTGCCACTACATATTATGCGACCATCTTCCATGGGGCATGGCGTGCATTCAGCCTGCACGGACAGTAGACTAGTGCCTAGCCGCCAATGCGGCACCAATTGCCGCAAGCGGCTTATCATCTCTTCGAAACTCGGAACGACTCAGTGACCAAGCAACACTCTTTCGATCGTGATCAATTGCTGGCATGCAGCCGCGGTGAGCTGTTCGGCCCGGGCAATGCCCAACTGCCGGCCCCCAACATGCTGATGCTGGATCGTATTGCAGGCATCTACGAAGAGGGCGGCGAATATGGGAAGGGCGAGCTGATCGCCGAGCTCGATATCCGCCCTGATCTGTGGTTCTTCGACTGCCACTTCCCGGGCGACCCCGTGATGCCTGGCTGCCTCGGCCTTGATGCCATGTGGCAGTTGGTTGGCTTCTATCTCGGTTGGCTCGGCCATCCAGGACGTGGCCGCGCTCTCGGCTGTGGAGAGGTCAAGTTCAGTGGCCAGATCATGCCCGAAGCCCAGAAGGTCACGTACCGTATCAATATCAAGCGCGTCATCACTCGCCGCCTGATTCTAGGCATGGCGGACGGGACTGTTTCCGTCGATGGCCGCGACATCTATCAGGCCAACGATCTGCGCGTCGGCCTGTTCACCTCCACTGCGAACTTCTGAACAGGAGGCTTCCATGCGACGAGTGGTAGTCACTGGCCTGGGCATCGTATCCTGTCTTGGAAACGACCGGCAGCAGGTCCTCGAGGCACTCCAGAATGGCCGTTCCGGCATTCGTTTCAAGGAAGAGTATGCCGACCTGGGCTTTCGCAGCCATGTTGCTGGAGTCGTGGACATTGACCTGGATGCGCTGATTGACCGCAAACTGCGCCGCTTCATGGGCGATGCAGCAGCTTATGCCTATGTCTCCATGGCTCAGGCCATCGAAGATTCCGGCCTCGCGCCAGAACAGGTTTCCAACGAGCGTACCGGCTTGATCGCTGGGTCTGGTGGGGCTTCCAGCGCCAACCAGGTCGAAGCTGCGGATGTCATGCGTGCGAAAGGCCTGCGCCGTGTCGGGCCCTACCGTGTTACCCGCACCATGGGCAGCACGGTATCCGCCTGTCTGGCCACGCCGTTCCAGATCAAGGGCGTCAACTACTCCATCTCTTCCGCTTGTGCGACCTCAGCACACTGCATTGGCAGTGCCATGGAGCAGATTCAGCTTGGCAAGCAGGACGTCGTGTTTGCCGGTGGTGGCGAGGAAGAACACTGGACACTGTCCTGCCTGTTCGACGCCATGGGCGCTCTGTCGACCAGCTACAATGACGCGCCGGCGAGCGCCTCCCGCCCCTACGACACCAGCCGTGATGGCTTCGTCATTGCCGGTGGTGGTGGCATGCTGGTACTCGAAGAGCTGGAGCATGCCAAGGCACGCGGCGCGAAGATCTATGCCGAAGTTGTCGGCTATGGTGCTACGTCTGACGGTAAAGACATGGTGGCTCCCTCTGGTGAAGGTGCCGTACGCTGCATGCGCCAGGCACTGTCGACCGTCGATGGCACGGTCGACTACGTCAACACCCATGGCACTTCGACACCGGTAGGCGATGTTGCTGAACTCAAGGCGATTCGTGAGGTGTTCGGTAACTCGACGCCAGCGATGAGCTCCACCAAGTCACTGACCGGCCACTCTCTGGGTGCTACCGGCGTGCAGGAAGCCATCTACTCCCTGCTGATGATGGAAAATGACTTCATCGCAGCCTCGGCCAATGTCCATCAGCTCGATGAGCAGGCCGATGGCTTCGATATTGTCACCGACCGTCGTGATGGCGTGAAGCTTGATCGCGTACTATCCAACAGCTTCGGCTTTGGTGGTACCAACGCCTGCCTCGTATTGCAGCGGTACGAGGACAAGTAGTCAGGACGAGAAACTGATGCCGGTGCAATCGGTATCAGCCTGAATGAGAAACGGCGCCTTCGGGCGCCGTTTCTCATTATTCATGGTTCATCTCGCCGAATCAGTCGGGAAGCCTCTCGGGCGCTGCACTCTGTGACGGCGCGGGCCGCGGCACTGTAGAAATTTCCGCAAGGCGTGCCTCGATCCAGCTCTCGACTTCGACAAGCACTTCTTCAGCTGTACGCCCTTCGGTGGCAATCGGCTCGCCCACCACCAGGCTGATACGACCGGGCCGCTTGATCCAACTATTCCCCGGCCAGCATTCTCCCGCATTATGTGCCACCGGTACGACTGGCACACCGGCTCGGCAGGCAATCACGGTGCCGCTCTTGTTATAACGACGCCGCTTGCCCGGCTCTACCCGGGTCCCTTCCGGGAAGATCAAGACTGTCAGGCCTTCCTTGAGTCGCATTCCCCCTTGCGACAGCACCTGGCGCATGGCTCGTGCAGGTTTCGAACGGTCCAGGGCAATTGGATGCAGCAGACGCAGCGCCCAGCCAAAGATCGGAATATTCAACAGCTCCTTCTTCAGCACCGTACAAACCGGCGGCTTGAGTAGCTGCAGGTACACCGTTTCCCACTCACTCTGGTGGTTGGCCAGCATTACCACCGGCTCACCGCTGAGGTTCTCGCGCCCGCTGACCTCATAGCGTACCCCACAGGCAATACGGAACCAGGCCATGATGAAGTGGTTATAGAGATTGAGCAGCAGATAGCGCGACTTCAACGGTACAAAGGGAGACGGCGGCAGAAACAGTACTCCGCACACCAACATTGCGGCAAAGTAGCCGATATAGAAGATGATACTGCGTACCAGGTTCATGTTGAGCTCTCCCGCTCATGATCTCCTTCAGCGTCCCTGGCCTCGCACCAACTATCCAGCATCCGCCCCAGCTCGAGGCGCCACGGTTTCTGATGTACCCCGAATACTTCCAGCACCCGACGACAATTGAGAACCCGGCGCAGTGGCTGGTCATGGTGATGGCTCAGTGCCTTGACCTCGCCCAGAGCAAGCTTCTCGCCGCGTCCTTCCAGGCGTGTTTCCAGCTGAGTGCGAACCGTGGATACAAAGGTATAGGCACTGATCGGCTCGACGCCCGCCACATGGTAACTCCCCCAGGAATTCGCACCGCAGACCTGCTGCTGCAGCATACCGATCAGCGCCATGGCCACGGCATCGGCGGAAGTGGGACATAGGGTGACATCCGACTCGACACGCACTGCATCGCCAGAAATCATGGTATCGAGCAACTCTCCCAGCCAGGAGTGAGAGCCTTCGAGGGCGAACATCGGGCCAACACGCACAATCAGATGCTGTGGACACTCCGCACGAATGCGGTCGCCGGTCTTGACCAGGCGGCGCAATCCATCATCACGGGGGGCCGGAATCACATGCTCATCAATAGGGGTTGGATGACCGTCCTCATAAAGTTGGTCGGAAACACACCACAGCAGAGGAATCCCCGCGGCCTTGCAGGCCTCCATGCAGGACTCTACGGCCTCGGCATGCTCAGTGACCGCCGCTGGTGTCACGCTGAAGGGGCGCGACAAGGGGGGGATGATCAAGGCATCGGGCTTGAGTGACTCAAGTTTCGCGCGCTCTACCCTGGTCGAGGCATCAATAACCAGTTCAGTATCGCTGCGTTGGCTGCAGGCGCGAGCCAGCGCCAGCGACAGACAATGTCCGGCATCCAGAATCAGCAGCTTCACGATGACTCCTCGTCCTTGCAGAGGCCGACCACACAATTCCTGGTGGAGAGCCCCCGACGTTACGTCGAGCGCCTCTTGCAGGAGGCGACGCCAAAGGGCCACATTCTACACCAGGATGGTCGATCAGCGCCCGTCCATGAGGAGCAGGCAGAACTGGAAAACTCAGGAACGGGGGATTGATCGCCCTCGTTCAAAGTCATCGTAAGTCCCTGGACACAGACTCCCAGTCTCCCACCTCCTTCCAGTCAGGACCGTGACTCTCCCTGGTGACGGCATCTCGAAGTCGCGCGCGGGCGTAAGGCGACAACAAGAGCGACCATGACAATGGTCATGGAAAGTCCCAGAAAGGTCGCGCTGATGGGGCTTGCAAGGAAAGTGCTCCAGTCACCTCGTGCCAGGAGCATTGCCCGGCGAAAGTTCTCCTCGAGCATCGGGCTCAGAATAAAACCAAGTACAAGAGGCGCTGGAGGAAAACCCAGACGAATCAGGCCATAGCCCACCACACCAAAGAACATGACAAGGAAAATATCGAAAGTGGAACTGTTGATGCTGTAAACACCGATACAGATCAGCGTCAGAATCGCTGGGTAGAGCACCGCATAGGGAATCTGCAAGAGGCGTGTCCACAGGCCGATCAAGGGAATATTCAACACCAGCAACATAGCGTTACCGATCAGGAAACTGACCACTAGCCCCCAGAACAGGTCGGGATGATCGCTGATCAGTCCAGGGCCGGGGTTGATGCCATGAATCATCAGGGCGCCGAGCATTACAGCCATTACCGCATCCCCTGGCACACCAAGGGTCAGAGTGGGAATAAAGGCCGCCTGGGCAGTGGCATTATTGGCCGACTCTGGTGCAGTAAGACCCTCCATGGCTCCATGGCCAAATCGCTCAGGCGTCTTGCTTAGACGGCGCTCAACCGCATAGGCCATAAACGATGCCATGGCCGCCCCTGCCCCCGGCAGAATTCCACACCCTGCACCAATGCCGGTACCCCGTGCCATCGAGCGCCAGCTCCGAGCAAGATCCTCTCGTTCCGGCAGCATGCTCTTCAAGCCAAAGGCCTGTGGCTTACCGCTACGAGCGCGATGGGCGGTGGCCATCACCTCCGAAACACCAAACAGCCCCATGGCAACGGCAACGATATTGAGTCCATCAGCAATATAGGGAAGACCGAAGGTGAAACGGAACTGACCGGAGGTTACGTCCTGCCCAACAATCCCCAACAGCAAGCCCAGCACCACCATCGAAAGCGAACGCAGGAAGGTTCCTCCCCCGATAGCCGCTGCACCAAGTAATGCGAGGATCATCAGCGAAAAATACTCGGCGGCGCCGAACTCAAGCGCAAAAGATGCCAGGACTGGCGCAAAGCCGCCGACCAGCAGAATGCCGAAAAAACTACCAACGAACGAGGCGATAGCGGTCATGAATAGCGCCACTCCTGCTCGCCCCTGCTGCGCAAGGGGGTAGCCTTCCAACGCGGTCACAGCGGCGGCAGGTGTACCAGGCAAGTTAAGCAGAATCGAAGCTGTCGAACCGCCATACTGCCCACCGTAGTAGATACCGGCCAACATGATGATGGCTTCCGTCTGTGGGATGTAGAAGGTTATCGGCAACAACATGGCAATTGCGGGCAAAGGCCCGACGCCAGGCAACACCCCTACGACCATGCCTAGCGATACCCCAATGAAGCAGTACATCAGGGCACTCCATGTAAAGGCAACGGATGCGCCTTCGGCAAGATTCGAGAGTAGCTCCATGATCTAGCCTCCCACCAGCGTAAACGGCAGCCCAAGCCCTACCACAAAGATGAGCACCACCAGTACAGGCACACCCACACACAACCCGATCAGACGAACAACGCTGAACGAGGGTGCTGCCAGCGAGCTGACAATAACCAGCACGACACAGGCAGGAATCAGTCCCGCTGGTTCCAGCAAGGCGGCAAACAGGGCAATCGACAACGGCACCAGCAACGTGGAACGCAGCGCACCACGCTCGATACGCTGGCTGGGATTGCGCTGGGCGCTATCGTCCTTTGCCGTGGTAGAGCACCGAGAAACCGCGAGGATACCGATGCCAAGCAGCACCAGCGCCACACCCAGCAACATCGGGTAGTAGCCAGCACCCATCTGACTGGCGCTACCCAACCGATAGCCAGCGGCTTCCCACATCACCAGCAGACCGATCACCATCATCAGTAGCCCTGATGCAAGGTCTTTGGGATTCAGGCGAAGAAAGGCAAGCGAACGCATCAGCACATCCTCACCATGAGCCCACCGCTACCGAAGGGTCGGCCTTCGGCAATTCGGGATAATGCAGGCCACGTTGCCCCGACAGCTGTCGATTATCGTGGCGCTCAGGGGCTAGTGCTTCCACCCCAACCAGACAATCCCCCTCGACCCATTCAAGATCACTGCCATAGAGTCGTTCTCGTAACGCATCCTTCAATCTCGCTACCACCGGCTCGAGGCGTGTGTCAGACACCAGATCGATGGTCTCCTGCGGATCTTCTTCAAGGTCGAACAACTGGAAGTGATTGCCGGCGGGGTACCAGATCAATTTGTAGCGCGCATCCCGCACCATCCGACTGGCACGAACTCCTGTCAGCGACTCGCCGTAGAAGATATTCCTGCGTTGTTCGCTCAGTACACTGATTCCGTCAAGTCCCTCAGGCACCGGCAGACCCGCCAGTTCCAGCAGGCTCGGCATGATGTCCTGGAGCCCCATCAAACGCTGGTCCACACCACCCGCTTCCAGCCGCGTACCGTGGCGAACATCGACCATGATCATCGGCACCTTGGCAGATCCCTCATACATCAAGCGCTTGGCGTAAAGGCCGTGATCTCCCAGCATGTCTCCGTGGTCACCGGTAAAACACAGCACGGTGTTGTCCAGAAGACCTTCCTCTCTGAGCGTGCCTATCAAGATACGAATCTGGTGATCGATATGGGTACACAGCGCTAGAAAGGCTCGCAGCATATCGGCGTGTTGAATTGGCGGCAGCGAGCGCCAATACTCACGCACGGCTCTCAGGACATAAGGCAGTTGCTCGATATCTCTGGACCAGTCCGATACCAATGGCGACGGCATCTCCCGGCGGGTATAGCGCTCCATATAGGAGGCCAGCGGCACAATCGGCGGATGAGGTGGTGTGTAGGAAACATGCCAGAAACCGGGACGCGTGGGATCACGGCGTTTGATCATGCGAGCCGCAGTTCGTGTTGTCCAGGACGTCACATGAGTGTGCTCGGGAAGATGCCAACTGCGCCATTCGTACTCGTTATTGCTCATTCCATGTAGAAACTGCTGCCCCACAAAACCTTCGTCAGCCAGAAACATCTCGTAGTCATCTGGACCACCGAGCTGTCCTCGCCCTTCCTCGGATAGCCAGACATCATCGAAGCCAATTCGGTCTCGGGGAGGGTAAACATGCAGTTTTCCTACTGCATAAGCCTGGTAGCCTTGGTCGCGGAAACACTGAGCCAGCGTCGGTAGATGCCGAGGCATGGGCAGATCAGGCTGAAACTCGCGATCACCATGCAACCGAGAGCTAGCCCCCGTCATCATCGAGCGTCGAGAAGGAATGCAGATTGGTGTCTCGGCATAGCAATTGGTGAAGCGCGTACCGACCTCGGCCAGGCGATCCAGCGTCGGAGTTTCGATGGCCGAGTGCCCCGCACACCCCAGCAGTTGGGCAGGCCATTGATCCACAGAGATGAAAAGTACATTGGGCTTGTTGAAAGACATTCAGCAGACTCCAGCAGAAAACAAAGGGGGATACAGCGCAGTACCTGTTGCCGCTCAGTGATTCGTGGCACCGGCCAGCTCTACCAACTCACCCAGTTGCTGCGATTGCTGTTCAACGTACTCGGCAAACGCCTCGGGAGTTCCCCCCACCAGGCCAATATTGACCGCCGCAAAACGCTGCTGGATTTCAGGATCCGCCAGCACCTCGTTGACGGCGGCATTGAGGGTCTCGACAACATCAGCAGGCGTACCTGCCGGAGCGAACAGCCCATGCCAGGAGGCAAAGCTGTAATCATCCACCCCCAGTTCCATCAGAGTGGGAACATCGGGCAACGCTGCAGAACGCTCCTGCCCGGTGACGGCTAGTGCGGTGACACTGCCTTCCTTGACGCTTGGCACGAGGGTGCCGTCAATAAATACGCCAATCTCACCAGCAATCAGAGCCGTGCGTGCGGGAGCCGATCCCTTGTAAGGAATGTGTAGCCCTTCGATACCGGTCTTGGCCTTGAGGTATTCAAATGCCAGTTGTTGAGGCGTGCCATTGCCAGCCGAAGCGTAATCGATGCTCTCTGGAGAGGACTTCGCCAGCGCCATGAATTCCTCGAACGTCGTCACACCCAGCTTCGGGCCAATCCCCATCACCAGTGGCACCGAAGTGATCTGTAGAATGGGCGCGAAATCTTCGACAGGATCATAGGCCAGGTTGCCGTAGACATGTGGATTGATGCCGTGGGTCGCGATATCACCGATCAACAAGGTGTAACCGTCGGCGTCGGCACGGGCGACTTCGCTACTGGCAATGGTGCCACCGGCTCCGGCGCGATTCTCCACCACCACCGGCTGCCCTAGCGCACGACTCAGCGGCTCGCTCAAGGTGCGTCCGATCAAATCAACGTTGCCGCCCGGAGGATAGGGGACCATAAGGTGAATGGGCTTCTGGGGCCAATTCGATTCTGCAAAACTGGAAATCGATACCAGTGACGCCAGCAGTCCGACCAACAGAGACGTGCTCATCGCATTCTTCATGGCTTGGTTACCTGTCATTGAGGTGACTTTTATTGTGATGCCCCTGCCATGCAGCGGGTCAACGAGGAAGCAGCAAGTTTGCGGATAGCTGCTTCTGTATCCACAATAAGAGCTAGATATCGATAATCGAATAAGTTTTTCTTATTTAAAACCTAAGTCTAAGCCATGAACCTCAACCATTTGCAGTCATTGATAATGCTTGGCGAAGAGCGGCACTTTGTGCGGGCAGCAGAGCATTTGGGGATCAGCCAATCAGCACTCAGCCAGCAAGTTCAGAAGATCGAGCGTGAGTTGGGGTTTGCGCTGTTCACTCGGACTCAGCGCCAGGTGTTGCCGACCGAAGCGGGACGCATCTTTGTCGAAGAAGCAGTCAGAGTGTTGCGCCAGTATGAGATGGCTATTGCCACCGCAAGTAGTGCAGCCAAGGGGGCCATCGGGCGGCTGCGGCTGGGGTTTGTCGAAAACGCGGCCCTGCACGTGCTGCCACGCTCGGTCTCTCGCTTTCGCAAACAGCATCCATTGGTGCAATTGGAACTGACCGAGATGATCTCCAGCGAGCTTGGCGAGGCCGTCCGTGAAGGCATGCTCGATGCCGCATTGATGCGGCCGCTGGGGGTTGATGACACCCTGCGTCACCTGACGCTGCTGCGCGAGCCCTACCATGTCGCCTTGAATAGCGACCACCCCTTGGCTGACCGTGAGGCCATCCATTTTCGCGACATCGTCAGTGAACAGATGATCATTGCTTCCGGCAGCAAGGCGCGCTACATCCGCTCAGTATTTCAGCCACTTTGTGAGCGCCACAACGTCGAATTGACCATCGCCCAGGAGGTCAATCAACTTCATGCCATTATTGGTCTGGTGGCCAGTGGCCTTGGCTACACACTACTTCCGAGCTCTGCCACCGCCTTGCACATAGAAGGAGTGATCTACCGACCATTGGCCGACCAGGATGCACCTCACGCCGAGTTGATGCTGGTATGGTTACCCAGCACCACCAACCCCGCGCTCAAGAACTTCCTCGCCATTGCTCGTGGGCTGGCACACAGATAGCCGGCCATACGTGGTAAAAATCATGCGTAGCAAAAGTCGGTTCTACAAAATCAGTGCGGCAATAAAGAGGCCGTGGCCAGCCCTACCACGCTGACCAGTACCAACACCACGCCGAGCACGCGGAAGAATATTTCCGAGCGACCGTCCACCAGATACTGGTGAACGCGCTCACCCAGCAGGTGGCCAACCAGAGCACAAGGGAGCAGCCACAGATGGTGAATCAGTTGCAGGTCGACTCCGGCAATGATGAACGACACCATCTTGATCACCACCAGGATAAACCACAGCACGAATAGCGTGTCGCGCAACTGGTGGCGAGCCACATGCGAGGCAAAGACCGCGACGATCAGTGGTGCGCCAATCAGCGATGTACCACTGACATAACCGCCCAACGCCAGCAGCACCACATCGACCACCCGGCTGCGGCTCTGAAAGGGACGGTTGAGGGCATAGCTGGCGCCATAGATGATCACGATGGTGAAGATCACCGACGTCATCAGCTGTGCCGGCAAAGTCAACAATCCGACGACACCGATCAGCTTGGGTACAATCATGATCGACAGCGCCTTGCGCAGATAACGCCAATCGATATTGCTGACCGGTAACTCTTCGGTACCCATTCCTCCCGTGGCTCCCGCCAGCTTCAACTGCCGATTCCCTTGCCAGGCGATCCAACTGGAGAAGATCATCAGGTGCACGGCGACCAACGGCAAAAACACCAATGGCTCGTTGTGGACCAGCAGCAGGAAAGGCAGCGCCAGCACCGCTCCGCCAAAGCCGAGGCTCGAACGCACAAACCCACTCCAGCAGAAGATCAATCCGATCAGGACGTACTGGTACCACAGCAGATCTGCCATCGAGCCTCTCCGTTGGCAATGGGTGAGATTGCAACGGGCCGCATGGCACCATGACAGAAACATGGCGCAGCGCGTTGCATGGAAAGAGAGTCCTGACCGGTGATCAGTCAGTGCTGACTGTTAGCCTTGAAATCATGCACGAAAAGCACACCCATCGTCGACTACCAGTCAGAAGCCCTTTCGCATTTTTTCCGTCATCAGCAACGGTTCGTCTCGGGATAGTGCAGTCCCGATACCAGGGCCGCACGCCACTCATCCCTCCCGGGAATCAGCAACAATGCGCTCGAGCAATGGCAACCACTCGGCAGCGACCGGTAATCCGAACTCATCTCTCAGCACAGCAGTCATACCTTCGACATCCAACCACTGTTCCTGGGAGCCGCCTCCAGGTTGAGCCAACTTGAAACGATTGCCGGCAAGTGTACGGCGGACGTCGCCCTCGGTGCGTGCCACCATCAGCTCGTGCCTGAAATGTGATTCCGTATGCCAGGCGACATAGTGATTGGCAACTTCGAAATCCACTGCCTGCCAGGCAAAGTCGAGTATCTCGTAGAGCGGCGACCATTGGTCTCGATACAGTGTTTCAAGCATCACGCCATTGAGGGTTCGGACCAGGCGGAAGGCACCATACGCTGTCGCTTGTGGCTCATCCAGCCGCCAGGCCAACGGTTCATTGGACAGGAAACTGCCAAAACCAACATCAACCAGCCACCACTGCTCGTTGGCCAAGACCTTGAGCATGGCGTGGCTGGCAGATGGCGCCGGGCCAGTCAGATCATGGCTCACCCAGACGCGACCGAGTTGTTGCTCCACGGTATAACCCAGCGCGCGCAAGGCACGTCGCATCAGGCTGGCGTGTTCGAAACAGTAGCCACCCCGCTGCCCCTGCAACATCTTGCGATCGATGGCTTCGGGCGCCAGATTGACTCCGCGGTCGAGCATGACATCGATGGCCTCGAAGGGGATCGCGGCCATGTGTCGATCCACCAGCGCCGCCAGCGACTCGGAACTCGGCTCGAGCGAACCACGGTAGTGAATGCGCTCCAACCAGGCCTGTAGATCAATGGCATCGGTATTCCTGGAGCCGATGCCACCTGCCAACGTTTCCGTATGTGTCATCAGTTGACCTCCCGATAAGGATGTCTGGCTCGGGCCTGCGCCAGGGCATCGGCCCACCAGCCAAGCCTGGCCAACATGACATCGAATGACCGGCGCACCCTTGCTTCGTCCTTGAGCTCACCAGACTGATCGAACGCGCCATGGACAAAGGCAATGCTCACCTGATCTCGCACACTGACAGCATGCAGCTCTGTGAATACCGACCGCAGTTGCTCGACCGCACGCAGTCCACCAGAAATACCGCCGTAGGAGAAGAATGCTACCGGCTTCGCCTCCCACTCCTGTTTGGCGCCGTCGATGATCGCCTTCAGCGGTGCCGGGAAGGAATGATTGTACTCCGGAGTGATGACCAGAAAGGCGTCGGCCTCGGCCAGCGTCGCATTGCGCTCATGGCTGCTCCGGCCATCAAGAGGGTCGACCACGCTGACCTGCAGGTGTGCGTATCCGGCGAGCTGTTTATGGATCCAGTCGGCTACCGCATCGCAGAGACGAGCGTCTCGAGCACTACCATAGACAAGGCAAAGGGTGCGGGCACTACCAAATACAAGGCAGAGATTGGTGGGGGTTTGCATGTCGCCTCCGGTTGATCCAATAGTTGACAGCGCCAGCTTGATACCTAAACCTTGGTTTAGGTCAAGACTTGGCAGAAGATCTTTTTCACCAGGCCGTTCCCTCATCAGAAATTCGAGGTTGGAACATGGAAAAGCGCAGCAAACATGAGATCCACAAACAACTATCGGTCGGAGAAGTCGCACAGCGCAGTGGAGTGGCCGTCTCCGCTTTACGCTTCTACGAAACCAGGGGGTTGATCCACAGCTGGCGAAACGCCGGCAACCAAAGGCGTTACTCGCGAGATGTATTGCGTCGAGTGGCGGTGATCAAGATTGCGCAGCGGCTGGGAATCCCACTTGCCGAGATCCACGATGCTCTGGCAGTACTACCGGAAAAGCGAGCCCCTTCCGCGGGGGAATGGCATCAAATATCAGACCGCTGGAAAGATGACTTGAATGAGCGCATCGACAAGCTGACCAAACTACGCGATCAGCTCGATGGCTGTATCGGTTGTGGCTGCCTGTCACTCAGCTCTTGTCCGTTGCGCAACCCCGATGATATTGCCTCCGAGGATGGACCCGGACCACGAATGTTCGATCCACAGTGAAGGGGCCCGACGGTAAAACCAGCTCCCCTTCACTGCAGAAGTCACCCTGATGAAAGGAGCTATCAGCCGCCAATCAGCCCTTCGGTTTTCAGGAAGTCTGCCGCCACATCTTCAACCGTCTCGCGCTCTACATCCACACGTTCATTGAGCTGCCGCATGCTGTCATCATTCAGGCGTGATGACAGTGCATTCAGCTGCGCTTCAAGCTCTGGGTTGTTGTCGAGCGCCTCCTGCCTGACCACCGGAGTCATGGCGTAAGGTGGGAAGAAACCCTTGTCATCCTCGAGCACGGTCAGGCTGAAGGCGGAAAGGCGTCCATCGGTGGTGGTGGCAATAGCGACATCGACCTGCTCATCACGCAACGCCGAATAGGTCAGCCCGGTATCCATCCGTTTGATGTTGGAACGCTCAAAACGGAAGTCATAGGTCTGCTGCATCGGACGCAGGCCGTCATCACGTGCGTAGAACTCCGCGTTCGAGGCAAACACCAGTTCTGCACCATCATTGACCTCCTCAGCGAGGTCGGAAATGCTCGCAATACCGCGCTCCTCGGCGTCATCGGCTCGCATCGCCAGCGCATAGGTATTGTTGACGCCCGAAGGCTCCAGCCACACCAGGCCCTTCTCGGCATCCAGTTCCTTGACGCGCTCATAGGCAGCATCCGGACCGAGCTTTTCCTCGACCTCGTTATAGACGATCAATGAAGTGCCCGTGTACTCCCAGTACAGATCGACCTGACCATTTTCCTGGGCCTGACGAAGAACCGACGATCCCATACCCGCACGATTCTCGACATCGTAGCCGAGGTCATCCAGATACTGGGTGGTGATGCTGGATATCAATTGCTGCTCGGTGAAATTCTTGCCACCGACGACCAGTTCATTTGCCTGGGCCGCAGTAGCAACAATACCCAGCGATGCCAACATGGCGAGAAGAATAGGGTGTCTCATGGAATATGTTCTCTGTCGTAGATATTTGTTTTCGTGGACTCAGATGTTGCAGATCGACCTTGCCTGGACCGAGCTTTTATCGACTGAGATGTCGTGAGATGTTGTCTTTACCAGCGATGGTTGTACTGTCATCTGCTACAGAGGCGGAAGCCCTGCATCCGCCTCAAGTCTATGTCTGAAGAACGATAAATCAACGTGATAACTACGCGTATTCGTTATGGTGGGTATTCGAATCCGCTGTAGATCATGGGTAGCAGGAACCGATAGATGACTATCGACGACTTCATCAGCCGCTACGAGGCCGGCATGCAAGCGCTCGTTCGGTTACCACGATCACAGGCACTCAGTGCCTACGAGCGACTGGCGGCGACCTTCTACCACCACGATGAACGCATCCAGCAGATCGATGATCGCCTGGCAGGCGTTGGCATAAAGCGCTTCAAGTGCCAGTGGCAACCACCACGTGAATCTCCGATACAGCCACCTCAGGCGCCCATTGTCTATATACACGGCGGAGGCTGGACATACGGTTCATCGGACAGTCACAGAGCCGCCGCACAAGGGTTGGCGTTGGGACTGGAGCGGGAAGTGATCAGCGTGAATTACCGTCTATTGCCGGAAGCCAACTATCTGACCGCGCTGGAGGATTGCCTCGCAGTCATTCGTCATGTCTCGCCAGCGGTGATCGCCGGGGATAGTGCCGGCGGACGACTGGCCATCGATGCCGTTCACCAGTACCGCCGGGGCGGTGCCAATGTCGTGCTCGGCCTGATCTACCCCGTGGTGGATACTCCTCGCCTTGAGTTGCTGGGCCCGGATGCGCCACTATTCTCGCGTGCCGATGTGCTCTCGGCCTGGCAGCTCATTGCCGACGAGGCTCCACGATGGTGCGACCAGCAACCTCCTGCACCCGGTATCGAGATACTCAGTGTCGAACATGACCCCCTGTCGCCGATGATTGCCCAGGCCGCAGCTCGCTGGCGCCACCAGGGCGCCGTAGTCGGAGAGCACATGGCGCATGGCATGGTACATAGCGCCCTGCAGGCCTACATGAGCCTCGACAACATGGCCAGTGCCTGGCAACACTTCTGTCAGGCTCTACGTACGCAAATCCAGCACCAGCAGTCCTCCCAACACCGCCGCGTACCATAACCTCCGTACGCGCGTTGCGGTATTGCCACCTCAGGCCGCGCGAGGTGTGACATTCGATACCCCATTGGCCCTGAGCTGCCAAGCACACCACGTGCGTCTCATTGTTCACGAGTTCACTCACAACAACGGATCTGAATGCAGCCAGCAACGTAAGGAGGCGGCCAAATGGCCGCCTCCTTGCTGATCGCGTTCAGTGTCGCCTGGCGTCCAGGGACAACTCTAGAACGGGATCTCGTCATCGAAGTCGTCGAAGCTACCCGGGTCCGGTGCGCCGAAGTTGCCCTTCTGGCCTCCGCCCTGGTTCGGCGCGGGGCGATTCTGCGGCTGACCACCAGCCGGCTGCTGTGGAGCACCACCATAGCCGCCCTGTTGCGGAGCACCGCCATACTGCTGGCCACCGCCTTGAGGAGCACCACCATAGTTGCCGCCACCCTGCTGTGGGGCACCGCCCTGTTGAGGTGCTCCACCCTGCTGAGGTGATCCACCATAGTTCTGCTGGCCACCCTGAGGTGCACCGCCATAGTTGCCGCCCTGACCACCATCACCGCGTCCGTCGAGCATCTGCATGTCGTTGGCGACGATCTCCGTGGAATAACGGTCCTGGCCATTCTGATCCTGCCACTTACGCGTCTGCAGGCGGCCTTCGATGTACAGCTTCGAGCCCTTCTTCACGTACTGCTGGGCAATCTCCGCCAGCTTGTTGAACAGCACGATACGATGCCATTCCGTACGCTCCTGACGCTGGCCACTCTGACGATCCATCCAGGTGTCGGTGGTCGCCAGGTTGAGGTTGGCCACGGCCGTTCCGGAAGGGGTGAAACGCACCTCAGGATCCTGTCCCAGGTTACCGATGAGGATGACCTTGTTGACGCCACGGGCCATGTTTGACTCCTTGATCGTGGTAGTGGACTTGCGAGGGCTGTTAACACCTCTTGCTTACCGTGTCTGGCGCAAGCCTCAATATGAATCAGAATCAGGCAGAGGTATCTCACCCACTGCTGATCAAAAACCATTCCCGCTACTATACGCGAGAAGCTGTCAGCTCGCTGCCCATCTACGCGTCTGCGCATGAATCTTCAGAGCGCAGAACCGTCAAAAAACGATCGGGCAGCAGTCTATCAGTTTGAACCCGTCAGGCGCGCCAGCGCCTCTTTGTCGAGTTGTGCCCGATCAACCTTGAGGTAGGCTAGCCGTTCCTCCGGCACCACCATCACATCCTCGACGCCGGTTACGGCAGCGAAACGCTCCATCAAGGTATCCAGAGGCGTGTCCTGCTGCTCATCAGACAACACTACAACCTCACTGGAAAGATGTCGCGGTGCCCGCATACCCAGCATCACCAACCACCAGGCCAGGCCGACGATCGCAGCGCCGAGGAACACCGCTGACAGACCAGAACGATCCGACAGAAAGCCCCCCATTACCCCGCCGAGAAAAGCGCCAAGAAACTGGCTGGTGGAGTAGATTCCCATCGCCGTGCCCTTGGCTCCGGCAGGCGCCAGCTTACTGATCATCGATGGCAGTGTCGCTTCAAGCAGGTTGAAAGCGGTAAAGAAGGCAAACAACCACGCCAGCAACACGACAAGGTGAGTACTCGCTAGCCCCAGCCCCAACAGACTGAGGACGATGGTGCTGATGGCGCCCAGGCACATCAGTTTCATCTTGCGACGCTTCTCGGCAATGATGACCAACGGCACCATGGCCACAAATGACAAGCCCATGACGCCGAGATACACCAGTCCATGGCGCGCTTCCACGATTCCTGCGTCAACCAGACGAAAAGGAACTGCGGTAAAGATCGCCATCAGAATCAGATGCAGGCTGAAGATCGAGGCATCCATTCGCCATAGGTCGGCACGGCCGATGATACTGGCGAGTTGACCACGGTTCATGCCAACGTCTCGGTGCCCGCGCCGCCGTGGCGCCGGGGGTACCAGCTTCCACAGTACCAGCATGCCCAGCAACGCGAGCAACGCGGTCAGCCAGAACACACCCGACAGGCCAAAGTGAGTGGTAACCAACGGCCCAAGCACCATGGCCACGCCGAAGGCTACTCCAATCGACAAGCCGATGGTGGCCATGGCGGCGGTACGTACCTGCTCACGAGTCTGATCCGCCAGCAGAGCCATGATCGCCGCAGCCACCGCACCGCTGCCTTGAAGACTTCGCCCAAGAATCATCATCTCGATGGAGTCCGCTTGAGCAGCCACAACACTACCGATCATGAACAGGAGCAAGCCACCAGCAATGACCGGCTTGCGCCCGATCCGATCCGAGAGCACTCCAAAAGGAATCTGCAGCAAGGCCTGGGTCAGGCCGTACACACCCAGCGCCAGTCCTACCAGCAATGGCGTAGCACCCGCCAGATGATCAGCATTGAGCGCCAACACGGGTAGTACCATGAACAATCCGAGCATGCGCGTGGCATAAAGCCCGGCAAGACCGACGATGGATCGCCGCTCGGAGGCCAACAACATTGTGCCTTTGGACATATAACTTCCGGCAACCTGGAGATGGATGAAGTGTCTGGTGAAGGGCTTCAATGACGCCTGATGGCGTGGAAGCACGGTGAATCTGCGAGACACCACACTGAAGTTCGATCGCATATTCTAGCGCCAGACTCTCTCGCCGCAAACGCCAAAACCTGCTTCACTTTGCCGCCACCGCCTACCGCCCCGTATAATTGACCTTTTGCCCGGTCCGCGAGGTGGGAATGGACAAGATACTGGTCAGGGGTGCGCGCACCCACAACCTCAAGCATATCGATGTCGAGCTGCCCCGTGACAAGCTGATCGTGGTGACGGGCCTATCCGGCTCCGGCAAGTCCTCCCTGGCCTTCGATACTCTGTATGCCGAGGGGCAGAGGCGTTATGTAGAGTCACTATCGACCTATGCGCGTCAGTTCCTGTCGATGATGGAAAAGCCCGATGTTGATCATATCGAGGGGCTGTCTCCAGCGATTTCCATCGAGCAGAAATCCACTTCCCACAACCCACGCTCCACAGTCGGCACCATCACCGAGATCTACGACTACTTGCGCCTGCTGTTCGCCCGCGCCGGCACCCCACGTTGCCCGGAGCACGGAGAGGACCTCGAGGCGCAGACCATCTCGCAGATGGTCGACCAGGTACTGACACTGCCGGAAGGCAGCAAGCTGATGTTGATGGCGCCAGTGGTCAGCGGACGCAAGGGTGAGCACCTACAGTTGCTGGCCGAACTACGCGCTCAGGGCTTCGTGCGCGCGATGATCGATGGCCAGGTGCTTGAGTTGGATGACATCAAGCCGCTGGACAAGAACCGCAAGCATGACATCAGCGTGGTCGTCGACCGCATCAAGGTCCGTGAAGGGCTGGAGCAGCGCCTTGCCGAGTCCTTCGAGACTGCACTGGGCCTGGCCGATGGTACTGCCATGGTGCACTTCATGGACGGTGAGCAGCCGGATATCACCTTCTCAGCACGCTTCGCCTGCCCGGTGTGCGGCTATTCGATCCCCGAACTTGAACCGCGCATGTTCTCGTTCAACAACCCGGCGGGCGCCTGTCCAACCTGCGACGGCCTGGGAGTGGAACAGTTCTTCGATCCCGACAAGTTGATCAGCCATCCGGAGTTGTCGCTGGCCGAAGGCGTCATCAAGGGTTGGGACCGGCGCAGTGTCTACTACTTCAACCAGCTCAAGTCGGTGGCCGAGCACTACCGTTTTACTCTGGAAACCTCCTGGCAGGACCTCGCCCGCCACGAGCGCGACGTCATCCTCCACGGCAGCGGCACGGATGAAATCGCCTTCATCTACGTCAATGATCGGGGCAAGAAGGTCACTCGTGAGCATACCTTCGAAGGCGTGCTGCCCAATATGCAGCGACGCTACCGTGAAACCGAATCGAGCATGGTGCGTGAAGAGCTATCGCGCTACATCGCGGTACAGCCATGTCAGACCTGCGAAGGGGCACGTCTGCGCAAGGAGGCTCGCCATGTGTTCGTCGACGGCACCACCCTGCCCGACGTGGTACGCCTGCCGATCGGTGAGGCACAGCAGTACTTTTCCGAGCTGAGTCTGCCGGGCCGCAAGGGTGAGATCGCGTTGAAGATCATCAACGAGATTTCCGCTCGCCTCGAATTTCTCGTCAACGTCGGCCTCGACTACCTCAACCTTGAGCGCAGTGCCGAGACGCTCTCCGGTGGCGAAGCCCAACGTATTCGTCTCGCCAGTCAGATTGGTGCCGGGTTGGTCGGTGTCATGTATATCCTCGATGAGCCGTCCATCGGCCTTCACCAGCGCGACAATGACCGTCTGCTGCAGACACTGGTGCGCCTACGCGATCTCGGTAATACCGTGATCGTCGTGGAGCACGATGAGGACGCCATTCGCGCCGCCGACCACGTATTGGATATCGGACCCGGTGCGGGCGTGCATGGCGGACAGATCGTCGCCCAGGGCACACCACAACAGATCATGGACAATGAGCACTCGCTCACCGGCCAGTATCTGTGCGGCTCTCGCGAGATCGCCGTACCACCGTGGCGGATACCCGGCAACCCGGAGAAGATGCTCAAACTGACCGGCGCCACCGGCAATAACCTGCAGGACGTGACGCTCGAACTACCGCTGGGACTGCTGGTATGTGTGACCGGTGTTTCCGGTTCAGGCAAGTCAACACTGATCAACAGCACCCTGATGCCAATTGCCGCTCGCGAACTCAACCGCGCCACAACCTTGACCCCCTCGCCCTATACCGGCATCGAAGGGCTGGATCAGCTCGACAAGGTCATCGATATCGACCAGAGCCCGATCGGTCGAACGCCGCGCTCCAACCCGGCGACCTACACCGGCATCTTCACCCCGATTCGGGAACTGTTTGCCGGGACTCAGGAAGCTCGTTCACGGGGCTACAAGCCAGGCCGCTTCTCCTTCAACGTCAAGGGTGGCCGCTGCGAGGCCTGTCAGGGCGAAGGCATGATCAAGGTCGAGATGCACTTCCTGCCGGACATCTACGTGCCTTGTGACGTGTGCAAGGGCAAGCGCTACAACCGCGAGACGCTGGATATCCAGTACAAGGGCAAGACCATCGACGAAGTCCTCGGGATGACGGTCGAGGAAGCGCTGGAGTTCTTCAGCCCGGTGCCGGCCATTGCTCGACGCCTGCAGACACTGGTCGATGTTGGCCTGACCTATATCCGCCTTGGACAGAGCGCCACCACGCTCTCAGGCGGCGAGGCGCAGCGCGTCAAGCTAGCGAGGGAGCTGGCCAAACGCGATACCGGCAAGACCCTGTATATCCTCGATGAGCCGACCACCGGCCTGCACTTCGAGGATATTCGCCAGCTGCTGACCGTGCTTCATCGCCTGCGTGATCACGGCAATACCATCGTGGTCATCGAGCATAACCTCGACGTGATCAAGACTGCCGATTGGATCATCGACCTTGGCCCCGAAGGTGGCTCCGGCGGTGGCCAGATCATTGCCGAGGGCACCCCTGAGAAGGTGTCCAAAATGGAAGTGTCACACACAGGACGCTTCCTGAAGCCATTGCTCGAACGCCAGGCGAACCCAACACCAACCAGGAAGAGCAGCAACAGCAAGCAAGGTGGCAAGGAGAAGGCCAGCGCCTGAGTCTGGATCTGGATCTGGATCTGGATCTGGATCTGGATCTGGATCTGGATCTGGATAGCGTCGCTGCCCTTTACTGTCCTTCAACAAGTCGGTAGAGGGCGGGACCGGCTCACTCGTGGTAGAGGCAGGAGCGGCCTCCATCGATGACGATATTCTCGGCATTGATGAACGGGGCTTCATCCGAGGCGAGGAATACCGCCGTCATCGCCACTTCCTCTGGCCTCCCTACCCTCTGTGGCGGATGCAGCTTTTCTGCCTTGGAACGCTCGGCGGCCGGATCATCGAAACCGGCCCAGTAATCACGCGCAATCTGGGTATCGATATACCCCGGCGAGATGGCATTGACCCGGATGCCTTCGGCGGCGTATTCCACGCCCAGAGCTCGGGTCATGCCGATCAGGCCATGCTTGGCCACCGGGTATGGAAAGGTGTGCGGGATGATCTGAAAGCCATGGGTACTGGCAATGTTGATGACGCTCCCCGCACCACGGCAACGCATATTCGGCAACACCGCTTCGATCATCGCCCAGCAGGCTTCCAGATCCAGCGCCATGCAGTGCGCCCACTCGCTGCGCGGCATCTCATGCGGCACATGGAAGACATTGGCCCCGGCGTTGTTGATCAGCACATCCACGCGCCCGAAGCGCTCGATGGTTGCCGCAACCAGTTGCTCGATATCGGCCTGGCACGTGACATCGGTTCTGATGAAGGTCGCATCCAGCCTTGCCGCAACGCGACTGCCGTTGGCTTCATTGCGGTCGGCAATAACCACATCCGCGCCCTGGCCGACGAAGGCTTCGGCGATGGCCTCACCAATGCCCTGTCCCGCTCCGGTAATGATTGCCACCTTGTCCTGCAACCTGGCTGTCATCTCGACTTCTCCATCTGTGCTTCCTCGCCACCGGCCGCGTCCGGCGGGTTCAAGCTGGCAAGTACCAGCACGCCACCAATCAATAGAACACTACCGAAGATCACCAATGCTGCCACATGCCCCAGCCAATCCATCAATATTCCGGTGAACACCACCGGCAGACTGAAGCCGATATAGGCCATCAGGAAGAATCCGGCACTGGCTTCCGACGCCTGGTCTCCTGCGGCCTCCAGTACACCGCTCATCCCGCCCAGATAGATGAACCCATAGCAGGCACTGCTGGCGGCGATGGTACCGATCAGTATCGCACTCAACACGCCTTGCAGTGCTCCCCAGGCAATCAATGCATAGGCCAGCGGCAGAATCACCAACCCCAGCCGCGTCGAGACTCGCGGCGACAACTGGCGTGCCCAGGGCTGGAACAGCACCCCACAGCTACAGATGCCGAACACGGCAAACCCCGACCAGCCAGACAGCCCATGCTCGGCGAGGATCGACGGCAGCAGGGTGATCACCAGACCGACGGTCGCCCACGCCAGCAGAATCGCCAGACCAAAAGGCAAGGCACCCGCAGGCCAGGCGGGCAACCGCAGCATACTGCGTTGCGGCTGGCGTGGCATATGATCCGCCAGGCTCACCACCACCAACAACAATGCCAACCCACCCGCCCCGAGGTACAACCACAGGCTCGCCGGTACCAGCACAACGCCGGCGCCCTGCATCACAAACACGCTGGTCACGGCAGCGCCAAGACCGAAGCCCAGCGATGTCGCCGCCGTCACCCAGTTGGCGGCACGACGCTTGTCCTCGCCAGCGAACAGCTCGATCATCCAGCCAGGCGCCACCGCAGAAGTCATCGCCGTGCCCACGCCCATCAGCAGACGGGCAATCGCCAGGCTCACCAGCCCCGGAGCGACTATGGTCAGCACCGTTGCCGTCAGCGCCAGACAGAGGGCGGCGATGATCATCCGTTTGCGCCCGATGCGATCCGCCAGCCCATTCAAGACCAGCAACACGGGAAACACGCCCAACACATAGCATGCAAAGGCGACACTGGCCGCCCCCGCCCCCATGCCGTCTCTGGCGGCCAAGGCGTCATACAACGGGGCCTGGAGATTGACGGCGGTGGTTATCATGCACAGCGCAAAGGCGAGCCGAACAGCAGCAGTACGATTCATGATGGACCTTGCAGTATCAGGGGAATATCGGCCTCAGCATCTCGCCTTGCGTCGACCGGGGTAAGACACAGTCGGCGGCAATCTCCCGACACTGTTCGGCAATATTGCTGAACAGTTGCGAGTCTTCGCCCCCCATCCGTCAGCCCCCAAACATCAACGCGCATGAATTGCCTGCTTTACCCAGCCCCGGCACAATGAGCCGATAATGGCCCTCCTCTCGAGAGCGCCGACCCGCACCGAGCTGGAGACTGCTGCGCCATGCCCATTGAACTCGATGCCCTGTCCACCAGACCGCAGGCCGGCCAGGTGGCCGAACATCTGCGTGAATGGATCGTCGACAACAGTGCCGGCAGTGGCAGTCGCCTACCCTCGATACGCCAACTGTCGCGGCAGCTCGAAGTGGGACGCAATGCGGTCATCGAGGCCTACGAGCATCTGGTTGCCGAGGGACTGGTGCGCTCGCGGCCGGGGGCAGGCTTCTTCGTAGCCGACTCCAGTCCGCTGCCAGCAGAAACGCCGATCAGCCTCGCGGATGTCACCAGTGACAGCTGGAGCCTATTCGACCAGGACGATCAGGGGCTGAAACTCGGCTGTGGCTGGCTACCCGATAGCTGGCGAGAAAGCGATGATCTGGCCTACGCCATTCGCTCGGTGACTCGCCGCAGCCGTGCCGGTATCTTCGATTACAGTTCGCCGATGGGCACCCCGGCGCTCAGGACGCTTATGCAGGAGCGCATCCGCCTGCTCGGCGTCGAGGCCGATGCCAACCAAATCCTGCTGACCGGTGGCGGTAGCCATGCGCTGGATCTGCTGGTCAGGCTGTTGGTAAAACCCGGCGACAGCGTGTTTGTTGAATCGCCGGGCTATTACAACCTGATCGGGCTGCTGCGCCTGCAACGCGCCAATATCGTCGGCGTGCCCCGCCTGGCGGACGGCCCCGATGTCGAACAGCTGGCCGTGCTGCTCAAGCAACACCGTCCGCGGCTGATGTTCATCAATAGCGTGTTTCAGAACCCCACTGGCACCACTCTGAGCGCTCCGGTTGCTCACCGGGTGCTGCAGCTCGCCGAGCGTTATGGCGTGCAGATCGTCGAGGATGACATCTACGCCGACTTCCAGCACAGCCCCACGGTGCGCCTGGCCGCCCTCGATGGTCTTGAGCGCGTCATCTACATTGGCAGCTTTTCCAAGAGCCTGTCCTGCTCGCTGCGGGTCGGCTTTATCGCCGCGCGCCCGCAACTGTTGAGGTCACTGGTCGATATCAAGATGCTGACCAGCATCTCCGCACCGCATTTCGCCGAGCAGGTACTGGCCACCATGCTGCAGAACGGCAGCTACCGCAGGCTGATCGAGCGTCTGAGGACACGTCTCGCCGGGCAGATGTCCACCACGCTCGCCACGCTGCACAATGCCGGTTGGCAAGTCTTCGCCGAACCGGCAGGAGGCATGTTCATCTGGGCCCGTCACCCATCGCTGGCTTCCTCGCGCCAATTGGTCGCCAATGCCAGCAAGGCCGGTGTCCGGCTATCCCCCGGCGAGGTCTTCATGCCCGACAACACCGACAGTGCATGGATTCGCCTCAACGTCGCCTATGCCAGCGACCCGAGAGCGCAGGGCTTTCTCGACAAACCAACATGATCTTCTGTTGTCGGTTGAATCGCTGCCCTGAGCAACCGCACCGCACACAGCTACCAGTAACGTTCGCGCATAAAACATTCGCGCATAAAAAAACCGGCCTCCCGTGAGGGAGACCGGTTTTACGTCGGGGCAAGTGTTGCAGGTGAGGATTACTCCTCGCCAGCAGCCTCTTCCACGACGGGGCGATCGACCAATTCGACGAAAGCCATGGGAGCGTTGTCGCCGGTGCGGAAACCGCACTTGAGAATACGGACGTAACCGCCCGGACGCTCGACGTAACGCGGACCCAGCTCATTGAAGAGCTTGCCGACTGCTTCTTTGGAGCGAGTACGGCTGAAGGCCAGACGACGGTTAGCGACGCTGTCCTGCTTGGCCAGAGTGATGAGCGGCTCGATATGACGACGCAGCTCCTTGGCCTTGGGCAGGGTTGTCTTGATCACTTCGTGCTCGATCAGCGACACGCTCATGTTCTTGAACATGGCCTGGCGATGCGAGCTCGTGCGATTCAGGTGACGACCACTCTTACGATGACGCATGGTTGTGATTCCTTACCAAACTGGGACTCGAGCCGACGCTCAGGCCGTGGCCTTGTCGTCCTTCAGGCTCGCCGGCGGCCAATTTTCCAGCCGCATGCCGAGGGACAGACCACGTGCTGCCAACACATCCTTGATTTCATTCAAGGACTTCTTGCCGAGATTCGGGGTCTTCAACAGCTCAACTTCTGTACGCTGAATCAGATCACCGATGTAGTAGATATTCTCGGCCTTGAGGCAGTTGGCACTACGAACGGTCAACTCAAGATCGTCTACGGGGCGCAGCAGGATGGGATCGATATGATCCTCTTCCTCTACCACTTCCTGTTCCTTGTCGGCTTCCAGGTCGACGAACGCTGCCAGCTGCTCCTGCAGGATGGTCGCGCTGCGACGGATCGCCTCTTCCGGATCCAGGGTGCCATCGGTTTCCAGATCAATGATCAACTTGTCGAGGTCAGTACGCTGTTCAACACGCGCAGCCTCAACAGAGTAGGAAACACGACGCACTGGGCTGAAGGTTGCATCCAGCTGCAGACGGCCGATGGCACGAGATTCGTCGTCGGCTTCGCTGCGGACGTCCGCAGGCTCATAGCCACGACCACGGGCCACCTTGAGCTGCATCTTCAGCTCTGCACCCTCATTGACATGGGCGATGATGTGCTCGGGGTTGACGACCTCAACATCGTGGTCAACGGCGATATCACTAGCAGTGACGATGGCCGGGCCCTGCTTGTTCAGCGAGAGCACCGCCTCATCGCGGCTGTGCATCTTGATCGCCACGTCCTTGAGGTTCAGGAGGATTTCGATGACATCTTCCTGGACGCCCTCGATCGCGCTGTACTCATGATCAACGCCTGCAATCTCCGCCTCTACCACGGCACAGCCGGGCATGGAGGAAAGCAGGATACGACGCAGAGCATTACCCAGCGTGTGGCCGAAGCCACGCTCGAACGGTTCGAGCACGATCTTTGCGTGGTGTGCGCTGATCTCTTCGACCTTGATGTCGCGAGGACGGAGAAACTCTGTCACTGAACGCTGCATATGAACACCTTTCAGGCTGCCAAACGGATACTCGATGGTGAATCACCGCCTCCCTCTGGAAGGCGGTGCGGGCTGGCCGCTTACTTCGAGTACAGCTCGACGATCAGTTGTTCGTTGATGTCGGCAGTCAGGTCACCGCGCTCAGGCAGAGCCTTGAAGGTGCCTTCCATCTTCTTGGCATCAATCTCGATCCAGGCCACATCGCCACGGTTGGCAGCGATGGACAGAGCGCTTTGGATACGCGCCTGGTTTTTGGCCTTTTCACGGACGGATACTACGTCGCCGGGCTTGACCTGGTAGGATGCCACGTTGACAGTCTTGCCGTTAACGACAATTGCCTTGTGGCTTACCAGTTGACGAGCCTCGGAGCGAGTAGAACCAAAGCCCATGCGGTAGACGACGTTGTCCAGTCGGGACTCAAGCAGCTGCAGCAACAACTCACCGGTCGCGCCCTTCAGACGGGCAGCTTCCTTGTAGTAGTTGCGGAACTGCTTTTCGAGTACGCCATACATACGACGTACTTTCTGCTTCTCGCGAAGCTGCAAGCCGTAGTCGGAAAGACGCTGACGGCGCTGGCCGTGCACACCCGGGATCTGCTCGGATTTGCACTTCTTCTCGAAGGGAGTGACACCGCTCTTGAGGAAGAGATCGGTACCTTCCCGACGAGACAGTTTGCACTTCGGTCCAATGTAACGAGCCATGAATCTGTCTCCTTAAACGCGGCGTTTCTTCGGCGGACGGCAGCCATTATGGGGAATGGGCGTCGCGTCGGTGATGCTTTGCACGCGGAAGCCGGCGGCATTCAGAGCGCGCACGGCGGATTCACGGCCAGGACCGGGGCCCTTGACCAGCACGTCGACGTTTTTCACACCATACTCGGCTGCAGCAGTAGCTGCACGCTCACTTGCTACTTGAGCAGCGAACGGGGTGCTCTTGCGAGAACCACGAAAACCCGAACCACCGGCAGTTGCCCAGGAAAGAGCATTGCCCTGGCGGTCTGTGATCGTAATGATCGTGTTGTTAAAAGAGGCATGGATATGCGCTACGGCATCCACTACCTGCTTTTTAACCTTTTTACGGTTGCTACGCGGGTTAGCCATGTTGATGTCTATTCCTGTCTTTACGCCAGAACGTGCGTGTTATTTGCGGATCGGCTTGCGCGGGCCCTTACGGGTACGCGCATTGGTCTTGGTACGCTGACCACGCAGCGGAAGACCACGACGATGACGCAGACCACGATAGCAACCCAGGTCCATGAGACGCTTGATATTCAGCGTAACATCACGACGAAGATCGCCTTCTACGGTGTACTTGCCAACTTCGCCACGCAGGGTGTCAATCTCTTCAGATGACAGGTCCTGAATCTTGGCAGTCGGCGCGATACCGGCCGCGGCACAGATATCCTGTGCGCGAGTACGGCCAATCCCGAAGATGTAAGTCAGCGAGATCGCCGCATGCTTGTTGTCCGGGATATTGACGCCTGCAATACGGGCCATCAGCTTACTCCGAAATTTGAGCGGCTTGCTCGGTTAATCAACTACAAAAGGCGCAACAGCATACCCCCTCCCCTCAAAAAGGGCAAGGGGGAATGCCAGCACCCGGTTCATTACAGACCAGGGTCAGCCCTGGCGCTGCTTGTGCCGCGGCTCGCTGCAGATGACGCGGACAGCGCCATTGCGACGAATGATCTTGCAATTGCGGCACATTTTCTTCACGGAAGCACGAACTTTCATCGTTCTTTCTCCAAAACAGGCTCGCGGCGCCAAATGGGCTGCGGCGCTAATTAGCGCATGATGCCGCCGCTACCATAGCCTTTCAGGTTGGACTTCTTCATCACCGACTCATACTGGTGCGACATGAGATGCGACTGCACCTGGGCCATGAAGTCCATGATCACCACAACCACGATCAGCAGCGAGGTACCGCCGAAAAAGAACGGCACGTTCCACGCCACGATCAGAAACTGGGGCATCAGGGAAACCGCAGTGATGTAGAGGGCGCCAAACAGGGTCAGACGAGTCATGACCTTGTCGACATAGCGAGCGGTCTGCTCACCGGGACGAATACCCGGAAGGAAAGCTCCCGACTTCTTGAGGTTGTCGGCAACATCCTTGGGATTGAAGACCAGCGCTGTGTAAAAGAAGCAGAAGAATACCACCGCCGCCGAGAAAAGCAAGATATACAGAGGTTGACCAGGGGCCAACGCCTGCGATGCTCTCTGCAGCCATTCCATGCCATCACCCGCACCAACCCACTGACCGAGGGAGGCGGGGAACAGCAGGATGCTCGAGGCAAAGATGGCTGGGATAACCCCTGCCATATTAACCTTGAGCGGCAGATAGCTGCTCTGTCCGGCGTACATCTTGTTGCCGACCTGGCGACGCGGGTAATTCACCGTAATCCTACGCTGGCCGCGCTCAATGAACACGACAAACGCCACGGTGGCAATACCCAGCAGGGAAAGCGCCAACAGCGGCAACACGTTCCACGCGCCTTCGTTGCGGGCAAGCTCGAAAGCCTGGGCCACAGCGCTTGGCAGTCCGGCGACGATACCTGAGAAGATCAACAACGAGATACCGTTGCCGATGCCCTTCTCGGTAATCTGCTCACCCAGCCACATCAGGAATACCGCACCACACACAAAAGTGGTGATAGCGGTGAAATAGAAACTGAAATCGACTGTATAGGCGATGCCCTGGCTCGCCAGGCCAACCGACATACCGGAGGCCTGAACAAAAGCCAGTATCACCGTCCCATAACGCGTGTACTGATTGATCTTGCGGCGGCCGCTCTCCCCTTCCTTCTTCAACTGTTCCAGTTGGGGAGAGACGGCAGACAGGAGCTGCATGATGATCGACGCCGAGATATAGGGCATGATGCCCAGGGCGAGGATACTCATGCGCTCCAGGGCACCACCCGAGAACATGTTGAACATGCCCAGGATGGTACCCTGCTGCTCCCTGAACAAGGCAGCAAGCTGGTCAGGATTGATACCGGGAACGGGGATGTGGGCACCGATTCGGTAAACCACAATGGCGAGGAGCACGAAGCGCAGACGCGCCCACAGTTCACTCAGACCGCTGCCCATCGCCGGCATTTTTCCTGACTTGGCCATTTAGTCCTCTACCTTGCCACCAGCGGCTTCAATCGCGGCACGTGCACCTTTGGTGACACGCAGACCGCGGACTGTAACCGCCTTGTTCAAATCGCCAGACAGGATCACCTTGGCAAACTGCGTGGCGTCCTTCAGCACATTGGCTTCTTTCAGCGTCTCGAGGGTGACTTCGTCACCAGCGACCTTGGCCAGTTCGCCAAGACGCACTTCCTCGGACACCAGAGACTTCGCAGACGTGAAGCCAAACTTCGGCAGACGACGCTGCAGAGGCATCTGACCGCCCTCGAAGCCCGGCTTGACGCTACCGCCACTGCGCGACTTCTGGCCTTTGTGACCACGGCCACCGGTCTTTCCCAGACCAGAGCCGATGCCACGACCGACGCGCTTCTCGGCGTGCTTGGAGCCCGGTGCCGGGCTCAGGCTGTTAAGTTTCATGGATTACTCTCCCTCAACCCGCACAAGGTAGTTGACCTTGTGGATCATGCCGCGAACGGCAGGGGTGTCTTCCAGCTCGACGGTGTGACCGATGCGACGCAGACCAAGACCTTTCATAGTGGCCTTGTGCTTGGCAAGAATGCCAATGGTGCTGCGCGTCTGGGTTACCTTGATGCTAGCTGCCATGGTGTCTTACCCCGTAATCGCTTCGACTGAGAGACCG
Source organism: Halomonas huangheensis (assembly GCF_001431725.1). Taxonomy (NCBI): domain Bacteria; kingdom Pseudomonadati; phylum Pseudomonadota; class Gammaproteobacteria; order Oceanospirillales; family Halomonadaceae; genus Halomonas; species Halomonas huangheensis. Next base: position 376,831 of record NZ_CP013106.1, on the reverse strand, counting down.
CGCTTGGCGGCCACGTCTTCCGGCGACTGCATTGCAGACAGACCCTTGACGGTCGCACGCACCACGTTCACCGGATTGGTGGAGCCGTAGCACTTGGCCAGTACGTTGTGGACGCCAGCCAGCTCAAGCACGGAGCGCATGGCGCCACCGGCGATGATACCGGTACCGTCGGACGCAGGCTGCATGTACACCTTGGAGGCGCCATGACGAGCCTTGACCGGGTACTGCAGAGTACCATTGACCAGGTTGACCTTGACCATGTTACGGCGCGCTTGATCCATCGCTTTCTGGATCGCGACCGGCACTTCACGTGCCTTGCCACGGCCAAAACCGACGCGACCATTGCCGTCGCCCACGACAGTCAGAGCGGTGAAACCGAAGATACGGCCACCCTTGACTACCTTGGCGACACGGTTGACCTGCACGAGTTTTTCCTGCAGATCGCCGCTATTCTGTTCGTTCTTCGCCATCGTAAAAACCCTTTAGAATTCCAGGCCGCCTTCACGAGCGGCGTCGGCCAGGGCCTTCACACGACCGTGGTACTTGAAGCCTGCCCGGTCGAAGGCCACCTGGGTGATGCCTGCTTCCTTGGCGCGTTCAGCAATCAGAGCACCCACCTTGGCGGCGGCGTCGGAATTGCCGGTCGAACCCTCACGAAGGCTCTTGTCCAGCGTGGAAGCGCTGGCCAGGACCTTGCCACCATCCGGCGAGATAATCTGCGCATAGATGTGGCGTGGGGTACGGTTGACGCACAGGCGAAACACGCCCAGCTCGCGGATCTTGGCGCGAGCGCGGCGGGCACGACGGAGACGAGATTCTTTCTTCGCGTTCATAACCCTGCCTTACTTCTTCTTGGCTTCTTTACGACGAACCTGCTCGTCGGCATAGCGAACACCCTTACCCTTATAGGGTTCAGGCGGACGGAATGCGCGGATTTCCGCGGCGACCTGGCCGAGCTTCTGCTTGTCCGCGCTTTTCAGCACGATAACGGTGTTCTTGGGCGTTTCCGCCACGACACCTTCAGGCAGCTGGTAATCGACCGGGTGTGAGAAGCCCAGTGACAGATTGAGCGTCTGGCCTTTCGCTTGAGCGCGATAACCGACGCCGATGATTTCGAGGGACTTGGTAAAGCCCTCAGACACGCCAGTGACCAGGTTCTGAACCAGGGCACGGGTAGTGCCGACCATGGCCCAGGACTTGGCTGCTTCACTAGGCGTGAAGGTCAGTTGACCGTCTTCCTGACCGATCACAACATCTTTGTGAACGGACATGGAAAGGGTGCCCTGACTGCCCTTGACAGTCAGTGTCTCGCCGTCGAGTTTAATGTCGACGCCGGCAGGCACTTTGACCGGATATTTGGCTACGCGGGACATTCCAGACTCCTAGAATACGGTGCAGAGGACTTCGCCGCCGACACCAGCCTGACGAGCCGCCCGATCAGTCATTACACCCCTGGAGGTGGTGACGATAGCGATACCCAGGCCATCGGCGACCTTCGGCAGCGCATCCTTACCCTTGTACTGACGAAGGGAAGGCTTGGAAACCCGCTGCAGGTGCTCGATAACCGGCTTGCCTTCAAAGTACTTGAGGCTCACGGTCAGTTCGGGCTTGGCTGATTCGCTAACCGCGAAGTCAGTGATGAAACCCTCTTCTTTCAGCACACGGGCCACTTCAACCTTGATCTTGGAAGACGGCATGGTGACCGTCTCCTTAGTGGCCTGCTGCGCATTGCGGATACGAGTACACATATCCGCCAGAGTGTCTTGCATGCTCATTTACGTTGCGCTCCTGATGATTCTACGTGGCGTTACCAGCTGGACTTCTTGAGTCCGGGCACGTCGCCACGCATGGCGGCTTCACGCAGCTTGTTACGGCCGAGGCCGAACTTGTTGTAGTAGCCGTGCGGACGGCCAGTGATACGGCAGCGGTTACGCTGACGTACCGGGCTGGAGTCACGCGGTAGCGACTGCAACTTGAGCTGCGCGTCGAAGCGCTCCTCATCGGAGGAGTTCACGTCCTGGATGACCGCCTTGAGCGCAGTGCGCTTGGCAGCGTACTTATCCACCAGCTTGGTGCGCTTCAGTTCGCGCTCAATCATGCTCTTCTTTGCCATGATCCCACCCTTATTTCTTGAACGGGAAGTTCAGCGCGCTCAGCAGCGCACGACCTTCATCGTCGGTGTTGGCAGTAGTGGTGATGGTGACATCCAGACCACGAATCCGGTCGATCTTATCATACTCGATCTCCGGGAAGATGATCTGCTCACGCACCCCCATGGAATAATTGCCACGACCGTCGAAGGACTTCGGGTTGAGACCACGGAAGTCACGAACACGGGGGATCGCGATATTCACCAGGCGATCGAGGAAGTCCCACATACGCTCAGCGCGCAGTGTTACCTTGATCCCGATCGGCCAGCCTTCACGCACCTTGAAGCCCGCGATGGACTTACGCGCCTTGGTCACCATCGGCTTCTGACCGGAAAGCTTCTCCAGGTCGCCAATGGCATTATCGATCAGCTTCTTGTCGCTGGTCGCTTCGCCGATACCCATATTCAGAGTCACCTTGGTGATCCGGGGTACCTGCATAACGTTGGCGTAGCTGAACTGCTCTTTGAGTTGAGCCACCACCTCGTTTTGATAACGTTCTTTCAAGTTCGCCATTTTGCTATCCGACTCGCGTTAGGCGTCGATCTGCGCTTGCGTCGACTTGTAGATACGTACCTTGGTACCGTCTTCCTTGATCTGGAAGCCGACGCGATCCGCTTTGCCGGTCTCCTGATTGAAGATCGCCACGTTGGACGCGTGAATCGGTGCCTCGCGCTCGACGATACCGCCCTGATTACCAGCCATCGGGTTGGGTTTGGTGTGACGCTTGATCATATTCACACCGGATACCACGAAACGCTCGTTCTGTAGGACACGTTTCACGGTACCGCGCTTACCCTTATCCTTGCCGGCGATGACGATGACTTCATCATCACGTTTGATCTTTTGCATATCCGCCTCGCTCCTTACAGCACTTCAGGCGCCAAGGAAATGATCTTCATGAACTTTTCATTACGAAGTTCACGAGTCACCGGCCCGAAGATACGGGTACCGATCGGCTGTTCGTTGGTGTTATTCAACAAAACAGCCGCATTTCCATCAAAGCGGATCAGCGAACCGTCGGCACGACGGACGCCACTGCGGGTGCGGACAACTACCGCTTTCAGCACCTGGCCTTTCTTGACCTTGCCGCGCGGAATAGCTTCCTTCACCGTGACCTTGATGACGTCACCAACGCGAGCGTAGCGGCGGTGTGAACCACCGAGCACCTTGATGCACTGCACCCGGCGCGCTCCGCTGTTGTCGGCGACATCCAGCATAGTCTGAGTCTGAATCATCGGTTTTCTCCAAACCTAATCTGACTGCACGGAGTTGATGGCCTGCGGCCAATCAACCCTTGGCCTGTTCGACGATTTCAACCAGCGTCCAGGCTTTCTTCCTGGACAGCGGACGACATTCCTCAATGGAAACCGTGTCGCCGGCTTTCGCCTGATTGGTTTCGTCGTGGGCGTGCAGCTTGGTGGAGCGCTTCACGTATTTGCCGTAGATCGGGTGGCGCTCACGACGCTCGATCATGACGATGATGGACTTGTCCATCTTGTCACTCACCACCTTACCGGTGAGTTTACGGGCTTTCTTCTCTTCGGCCATCTCAGACACCTGCCTTCTCGTTGAGCACAGTCTTCACGCGGGCAATGTCCCGACGAACCTGCTTGAGCAGATGAGTCTGGCTCAACTGGCCGGTGGCCTTCTGCATACGCAGGTTGAACTGCTCGCGGAGGAGTTCGAGAAGCTGCTCCTGGAGCTGTTCTACTGACTTTTCACGAATTTCCTGGGCTTTCATCACATCACCGTCCGTTTCACAAAGGTGGTGGAGACCGGGAATTTCTGAGCTGCCAGTGCGAATGCTTCGCGAGCCAGCTCCTCGGAAACGCCTTCAATCTCATACAGGACACGTCCCGGCTGGATCTGAGCGACCCAGTACTCGACGGAGCCCTTACCTTTACCCATCCGGACTTCCAGAGGCTTCTTGGAAATCGGCTTATCCGGGAAGACACGGATCCAGATCTTTCCGCCACGCTTGACGTGGCGAGTGATGGCACGACGGCCAGCTTCGATCTGACGGGCGGTGACACGGCCACGACCAGTGGCCTTGAGGCCATACTCGCCGAAGCTTACCTTGCTTCCGCGATGCGCCAGGCCACGGTTGCGACCTTTCTGCATCTTGCGGAACTTCATACGCTTGGGTTGTAACATCGATTCGCTCTCCCCTTACCTGGAACCTTTCTTCTTGGAGGGCGCGGGCGCAGGCTGCTTGGCCTTTGCACGGACCTCCTCGATGCCCCCGAGGATTTCACCTTTGAAGACCCAGACCTTGACACCGATGATGCCGTAGGTGGTCTTTGCTTCGTAGGTGGCGTAATCGATGTCCGCACGCAGAGTGTGCAGCGGAACACGACCTTCGCGGTACCACTCGGTGCGGGCAATTTCCGCGCCGCCAAGGCGACCGGAGAGCTGCACCTTGATGCCGCCGGCGCCCAGACGCATGGCGTTCTGGACAGAGCGCTTCATGGCACGACGGAACATTACGCGGCGCTCGAGCTGACCGGCAATGTTCTGAGCAACGAGCTGAGCATCCAGCTCGGGCTTGCGAACTTCCTCGATGTTGACGTGAACAGGCACGCCCATCATCTCGGTGACTTCGCGACGCAAGCGATCGACGTCTTCACCCTTCTTGCCAATCACGATACCCGGACGGGCAGTGTGAATGGTAATGCGGGCGTTGTTCGCCGGACGCTCGATGGTGATCTTGCTGACGGAGGCGTTCTTCAAACGCTCCTCCAGAAAGCTACGCACCGCGAGGTCGTTGTTCAGCTTGTCGGCATAGGCGCCGCGCTCGGCGTACCAGACTGAGGTATGGTCTTTGACGATACCCAGTCGGATGCCTGTTGGATTGACTTTCTGACCCATCTGGTCGACTCCTACTTCTCGGCTACCTTGACGGTGATGTGGCAGGTGCGCTTCAGAATGCGATCCGCACGGCCTTTTGCGCGCGGACGGATGCGCTTGAGCGTCATACCCTCATCGACACAGATGGTCGAGACACGCAGCTCGTCAATGTCCATGCCGTTGTTTTCTTCCGCATTCGCGATGGCGGACTGCAGCACCTTCTTGACCAACTTGGCGGCCTTCTTCGGTGAGAAGGTCAGCAGGTCGAGCGCCTCGGCGACAGGCTTACCGCGCACCTGATCAGCCACCAAACGGGCCTTCTGTGCGGATAAAGCAGCGCCACGCAGCTTTGCTGTGACTTCCATCTCTAAATCCTCTTTGGCTTACCGTTTGGCTTTCTTGTCCGCCGCATGACCGCGATAGGTGCGGGTAGCAGCGAATTCGCCCAGCTTGTGGCCAACCATTTCCTCGGAAACGTGCACCGGGACATGTTGGCGACCGTTATGGACTGCAATGGTGAGCCCGACCATGTTGGGCAGGATCATAGAACGACGCGACCAGGTCTTGATCGGTTTGCGATCGTTCTTCTCCGCTGCAGTCTCAACCTTTTTCAGCAGATGAAGGTCAATGAAAGGACCTTTCTTCAGTGAACGTGGCACAGCCGTTACCTCTTGATATCTTGGCGTGGGATCTTAACCGCGAGCCTTGCGGCGGCGGACGATCAGCTTATCGGTGCGCTTGTTCTTGCGAGTCTTGTGACCCTTGGTGGGCATACCCCACGGGGACACCGGATGACGACCACCACTGGTGCGGCCTTCACCACCACCGTGCGGGTGATCCACCGGGTTCATCGCAACACCGCGAACAGTCGGACGCACACCTCTCCAGCGCTTTGCACCGGCCTTGCCAAGTTGACGCAGGCTGTGCTCGGAATTGCTCACTTCACCCAGAGTGGCACGGCACTCGGCCAACACCTTACGCATCTCGCCGGAGCGCAGACGCAGGGTGGCGTAGTTGCCTTCACGGGCCACCAGCTGAGCGCTGGTACCGGCGCTGCGGGCCAGCTGAGCACCCTTGCCGGGCTTCAGTTCGATGCAATGAACTGTGGAACCCAACGGGATGTTGCGCAGCGGCAGAGCGTTGCCCTTCTTGATCGGCGCATTGACGCCGGACTCGAGGCGATCACCAGCACTCACGCCCTTGGGCGCGATGATGTAGCGACGCTCGCCGTCGAGATACTTCAGCAGCGCGATATGTGCGCTACGGTTCGGGTCGTGTTCCAGACGCTCAACGATGGCCGGAACGCCATCCTTGTTGCGGCGGAAGTCCACGATCCGATAGTGGTGACGATGACCACCGCCCACGTGGCGGGTAGTGATACGACCGTAGTTGTTACGACCACCGGACTTTGACTGCTTTTCGAGCAACGGCGCGTAAGCGCGGCCCTTGTGCAGATTTTCACCAACAATCTTGACGACGTGGCGACGACCGGCAGATGTGGGTTTAGTCTTGACGATTGCCATGATCCGTACTCCTGCCTTTACTCGGCGCCAGAGAAGTCTTCAAGCGTCTCGCCGGCGGCCAATGTAACGTACGCCTTGCGATAACCCTTGCGCTGACCAGTACCATGCGCAGTGCGCTTGGTCTTGCCCTTGACGTTCAGAACCTGAACGCGATCGACCTTCTTTCCGAACAGCTGCTGGACAGCGGCCTTGATCTCGGGCTTGGTTGCGTCGCCTGCCACCTTGAACACGTACTGGTTACGCTCGGCAGCCATGGCAGCCTTCTCGGTCACGTGCGGACCAAGCAGAACCTTGAATACACGCTCCTGGTTCATGCCAGCTTCTCCTCGAATTTGCGCAGTGCGGAGACGGTAGCCAGGACCTTGTCAAAGGCGACCAGGCTGACCGGGTCGGCGGCGGCAACGTCCACCACATCCACATTGGGGATGTTGCGGGCGGCCAGATACAGGTTCTCGTCGACTTCTTCAGTCACGATCAGAACCTTCTCAAGGTTGAGTTCCTTGAGCTTGGCGACCAGCTGCTTGGTTTTCGGCGACTCGACGGCGAAGTCCTCAACCGCAACCAGACGTTCCTGACGGACCAGCTCGGAAAGAATCGAGCGCATGGCCGCACGGTACATCTTGCGGTTGACTTTCTGGGAGTGGTCCTGAGGACGAGCAGCGAAGGTCACACCACCGCTACGCCAGATCGGCGAACGGATGGTACCGGCGCGAGCACGGCCAGTGCCTTTCTGGCGCCACGGCTTCTTGCCACCACCACGGACGTCGGAACGAGTCTTCTGAGCACGGGTACCCTGACGGCCACCTGCCAGATAGGCAGTGACAACCTGGTGAACCAGCGCCTCGTTGAATTCTTTGCCAAAGGTAGCGTCGGACAGTTCAACAGTCCCGGCGCTTGCACCTGCAAGATTCAGATTCATCGGAAATTTCCCCTTCAGCCAGCTTTGACGGCGCTGCGCACAATGACATCGCTGCCAGTGGCGCCAGGAACGGCACCCTTGATCAGCAGAAGATTGCGTTCGGCATCGACACGGACGATTTCCAGGCTCTGAACGGTGCAACGAACGTTGCCCATCTGGCCGGCCATCTTCTTGCCCTTGAATACGCGGCCCGGAGTCTGGCACATGCCAATGGAACCCGGAGCACGGTGAGAAAGGGAGTTACCGTGGCTGTTGTCCTGGGTACGGAAGTTCCAACGCTTGATAGCGCCCTGGAAGCCCTTACCCTTGGAGGTGCCGGTCACGTCAACACTTTGACCAGCTTCGAAGAGGGATACGGTGAGTTCGCCACCCACTGCCGGAGCCTCATCACCTTCAGTCAGGCGAAACTCCATCAGCGAACGACCAGCCTCGACACCTGCCTTGGCGAACTGCCCAGCCTGGGCCTTCGACAGATGCTTGGCCTTGCGGGAGCCAGTTGTAACCTGAACCGCAGCGTAACCGTCAGTCTCGACAGACTTGACGCAAGTTACACGGTTAGGCTCAACCTCAATAACGGTCACGGGCACGGATGCGCCATCTTCGGTGAAGACACGGGTCATACCCGCCTTCCTACCGACCAAACCGATAGTCATTATCTATCTCCTATAGTGTACGGGGCTATCACCCGCTATGGCTGCCCTTTCCAGAGCATTCCACTAGCACATTGTATGGCGCCATCCCGGCGCGGCGGCTGCTGAACCCCTGTTACTGCGCGGCGGGGAACGCTGGGCCGCAAGTGTCTAGTGTGGTATCAGTCGAGCTTGATTTGCACGTCAACGCCAGCGGCGAGATCGAGCTTCATCAGCGCATCAACGGTCTTTTCGGTCGGCTCAACAATGTCGAGCACACGCTTGTGGGTACGAATCTCGTACTGATCACGGGCGTCCTTGTTCACGTGCGGAGAGATCAGCACGGTGTAGCGCTCGCGATTGGTAGGCAGAGGGATCGGACCACGAACCTGGGCGCCAGTACGCTTGGCGGTTTCAACGATTTCCGCGGCGGACTGATCGATCAGGCGATGGTCGAAAGCCTTCAACCGAATGCGAATCTTCTGGTTCTGCATTTGCCCTAACTCCAATGGATCTTGACGGCGCGAGCCGTCAACCCACGCATTCAAAGGATGCGCATTATATGCGCACCGACATAGAGAGTCAAACCCTCAATATCGATGCGCAGAAAAGGGGGTCCCTTTCGGAACCCCCTTCGATAGCAAGCAGACCGCTTACTTGATGATCTTGGCCACGACACCAGCGCCGACGGTACGACCGCCTTCACGGATAGCGAAGCGCAGACCATCGTCCATGGCGATCGGGTTGATCAGGGTAACGACCATCTGGACGTTATCACCCGGCATGACCATCTCGACGCCTTCCGGCAGCTCACAGGTACCAGTGATGTCAGTGGTACGGAAGTAGAACTGCGGACGGTAGCCCTTGAAGAACGGAGTGTGACGACCACCTTCGTCCTTGGACAGCACGTACACTTCCGCCTCGAACTGAGTGTGCGGAGTGATGGTGCCCGGCTTGGCCAGAACCTGACCACGCTCGACGTCATCACGCTTGGTACCACGCAGCAGCGCACCAACGTTCTCGCCAGCACGACCTTCGTCGAGCAGCTTGCGGAACATTTCGACACCGGTAACGGTAGTCTTGGTGGTGTCGCGGATACCCACGATCTCGATCTCTTCGCCCGGCTTGACGATACCGCGCTCGATACGACCGGTAACAACGGTACCGCGACCGGAGATAGAGAACACGTCCTCGATCGGCATCAGGAACGGCTGATCGATGGCACGCTCCGGCTCAGGAATGTAAGCATCCAGAGCCTTGATCAGGTTGGCAACAGCAGTAGTACCCATGCCGTTGTCGTCCTTGCCTTCCAGAGCCATCAGGGCAGAACCAGTGATGATCGGAGTGTCGTCACCCGGGAAGTCGTACTCGCTGAGGAGCTCACGCACTTCCATTTCGACCAGCTCGAGCAGCTCTTCGTCGTCGACCATGTCGGCCTTGTTCAGGAACACGACGATGAACGGAACGCCAACCTGACGAGACAGCAGGATGTGCTCGCGAGTCTGCGGCATGGGGCCGTCAGCTGCGGAACAGACCAGGATAGCGCCGTCCATCTGGGCAGCACCGGTGATCATGTTCTTGACGTAGTCAGCGTGTCCCGGGCAGTCAACGTGCGCGTAGTGACGGATCTCGGACTGATACTCGACGTGAGAGGTAGCGATGGTGATACCACGCTCACGCTCTTCCGGAGCATTGTCGATAGTGTCAAATTCACGCCAGTCGCCACCGAAGACTTCAGCAGACACGCGGGTCAGGGCCGCAGTCAGAGTAGTCTTGCCGTGGTCAACGTGACCGATGGTGCCGACGTTGACGTGCGGTTTGGAACGTTCGAATTTTTCCTTAGCCACTGCTATGACCTCTTTACGTTAGCTAACGGTTAACCGTTCTGATTGATGACGGCTTCAACGACGCTTGAGGGAGCCTCGTCGTACTTCGCGAACTCCATGGAGTAGCTCGCACGGCCCTGGGTCTGTGAGCGCAGATCGGTTGCATAACCGAACATCTCACCCAGCGGCACCACTGCGCGAATGACCTTGCCTGAAGAGGAGTCATCCATACCCTGCACCAGACCGCGACGACGGTTCAGGTCGCCCATGACGTCACCCATGAAATCTTCAGGGGTCACGACCTCGACCTGCATCATCGGCTCCAGCAGGACAGCCTTGGCCTTCCTGGCGCCTTCCTTGATGGCCATCGAAGAGGCCACCTTGAACGCAGTCTCATTGGAGTCCACGTCGTGATAGGAACCATCGTACAGAGTAACCTTGACGTCGATCATCGGATAGCCCGCGATGACACCATTCTGGAGCTGCTCGTACGCGCCCTTTTCGACAGCCGGTACGTATTCCTTGGGAACCGCACCGCCGACGATTTCAGAAGCGAACTTGAAGTGCATTTCTTCGTCTTCGCCCTTGTCCGCCTCGGTGAGCGGCTCGATGCGCAGCCAGACGTGACCGAACTGACCACGACCACCAGACTGACGAACGAACTTGCCTTCCTGCTCGACGCTGCCGCGAATGGTTTCGCGGTAGGCGACCTGAGGCTTACCGATGTTGGCTTCCACCTTGAACTCGCGACGCATACGGTCAACGATGATGTCCAGGTGCAGCTCACCCATACCAGAGATAATGGTCTGGCCGGTTTCCTCGTCGGTCTTGACGCGGAATGACGGATCTTCCTGAGCGAGCTTGCCCAGTGCGATACCCATCTTTTCCTGGTCTGCCTTGGACTTGGGCTCCACGGCGACGGAAATAACCGGATCCGGGAATTCCATACGCTCGAGAACGATCTTGTCGTTCAGGTCGCACAGAGTATCACCGGTGGTGACATCCTTCAGGCCGATACAGGCGGCGATATCGCCAGCCAGAACTTCCTTGATCTCTTCGCGAGAATTGGCATGCATCTGTACGATACGACCAACACGCTCCTTCTTCTGCTTGACAGAATTATAGATACTGTCACCAGAGTTCAACACGCCTGAGTAGACGCGAATGAAGGTCAGCGTTCCAACGAAGGGGTCGGTAGCGATCTTGAACGCGAGAGCGGCAAAGGGAGCCTTGTCGTCGGCTTCACGAGTCGCAATAGTGCCGTCCTTGTCATCCAGCTCACCCTCGATGGCCTTGACCTCGGTCGGGGATGGCATGTACTCGATGACACCGTCCAGCACCGCCTGGACACCCTTGTTCTTGAACGCAGAACCACAGGTGACCAACACAATCTCGTTGGCAAGCGTACGGCGACGCAACCCAGCCTTGATTTCCTCGTTGGACAGCTCTCCGCCTTCGAGATACTTGTCCATCAATTCTTCAGAGGCTTCGGCCGCAGCTTCGACCATCTCTTCACGATACTTCTCGGCGGTTTCCTGGAGTTCAGCAGGAATATCAACCAGATCGTAGTTCATCCCGAAGTTGTCTTCATCCCACAGGATGGCCTTCATCTGGATGAGATCGATAACACCCTTGAACTCGTCTTCAGCACCCCAGTTGATCTGGATCGGCACTGCATTGGCGCCCAGACGATCCTTGAGCTGCTCCAGAACCATGAAGAAGTCAGCGCCGGTACGGTCCATCTTGTTGACGAACACCATACGCGGAACTTCGTACTTGTTGGCCTGACGCCAGACAGTCTCGGTCTGCGGCTGCACACCGGAGGAGCCGCACAGTACGACGACAGCGCCATCGAGTACACGCAGGGAACGCTCGACTTCGATAGTGAAGTCAACGTGCCCAGGCGTATCGATGATGTTGATGCGATGCTCATCGAACTGCTTGTTCATGCCCTGCCAGAAGCAGGTAGTCGCCGCAGAAGTGATCGTGATGCCACGCTCCTGCTCCTGCTCCATCCAGTCCATGGTGGCAGCGCCCTCATGGACCTCACCGACCTTGTGAGACAGGCCGGTATAGAACAGGACACGCTCGGTAGTAGTCGTCTTACCGGCGTCGACGTGGGCAACGATACCGATATTGCGGTAGCGATTAAGCGGAGTCTTGCGAGCCACGATGTAACTCCCGTTGGTTGGCGATGCGAATTAGAAGCGGTAGTGAGAGAAGGCCTTGTTGGCTTCTGCCATGCGGTGCACGTCTTCACGCTTCTTGACAGCCGAACCCTTGCCTTCAGCAGCATCAAGCATTTCGCCAGCCAGACGCTGTTCCATGGTCTTCTCACCACGGCGACGCGCGGCGTCTACCAACCAACGCATGGCAAGCGCTTGACGGCGAGACGGACGGACTTCAACCGGCACCTGATAAGTCGCGCCACCAACACGGCGGGACTTGACCTCGACCATCGGCTGGATAGTTTCCAGCGCCTTGTCGAAGATCTCCAGCGGCTCTTCATTGGAACGCTCGGCAACCCGGTCCAGCGCACCGTAAACGATACGCTCAGCAACGGACTTCTTGCCGCTGATCATCAGGTGGTTCATGAACTTGGCCAGGCGCTCACTTCCGAACTTGGGATCCGGCAGTATCTCGCGCTTGGCGGCAACTCTTCTTCTAGGCATGATAAGCCCTCAATTGAAGGGTCCTTCAGGTAAACCCGAGACTTGCGCTGGGCAGCTCGACCTTACTCTTATCAGACCGAAACAAACTGGTTATGAAAGCGACAGCGAAGATCAGGACTTCGGGCGCTTGGTACCATACTTGGAACGACCCTGCTTACGGTTCTGGACACCGGAGGTGTCGAGAGCGCCGCGGACGGTGTGATAACGCACACCCGGAAGGTCTTTTACACGGCCGCCACGAATCAGGACCACAGAGTGCTCCTGCAGGTTGTGACCTTCACCACCGATGTAGGAAGACACTTCATAGCCGTTGGTCAGTCGTACACGACAGACCTTCCGCAGAGCGGAGTTCGGCTTCTTCGGTGTAGTAGTGTAAACGCGAGTACAAACGCCGCGTCTTTGCGGGCAAGCCTGAAGCGCAGGCACGTCGGTCTTGGCGGCCTGACGCTTGCGCGGCTTGCGCACGAGCTGGTTGATTGTTGCCATGATGACTCCAATGGGTTGCCTTTAAGGAAGCACAACCGGTGCTTCCGAAAAGACCCAGACCCACAAGTACAACGAGGTACAGGGCTCTGAGTCTCCCGAGAAAGGGCGTTCCAACACTCTCTCTCGATACTTACGCCACCTTCACAGTGTCGCGGGCGCACCCGCCCCACTGTTAAAGGCTGCGCATTCTACTGGCTTACACAAGGTGCCGTCAAGCCCGGAGCGCAATGCGTCCCGAGCTTGACGGTCCTGGATCAGCCCTTGTGGTCAGATTTCTTCGTCGTCCGAGTCGAGCGCCGTCAGCTGAGCACCCAACTCCTGCTCGACATCGTGGGCCGACGGCTGAAGCAGACGATCGGTATCGTCACGCTTGCGACGACGCTCTTCGTGGTGAGTCAGGCCGGTACCGGCCGGAATCAAGCGCCCCACCACCACGTTTTCCTTCAGGCCGCGTAGATAGTCGCGCTTGCCGGTGACAGCCGCCTCGGTCAACACACGCGTCGTCTCCTGGAAGGAGGCGGCGGAGATGAATGACTCGGTCGCCAGGCTGGCCTTGGTGATCCCCAGCAGAAGGCGCTGATACTTGGCACCGAACTTTTCGGTAGCCTGCAGCGCAGAATTCTGCTCGAGCACACGCACCAGCTCGACCTGATCGCCGGGGATGAAGTCTGAATCACCGGCATCGCTGATCTCGACCTTGCGCAGCATCTGACGCACGATGACTTCGATGTGCTTGTCGTTGATGCCCACGCCCTGGAGACGGTATACGTCCTGAACCTCGGCGACGATGTACTTGGCCAGCTCGGCAATACCCAGCAGACGCAGGATATCGTGCGGATTACTCGGGCCGTCCGAGATCACCTCGCCCTTCTCAACCGACTCACCTTCGAAGACCGCAATCTGACGCCACTTGGGAATCAGCATCTCGAACGCATCACCCTCACTCGGGGTAATGGTCAGACGACGCTTACCCTTGGTCTCCTTGCCGAAGCTGATCACACCGCTGATCTCGGCGAGGATGGCCGGCTCTTTCGGCTTACGCGCCTCGAACAGGTCGGCTACACGCGGCAGACCACCGGTGATGTCCTTGTTACCAGACGCCTCAACCGGGATACGCGCGACAATTTCACCGACACCAATGTGCGAACCGTTGTCGACAGTAACGATCGCCTTGCCGGGCAGCGGGTACTGCACCGGCGTATCGGAACCGGACACGGTCACTGGCTTGCCGGCCGCATCATTGAGCATGATCATCGGACGCTTGTCACGCCCCGCCATCGGGCGCGCCGCAGACTCGATGATCTCGATGGATGACAGACCGGTCATCTCATCGACGCTACGGTGCATGGTCAGGCCTTCGTCCATATCGGCGTAGTGCACCTGCCCCTCGGCCTCGGCCACGATCGGGTGAGTGTGGGGATCCCACTTGGCCACAGACTGACCGGGATCAACCTCGTCACCATCGCGGACCGACAGCTCGGCACCATAGGGCAGCTTGTAGTACTCGCGCTCACGACCATGTTCATCAGCAACGGCCAGGGCGCTGGAACGGGAGACCACCACCAGCTTGCCGTCATTGCGCTCCACGAACTTGATGTTGTGCAGGCGCACCCTACCGCCGTGCTTGACCTGAACGCTATCGACCGCTGACGACCGCGATGCCGCACCCCCGATGTGGAAGGTACGCATGGTCAGCTGGGTACCAGGCTCACCGATCGACTGGGCGGCGATAACACCGACAGCCTCACCGATATTGACCTGATGGCCACGAGCCAGGTCACGACCATAGCAGGACGCACACACACCATGACTGGCTTCACAGGTAATGGTGCTACGCACCACAATCTCGTCAACACCCATGGTCTCGAGCTGGGCACACCAGGCTTCGTCGAGCAAGGTGCCGCGCGGGATCAGCACGTCATCGGTAGACGGATCGATGACATCCTGAGCGACCACACGACCCAGCACGCGCTGAGCCAGCGAGACGATGATATCGCCACCCTCGATGACCGGGTGCAGCGTCATACCGTTCTCGGTGCCACAGTCAATCCCAGTGATGACCATGTCCTGAGCAACATCAACCAGACGACGCGTCAGGTAACCGGAGTTCGCGGTCTTCAGAGCGGTATCTGCCAGACCCTTACGAGCACCGTGGGTCGAGATGAAGTACTGGAGTACGTTCAGACCTTCACGGAAGTTGGCAACGATCGGCGTTTCGATGATCGAGCCATCCGGCTTGGCCATCAAGCCACGCATACCAGCCAGCTGACGGATCTGAGCGGCACTACCACGAGCACCGGAGTCGGCCATGATGAAAACGCTGTTGAATGAATCCTGCTCAACCTCGTTACCATCACGATCGATCACGCTCTCCTTGGAGATGCCGGCCATCATCGCCTTGGCGACCTGGTCATTGGCGCGCGCCCAGATATCGATGACCTTGTTGTACTTCTCACCCGCGGTCACCAGACCGGAGGAGAACTGGTCCTCGATTTCCTTGACCTCTTCTTCCGCCGCATCAACGATCTCTGCCTTGGCGTCCGGGATAACGAAGTCGTTGACACCGATGGACGCGCCGGACCATGTGGCCAGACGGAAGCCGGTGTACATCAATTGGTCAGCGAAGATGACCGCAGACTTCAGGCCCGCACGACGATAGACCTCGTTGATCAGCTTCGAGATCGCCTTCTTCTTCATCGCCTGATCGACGAGATCGAAGGGCACCCCTTCCGGCAGGATGCGGAACAGCAGTGCACGACCGACCGTAGTCTCACGCAGACGACGATGGTTGGAGCGCTCACCGGTTTCCTCGTCGACATCGACCTCGTCGAGACGCACCTTGACGCGGGCATGCAATGAGACATGCTGGGTACCGAAGGCACGCTCGACCTCGTTGAGGCCGGAGAACACCATGCCCTCACCCTTGGCGTTGATACGCTCACGGGTCATGTAATACAGACCCAGAACAACGTCCTGAGACGGCACGATGATCGGCTCACCGTTGGCCGGTGACAGCACGTTGTTGGTGGCCATCATCAGTGCACGGGCTTCGAGCTGGGCTTCCAGAGTCAGCGGTACGTGTACCGCCATCTGGTCACCGTCAAAGTCGGCGTTATAGGCGGCACAGACCAGCGGGTGCAGCTGGATGGCTTTACCCTCGATCAGCAGCGGCTCGAACGCCTGGATACCCAGACGGTGCAGCGTCGGTGCGCGGTTGAGCAGTACCGGGTGCTCGCGGATAACATCGGCAAGGATGTCCCACACTTCAGGCAGCTCACGCTCGACCATCTTCTTGGCGGCCTTGATGGTGGACGCCTGGCCGCTGCCCTGCAGCTTGGAATAGATAAACGGCTTGAACAGCTCAAGCGCCATCTTCTTGGGCAGACCACACTGGTGTAGACGCAAGGTCGGACCTACGGTGATAACCGAACGACCGGAATAGTCGACACGCTTACCCAGCAGGTTCTGACGGAAACGCCCCTGCTTACCCTTGATCATGTCGGCCAGCGACTTGAGCGGGCGCTTGTTGGAACCGGTGATGGCACGACCGCGACGACCGTTGTCGAGCAGCGCATCAACCGACTCCTGCAACATACGCTTCTCGTTGCGCACGATGATGTCTGGCGCATTGAGGTCAAGCAGACGCTTGAGGCGATTGTTGCGGTTGATCACACGACGGTACAGATCGTTGAGATCCGAGGTCGCAAAGCGGCCGCCGTCCAGCGGTACCAGCGGACGCAGGTCCGGCGGCAACACAGGCAGCACTTCCATGACCATCCACGCCGGGTCATTGCCGGAGCCCTGGAAGGCTTCGAGCAACTTGAGGCGCTTGGACAGTTTCTTGATCTTGGTCTCGGAGTTGGTCTGCGGAATTTCCTCACGCAGACGCTCGATATCCTCCTCGAGATCAATATCCTTGAGCATCGCCTGAACGGCCTCGGCGCCCATGCGGGCGTCGAAGTCGTCACCGAACTCCTCGAGAGCCTCGAAATACTGCTCATCATTGAGCAGCTGGCCACGCTCGAGGGTGGTCATGCCCGGATCGACGACCATGAAGCTCTCGAAGTAAAGCACACGCTCGATGTCGCGCAGAGTCATGTCCATCAGCATGCCGATACGGGACGGCAGCGACTTCAGGAACCAGATGTGGGCAACCGGGCTGGCCAGTTCGATGTGGCCCATGCGCTCACGGCGCACAGCGGCCTTGGTGACTTCAACGCCACACTTTTCACAGATGATGCCACGATGCTTCATGCGCTTGTACTTGCCGCACAAGCACTCGTAATCCTTCACCGGGCCGAAGATCTTGGCGCAGAACAGGCCATCGCGCTCCGGCTTGAAGGTACGATAATTGATGGTTTCCGGCTTCTTGACCTCACCGAAAGACCAGGAACGGATCATGTCGGGCGAGGCGAGCGTGATCTTGATCGCATCGAACTCGTCAGACTGCGACTGCGATTTGAGGACTTTCACCAAATCTTTCATTGGGTCGGCTCCGCTGCGGAGTTGTCATGGGCGGGGGCCTAAGCCCCCGCGGACCGTCATTCTTTGAAGCGCCTTGACTGGCCGCCTCAGCTCTCCAGTTCGATATCAATGCCCAGCGAGCGGATTTCCTTCACCAATACGTTGAAGGATTCCGGCATGCCCGCCTGCATGGTGTGATCGCCATCCACGATGCTCTTGTACATCTTGGTACGACCTTCCACGTCGTCGGACTTGACGGTGAGCATTTCCTGCAGAGTGTAAGCGGCGCCATAGGCCTCCAGGGCCCAGACCTCCATCTCACCAAAGCGCTGACCACCGAACTGCGCCTTACCACCCAGCGGCTGCTGAGTGACCAGCGAGTAGGAACCGGTGGAACGCGCGTGCATCTTGTCATCGACCAGGTGGTTGAGCTTGAGCATATACATGTAGCCCACAGTCACCGGACGATCGAAGGCCTCACCAGTACGGCCGTCGTACAGCGCCATCTGACCGGAATCCGGCAGGTCGGCCAGCTTCAGCAGGTGCTTGATCTCGTGCTCACGAGCACCATCAAACACTGGCGTCGCCATCGGCACGCCCTTCTTGAGGTTCTTCGCCAGCGCAATGACCTCGTCATCACTCAACGCCTCAAGCTCCTCGATACGAGTGCCCTGGGTCGAATTATAGACCTGCCCCAGGAACTCACGAATCTCGGCAATCTGCTGTTCACGGGCATCACGCAGCATGTGTTCGATCTTGACACCGAGACCACGTGCAGCCATGCCGAGGTGGGTCTCGAGAATCTGACCAACGTTCATCCGCGATGGCACACCCAGCGGGTTGAGCACCACGTCGATCGACTCACCCTGATCGTCGAACGGCATATCCTCGATGGGCATAATCGCCGAGATGACACCCTTGTTACCGTGGCGGCCGGCCATCTTGTCACCCGGCTGCAGGCGACGCTTGATGGCGAGGTAGACCTTGACGATCTTGAGGACACCCGGCGCGAGATCATCGCCCTGGGTCAGCTTGCGCTTCTTGTCCTCGAACCGCTCGTCCATCTCCTTGCGACGATTCTCCAACTGCTCATCCGCCTGGGCGAGTAGCTCGTTGAGTGCCTCGTCCTGCATGCGCAGCTTGAACCACTGCTGACGCGGCAGCTCCTCGAGGTAGCCGTCGGACAGCAGGTCGCCCTTCTTCAGCGCCGGCCCACCGTTGACCGGTTGGCTGGACAGAGTCCGCTGAAGACGCTCGAAAGTAGCATCTTCGGCGATGCGGTATGTTTCCTGCAGGTCCTTACGCACCTCGTCGAGCTGCATCTGCTCGATGGACAGAGCACGAGAGTCCTTCTCGACGCCGTCACGGGTAAAGACCTGGACGTCGATAACGGTACCTTTCATGCCGGTCGGAGCACGCAGAGAGGTGTCCTTGACGTCGGACGCCTTCTCACCAAAGATCGCGCGCAGCAGCTTCTCTTCCGGCGTCAGCTGGGTCTCACCCTTGGGCGTGACCTTACCGACCAGAATGTCGCCTGGACCGACTTCGGCGCCGATGTAGACCACACCAGCTTCATCCAGCTTGCCCAGCGCCGATTCACCGACGTTGGGAATATCGGAAGTGATCTCTTCCGGCCCCAACTTGGTGTCACGGGACACACAGGTCAGTTCCTGGATGTGGATGGTGGTGAAACGATCTTCCTGGACCACCCGCTCGGAGAGCAGGATGGAGTCCTCGAAGTTGTAGCCGTTCCACGGCATGAAGGCGATACGCATGTTCTGACCCAGGGCCAGATCACCCATGTCGACGGACGGGCCGTCGGCGAGGATATCGCCACGCGCAACGCTATCGCCCGGACGGACGATCGGACGCTGGTTCTGACAGGTGTTCTGGTTCGAGCGCAGGTACTTGGTCAGGTTGTAGATATCAACGCCGGCTTCACCGCCGATGATCTCATCCTCCTTGACACGTACCACGATGCGCCGAGCATCGACCGAGTCGATCACACCGCCACGACGTGCCACGGCACAGACGCCGGAGTCACGCGCCACGAAGCGTTCCATACCAGTACCCACCAGCGGCTTGTCAGCACGCAGAGTCGGCACAGCCTGACGCTGCATGTTGGCCCCCATCAGGGCGCGGTTGGCATCATCGTGCTCGAGGAACGGAATCAGCGCCGCAGCCACGGAGACCACCTGACGTGGCGATACATCCATCAGCGTGACCTGCTCAGGACGCATGAAGGTGGTCTCACCCTTGTGGCGTACCTGAACCAGATCGTCGATCAGTTGCTTCTGCTCATTGACCGTTGCAGACGCCTGGGCGATGACGAAATCACCCTCTTCGATCGCCGACAGGTGCACAACCTCGTCGGTGACCTGGCTGTCCACCACCTTGCGGTATGGCGTTTCAAGGAAGCCATAACTGTTGGTGTGGCTATAGGTCGCCAGCGAGTTGATCAGACCGATGTTCGGGCCTTCCGGCGTTTCGATCGGACACAGACGACCGTAGTGAGTGGCGTGAACGTCACGCACCTCAAAGCCAGCACGCTCACGGGTCAGACCACCCGGACCAAGTGCCGAGACACGACGCTTGTGGGTGACCTCGGACAGCGGGTTGTTCTGGTCCATGAACTGCGACAGCTGGGACGAGCCAAAGAACTCCTTGACCGCAGCAGCCACCGGCTTGGCGTTGATCAGGTCCTGCGGCATCAAGCCTTCGCTTTCTGCCATGGACAGACGTTCCTTGACCGCACGCTCGACGCGTACCAGGCCAACACGGAACTGGTTCTCGGCCATCTCACCGACACAGCGGATACGACGGTTACCGAGGTGATCGATATCGTCAACGTCACCGAAGCCGTTACGGATGTTGATCAGCTCGCGTAGCACGTCGAGGATGTCGGCCTTGTCCAACACACCGGAGCCAGTGTCGGAATCACGACGCAGGCGACGGTTGAACTTCATGCGACCGACGCCGGACAGATCGTAGCGGTCCTCACTGAAGAACAGGTTGTTGAACAGCGTCTCGGCAGCTTCCTTGGTCGGCGGCTCGCCAGGACGCATCATGCGGTAGATCTCGACCAGCGCTTCGAGCTGTGAACCGGTGGCATCCAACCTGAGGGTGTCGGAAACGAACGAGCCACAATCGAGGTCGTTGGTGTACAGCGTCTCGAGAGTTGTGATGCCCGCCTGGCCCAGCGTCTCCAGCAACTCCGGTGTAATCTCGGTATTGCAGGGGCAGATCAGCTCGCCAGTAGCGGTGCTGATCTGGTCCTTGGCCAGGGTCTTGCCGAACAGGTAGTCCATCGGCACTTCGAGGCGCTCGAGACCCGCCTTCTCCAACTGACGGATATGCTTCTGAGTGATACGACGACCTTCTTCGACAATCAGGTTGCCGTCGGCATCCTTGATATCGAAGGTCGCAGTCTCGCCACGCAGACGCGACGGAACCAGCTCCACAGAGAAGCCGGACTTCTCCATGTGGAACACACTGGTATCGAAGAACTCGTCGAGAATCTCTTCGGCGCTCATCCCGAGGGCACGCAGCAACACACTAGCCGGCAGTTTGCGGCGACGGTCGATACGTACGAAGACGTTGTCCTTGGGGTCGAACTCGAAGTCGAGCCATGAGCCACGGTAAGGAATCACTCGCGCGGAGTACAACAGCTTACCGGAAGAGTGGCTCTTGCCCTTGTCGTGGTCGAAGAACACACCCGGACTACGGTGGAGCTGGGAAACAATGACGCGCTCGGTACCGTTGACGACGAAGGTACCGTTCTCGGTCATCAGGGGGATTTCCCCCATGTAGACTTCCTGCTCCTTGATGTCCTTGATGGCCTTGTTCGATGAATCCCTGTCATAGATGATCAGGCGAACCTTGACACGCAGAGGAGCAGAATAGGTGACGCCACGCAGCTGGCACTCCTTGACATCAAAGGCCGGAGTACCGAAACGGTAGCTGACATACTCGAGTGCAGCGTTACCAGAGAAGCTCTCGATAGGGAACACAGACCGGAAGGCGGCATGCAGGCCAACCTCCATGCGCTCCTCGGGCGAACGATCCTGCTGGAGGAAGTCGTAGTAGGAATCAAGCTGGATGGCCAGCAGGTAAGGCACATCCATCACTTGGGGCAGTTTGCCGAAATCCTTGCGGATGCGTTTTTTCTCAGTGTATGAGTAAGCCATCTGTATTCCCCAGCTTGTTCACCATGGGTGACCGATGCGTGTCGGCGCCACCCGACGGATCAGGCTCCGTCAGGCGCTGACGGCAAGCCCCTTGAGGGGGCTCGCCGTCGGAATTCTGCAAGTTGCAAAATCGTTTATGATCAAGCAACTAGTGACAACAGAAAAAGGCCGGTAGCGGGCGTCCCGCCACCAGCCGTGGAAGCTTACGCAGCGCGTGAAGCCGTAGGCACAAGGATTACTTGAGCTCCACAGAAGCGCCAGCTTCTTCCAACTTCTTCTTGGCCTCTTCGGCGTCGTCCTTGCTCATGGCTTCCTTGATGGTAGCCGGAGCACCGTCGACAGCGCCTTTGGCTTCTTTCAGGCCAAGACCAGTGATTTCGCGGACGGCTTTGATGACGTTGACTTTCTTGTCGCCAGCGGCGGTCAGAACCAGGTCAAATTCAGTCTGTTCTTCAACAGCTGCGCCAGCGTCGCCAGCCGGGCCAGCCATCACAGCGGCAGCGGCAGAAACACCGAACTTCTCTTCCATTGCTTCGATCAGCTCAACAACTTCCATCACGGACATGTCGGAGACGGCGTTGATGATATCGTCTTTGGTCAGTGCCATTTTTCAGATTCCTAACTTTGCGGGCGTCTCGCCAGGCGAGTACGCGGGGTTGATCATGCAATCCGAGCGAACCGGTAGAGCGCCTTAAGCGGCAGCCTCTTCCTTCTGGTCGCGCAGTGCAGCGAGGGTACGAACCAGCTTGCCGGCAGAAGCTTCCTTCATGACGGACATCAGCTTGGCGATCGCCTCGTCGTAAGTCGGCAGCGTTGCCAGACGGTCGAGATCTTCGGCCGGGATCAGCTCACCTTCATAGGCCAGCGCCTTGACTTCGAAGCTCTTCTCATCCTTGGCGAAATCCTTGAACAAACGGGCAGCAGCGCCCGGATGCTCGAGGGAGAACGCCAACAGAGACGGACCAACGAAAGTCTCATTCAGGCACTCCCAGGGAGTACCTGTCAGGGCGCGGCGAGCCAGGGTGTTGCGAACAACACGCAGCTGGACGCCATTCTCGCGTGCCTGCTTGCGCAGACCGGTCATCTTCTCGACCGTAACACCACGAGAGTCGGCAACTACGACGGAGAGTGCATCCTTGGCGACTTCACTGACCTCGGCAACAATTGCCTTCTTGCCTTCGAGTGCTAGTGCCATTGTGATCACTCCTTCGTGCCGGAACCCGGAGGTTCCGGTGGTTACCATCTCCCCTTCCCGCAAGCGACCTTTCGCCAGCAACAAGGGGGGCTTTTATGATGGTGCTCACCAGAAGACTGGCGGCAACACCATCTGCGCAGGTGTCCTGAGGACGATTAAGCTACCGGCAACAAGCCGGCGGCACCTGCGGTCTTTGACGGTGCCCGGCACGGGTACCGCAAAGTATCGGAACATTGCATCCAGCTCGCATGAGACATGGCAACAACGCTCCTCTTTCAAACTCTTGCCTTCCAAACCTTGCCACTGGCCCGGCAAGCCGGACCAGCGCATCAATCACACCAGCGCGGAGTGATCGACAGTCAGACCCGGGCCCATGGTGGTGGACAGGGTCATCTTCTTGAAGTACACGCCCTTGGAAGTGCTCGGCTTGAGCTTCTTCAGGTCGGCGACCAACGCTTCCAGGTTGCCCTTGATGGCAGCCGCGTCGAAGTCAGCCTTGCCCAGAGTCGTGTGGATAATGCCGTTCTTGTCGGTACGGAAACGCACCTGACCCGCCTTGGCATTCTTGACCGCGCCCGCAACATCAGGTGTCACAGTGCCAACCTTGGGGTTCGGCATCAGTCCACGCGGACCGAGGATCTGGCCCAGCTGACCGACAACACGCATGGCATCCGGAGAAGCGATGACGACGTCGAAGTCGAGCTGGCCTTTCTTGACCTGCTCTGCGAGATCATCCATGCCAACGATGTCGGCACCGGCTTCTTTAGCGGCGTCGGCATTGGCACCCTGGGTAAAGACAGCAACGCGGACGTCCTTGCCAGTACCGTTGGGCATGACAGTAGCGCCGCGCACCACCTGGTCGGATTTGCGCGGATCAACGCCGAGATTGATGGCAACGTCCAGCGACTCAGTGAACTTGACAGTGGATAGCTCAGCGAGCAGAGCCACAGCTTCATCAATGGAGTACGCCTTGGTGGAATCCACTTTCTCGCGGATCAACTTGGCACGCTTGGTAAGCTTGGCCATGATCAGAGACCCTCCACGTTGAGGCCCATGCTACGGGCACTACCAGCAATGGTACGCACAGCGGCATCGAGATCAGCAGCCGTCAGATCCGGCTCCTTGGTCTTGGCGATCTCTTCCAGCTGCTCACGGGTCACGGTACCGACCTTCTTCTTGTTCGGCTCGCCAGAGCCGGACTTGATGCCAACAGCCTTCTTCAACAGCACCGCAGCAGGCGGAGTCTTGGTGATGAAGGTGAAGCTACGGTCGGAATAGACGGTGATAACCACGGGAGTCGGGAGACCCGGCTCGATGTTCTGAGTCTCAGCGTTGAACGCCTTGCAGAACTCCATGATGTTAACACCGTGCTGACCCAAAGCGGGGCCCACGGGGGGACTCGGGTTAGCCTTACCAGCTGCAACCTGCAGCTTGATGTAAGCCTGGACTTTCTTGGCCATGACAGGACTCCATTTGGGTACAAACGCCTTGACGGCTCCCCGGACTGAACGACTGCCTACAGGCAGTCACCAACAACGTTTCAACAGCAGAAACCATTAACCACAACGGGCTTGCGGCAACCGGCCACAAGCCCCGAACTCCGCGAGCTCTTTCTGCTCCCAGCATTTTCGCTACTACTCTTTTTCCACCTGGGAGAACTCCAGCTCGACCGGAGTCGCACGCCCAAAGATCAGCACACTGACCTGCAGACGGCTCTTATCGTAATTGACCTCTTCGACCACTCCATTGAAGTCGGCAAAGGGACCATCAACAACACGCACCGACTGACCAGGCTCAAACATGGTTTTGGGCCGGGGCTTCTCGGATCCATCACGCACGCGACTGAGGATGGCATCCGCTTCACGCTGAGTAATCGGCGCGGGCTTCTCCTTGGTACCACCGATAAAGCCCATGACACGCGGCGTCTCGTTGACGAGGTGCCATGTCGCGTCTTCCATCTCCATCTCGACCAGCACATAGCCGGGATAGAACTTGCGCTCGCTCTTGCGACGCTTGCCGTCACGCATTTCGACGACTTCTTCCACCGGCACCAGAATCTCACCAAAGAGATCTTCCATGCCGTGCATCTTCACCCGCTCGGTCAGAGAGCGCATGACATGCTTCTCGAAGCCGGAGTAGGCGTGAACGACATACCAACGCTTGGACATGGAAACTCCTAACCGATGACGCCGGACATCGCCCAGCTGAGCAACGTGTCGATCAACCACAACAGCAGCCCCACCACCAGCACCGCAGCCAGCACAATCGCAGTGGTCTGAATGGTCTCGGGGCGAGTCGGCCATACGACACGCTGAATTTCCTTCCTGGCGCTACGCGCCAACTCCACCAACTCACGCCCCTTGGTCGTTACCAGGGCGACAGCCGCAGCCGCAACAGCCAGGGCAACAACACCCAGCACACGATACAGAAGCGGCTGATCGGCAAAGTAGGTGTTACCGACAACGGCCAGCACCAGCAAAATGACGACAACCGCCCACTTGAGCCCGTCGTGGCGCGACTCCTGCACCTCGGCGTTATGCTTCATGAAAACGTGACTCCTCAAGGCGCGGCAATCGAAACAAGAAAGTATATAAAAAACTGCCAGCCTGGGGAAGACTGGCAGGCCAGGAGGGAATCGAACCCCCAACCTGCGGTTTTGGAGACCGCTGCTCTGCCAATTGAGCTACTGGCCTGTACTCGATGCTGACTACCCTTTGCGAGCAGCCCTGCAACAGCGGGCGCAATGATAGCGAAGCCAATCTCGAATGGCAACCCCCGCCCGACACTCATCCGCCAAACAAGCATTGACGGAGAAAGAAAAAGCGAGCCAAGGCTCGCTTTCTCGATATGGAGCTCATGGACGGATTTGAACCGTCGACCTCACCCTTACCAAGGGTGTGCTCTACCCCTGAGCTACATGAGCGCACTTCCTGACGCCAGCAACCATCACGCACTGACATCATATACTGGAGCGGGCAGCGGGGATCGAACCCGCATCATCAGCTTGGAAGGCTGAGGTTCTACCATTGAACTATGCCCGCTAAGGACACGGCCCGTAAAACTCACCAGGCCCGCATGCCCGCTTGCCAACCAAAAGCTGCATTACAGCATCTGGCCTGAAATCTGGTGGTGGGGGAAGGATTCGAACCTTCGAAGCTTTCGCGGCAGATTTACAGTCTGCTCCCTTTGGCCACTCGGGAACCCCACCAACTGGCGAAGCATTTTAACTTCCTGCCTCGCAAAGTCAAGTGATTGTTTTCCAAAAAAACTGTCTTCAAAAGACATCGGATCAATCACAGACATTCCTTACAAAACCGGCCACTTTCCGCAATCGGCCTGCTTCGGAACGCGGCGTATTGTGTCAAAGCAACATGGAGAACGCAAGACCTGCGCGGATTTTTTCCAATGCCACCGGTTTTGGAGGCACTGGAGCCCCAGCCATGCGTCCCGCACGCTCCGCAGCCGTCAGCGGGAAGCATGCTTCCAGCCCGGCATAGACCATATCTGGCCATATTGCATGCGGCACGCGAATCCCCCTGGAAACCACACGGGCATCACCACCGGTCACCAACATCGGCAAGGCGACCCCCTCCCGGTCACAGACTTCGCTGTAGATGCGATTGACTGCACTTACCGCTGCCATGTAAATGCCATGGTTGACAGCCTCGACGGTCCGCCGCCCCGGCGCCAACAACTCATCGGCCTCACTGTCGGGATCTATCGCCACATTTCGCGTACCCAACTTGAGGCTTTCCTTCATTAGCCTCAAGCCTGGCAGGATATATCCCCCCAGATGACGCCCTCCGGGAAGTACGAAGTCTATAGTTATCGCGCTGCCGCAATCGACGGTACAGGACCCACCTGCCAGTTGATAACCCGCCAGGGCTCCCATCCAACGGTCAACTCCCAGCCGCTCCGGCTCGACGTAACCATTGGTCACGCCCAGCGCTTCGCGACTGGAGCGCGCCACATGAACAGCACGCACCCGGTCCTTGAGCAACTGCTCAGTCTGAGCCAGCACCGAGCGTCGAGCGACACTCGATATGCGCACGGTGTCGACGATATCAAGGTCGGGAATATCGGCGCCAGGCCGCCACTCCTCCCGGGTCCAGACGGCACCTCGAGAACGTATCTCGCTACTGGCCGAATCCTTCAGTCGCCATTTCGACAGCGTATTGCCAATATCAAGATCGAGAATCATGGGCGACCACGTACACTGATCTCACCCCCCACGAGGCACTCATCACCACCTTCACCACGCACCCAAAGGTTACCGCTGTCATCAACGTCTCCTGCTATCATGATGTCGCGACGTGTACCGCGAATCACTTCCACTTCACACCCGGCGAAGGCATGCAACTGATTCCATGCTTGCTGCCAGGCTGCAAAACGCTGTTCCTCAAAACCTGCCAGCATGGCCAACAGGCCGTCCAGCAGCTCGGCTGCCAGACGATTGCGCGACAACCCCTTTGCCTGATCATGTACACAAGCCACTGGCTGGTCGATAGAGGCCCGGAAGTCATCCGGTAGATCCACGTTGATCCCCATGCCCAGCACCACCTCGCAGGGCCCGGCGGCATCACCACTGATCTCGACCAGGATTCCAGCCAGCTTGCCATATCTTGCGGGCTTGTCATCAGCGGCGCTGTCATTGTGCAACAGCACATCATTGGGCCATTTCAGAGCCGGGTGCAAGCCATGGCCCTCCAGTATCTGCGCCAATACAACGCCTATCGCCAGGCTCAGGCCCTCGAGTGCCGCTACGCCGGCTTCGAAGCGCCAGCCGATTGAGCACATCAATGTACGGCCCCAGGGAGTGGTCCACACGCGTCCACGCCGCCCACGTCCAGCACTCTGCTGCTCGACCAGACAAACCTCACCATGCCCGGCGCCCTGACGAAACCGCTCACGCAGGAACTCATTACTTGAGGGCAAGGTATCCTCGACGAACAAGCGCGCCAGAAGATGGCGCGCTCCTGGACCGAGAGCCGATACGATACTCGGACCATCAAGCAGCTCCAACGGTTGTGACAGTCGGTAGCCCTGCCCCTTGACGGCCTCCATGGCAATGCCGAGGTCCTCGAGTTTGCGCAGCTGCTTCCATACTGCTGCGCGCGATACACCCAACTTCTCGCCCAGTTGCTGGCCGGAATGAAACTCGCCGTCACTGAGCAGGCGTATCAGCTCACCAATGGTCATGACTTATGCCCCAATGCGGGAAAAGCGCATAGTCTATCGAAAGTCACCAGACGCCGGAAATTCATGAGGCATTTTAATGTTGTCCATGATGCTATCGCGAATGCCTTTCCAATATTCATGAAGCCACTAGCCAAGCGCCTGAATGCGGGATGCGACCGCTTTGAGCATCATCCAGCAATGGTTTACTCCGCCCTGCACTGGCCTCACAGCACAGCAACCAAAACGGGCCTCCACGCAAGCGGAAGCCCGTTGGAACACCGCCCGGCGGGTACTCTACCTGGCAGTGGAAAGCTCTCCCGACGATGCCAGTTCAAGCGGATCAGCCGGCTCATCGACAGCGAAGATGCCACCACTCAAGCGGCGCACTCTCTTCATGAACAGCGCAATGCACAACGAGGTACCGAGAGCGGCTACGACCAAGCTCACCGACATCGGCTGACCAAGCCCCATATTCGGCTCCCAGATGATATAGGTGAAGGTCGCCATGGTCATGAAGGTCGCCGGCAGCGAGGTAATCAGATGTGGCTTGCGCGACAGAACCAGATACATCGTCGCCACCCACAGGGCAATCACCGCGGTAGTCTGGTTGGCCCAGGAAAAGTAACGCCACAGCAGCGTGAAGTCGATCTGGGTTAGTGCTGCCGAGACCACGAACAGTGGCGCGGCAATCAGCAGACGCCTGACCAACGGCCGCTGATCGACCTTCAGGTAGTCGGCGATGATCATACGTGCGCTGCGGAAGGCGGTATCACCGGAGGTGATCGGCAACACGATAACCCCCAGCACCGCCAAAGTGCCGCCAACGGCCCCCAACATGGTCACGGAAACCTCGCTGACCACCGCCGCGGGGCCACCCGCTGCGAGCACCGTCGCCAGACTCTGCTCACCATGAAACAGGCTCATTGCCGCTGCCGCCCAGATCATGGCGATCACGCCCTCGGTAATCATCATGCCGTAGAATATCTTGCGACCGTTGGATTCGTTCTCGGTGGTACGCGAGATGATCGGTGTCTGAGTGGCATGGAAGCCAGACAGAGCGCCACAGGAAATAGTCAGGAACAACAGCGGGAAGATCGGCGCACCTTCGGGATGCAGGTTCTCGAGAGTCAGCTCGGGGATCGGCGCGCCGGTTACCACCAGACCAATGCCGATACCGGCTGCACTGAACAGCAGCAATGCACCGAAGTACGGATAGATACGGCCGATGATCTTGTCGATCGGCAATAATGTCGCCACCAGGTAATAGGCGAAGATCAAACCAATGATCAACGCAAGGTTCAGCGAAGTCATGTTCGCCAGCAACGTCGCTGGCGAAGTGACAAACACCGTCCCTACCAGCAGCAACAGCAGTATGGCGAAGCCGTTGACCACATGCTTCATGACCTTGCCGAGGAATTTTCCGGCCAGCTGCGGTAAGTGGGCGCCATGGTTGCGAATGGAGATCATCCCCGTCAGATAGTCGTGCACGGCGCCGGCAAAAATACAGCCCAACACAATCCAGATAAAGGCGACAGGACCATAAAGCGCACCAAGAATGGGGCCGAAAATGGGGCCGACACCAGCGATGTTGAGCAGCTGGATCAGAGAGTTTCGCGTAGTATTCATCGGCAGATAATCGATATCATCACGCATGCTGAACGCCGGTGTACGACGCTTGCGATCGGTGACAAAGACTCTTTCGACGAACCTTCCGTACGTGAAGTAACCCGCTATCAGCAGCAGGATCGAACCAATGAACGTAATCATTCAGGACACCTGTGGAAGAGCCCGAGCGCTGCACCAGCGCCCCGCGAAAACACCCCGAGTCACGAGTGACCCGGCCGGCAATGTACCGGCAATCTACTTAGGGTGCTAACACACCACATCTATACTTTAGTTGTAGTCAATCGAGAGACTGCCACGGGCTCGCCCACATCACTGTCACTCAAGCACCGACAGGCGTTCGATGGCACTTCTTGAGGCCGGCCACAGCACACTGCCATGGTCCTCACCTGGATAAACTTCCAACGTCGTGTCCAGCGACCGGCAACCGGACTGCAACAGATGCCCGAGGTCGATGGTGTTATCGACCATCGCTCGTCGTTGACGCAAGATATCTCGCTCCGGCTCACGGTCTGCAGGTCCTGGCGACTGCTCCTCTCCCCCAACACCCAATAGTAGACGACGTTCCGACAAGTCACTGCACCAACGGGAGTCTGCCGCACCATCGCGTAGTTGTGTCATCAGTTCGCCATCCTGCCACCATAGTGATGGACTGATGGCGATATAGTCGCGAAAGCACTGCGGGCACTGACGCATGACATACAGCGTGAACAGACCGCCAAAGGAATGCCCGAACAGCGCCTGACGGGAAGCATCAACAGGATAGCGTCCAGCAATCAGCGGCTTGAGACGCCGTTCGATAAAAGCGAGAAATCCAGCTGCCCCTCCCTCGGCCGAAGCATCACGGTCAACTGAGCCATGAGCGGGAAGGAAATCTTCGGCACGGCGCTTGATATCAAAGCGCTCGACACCCGGGTAGCCGATTCCCACGATCAACAACGGGCTGCCTCCCCCCTCAGGCCCCTGACGCGTCAGAGTCTCACGCGCCTCACGCAGCAATGGCATGCGGGCATTGCCATCCAGCACATACACCACCCGGTAGCCCTGCTCGGGCGCCGGCTGAGCCGGCTGCGCCACCTCGATCCAGTAATCCTCCCCCATCCGCTCGCCGGGAACAGCAAAAGCCTCACTACGGGGCAGTTGCACTGGAGTACTCTCGACTTCGCGGTCAGGCGAAGCTATCACCTGACCGCTCACAGGCATCATTGCCATCAATAACATCCCTGTTGCCAGCGCCAGTACGCGTTGTCGATCAGAAGGCATAACGCACTGTCGCCATGGCGCTGACTGGCTGTCCCGGGAAGTTGAAGGAGCCGGCCCCGCCGACGCGCATGTAGTAGTCGCGGTCGAAGATGTTGTACAGATTGAGCTGTCCGCTCAGCTGCTGGGTGAAGTCATAGCCCAGCATGGCATCGAAGACGGCATAGCCCGGCGCCCTGATGTCATCACCCGTCGAACTGAAGTCACTGACCGCGGTCATACCTCCGCCGATGTGCAGACCATCCAGTGCCCCGCCTTCAAAGGAATACTTGCTCCACAGGTTGACCATATTTTCCGGCATCAGCAGGAAGATCCCATCACTGCGCCCGGAGGCATGCTTGATCTCGGTATCCAGGTAGGTGTAACCGAAGATCAGATCCCACTGCGGTGCGATGCTACCGACAACCTCCAGCTCAGCACCGGTGATCTTAACCTCGCCACTGTCAACGAAGTAGGAGGCTCCGGGATCGGAGGAGGCAACCGCACGATGGCTATCGGTCAGCTGGAAGGCGCTGATCCGTGTATTGAGGTCACCATCCATATAGCGCCCCTTGATACCCACCTCATACTGGTCACCTTCACGCGGATCGATCAGGTCACCATTAGCATCGGCACTGGTTTGAGGCTTGAATACCTTCGAGTAGCTGGCATACAGCGAGTGATCCCAATCCAGGTCATAGACAACCCCCGCATAGGGTGTCACAGCGGTATCGCTACCAGATGTCACCGCACCCACTGCCCGATCGTTGTAGCGGACATCGAAATGACTGATTCTCGTACCGCCGATCAATGCCAGGCGCTCGACAGGACGCAGAGTCACCTTGCCGTAAGCGCCAGTTTCCTCGAGTTGGGTACGGTAATCGCTGTAACTGTACCCCGGAAGCCCCATCTCGGCACGGCCGAGAATATCCACATAGCTGAGGTCATTGAGCTCATCACGACTGATGCTGGAAGCCGTTAGACTTCGCGCACGCCCCTGCTGGATAGCGGTATCATAGTCCTTGTAATCGACTCCCACTACGAACTCATTGGCGTTGCCAAAGGCATCGAAAGTCTGGGTATAGCTGGCATCCAGCGCCAATGCTTGCTCATCGACGGCGCTGCCGTAGCCCGCCGCACTCAACCTGCCCTCATCATCCACAGCACTGCCACCGAAGGCATAGTTCATATCAGCATTGCGATCACTGTAACGTGCCGCCAGGCGGCCATAGCCGCCATTGACAAAGCGCTGGGTCAACTCGGCGATAACATCATGGGATTCACTGTCGAAATCATTCCAGTCGGCGCCATAAAAATCCGAGCGATGGCCGTACAACAGACTACCGTCGGCAGCCGTGGGCTGGCCATTGTTGACGACAATGTCACGCGAGTTATAGATATAGCCCAGCGACAACTCCGTAGTCTCCGATAGATCGATATCCAGCGCAGCGTAGAGGTCCGACTGTTGATTCTCATTGTCATCAACCCACTCAGGCTGCTGAGTCTGCTCCGCCACCAGCCGACCACGCACACGCCCCTGGCTGTCCAGCGGACCAGAGACATCAACCCCAGCACGATAATCATGCTCAGTGCCGACACTGCCGGTGAGCTCACCCTGGAAGTGGTGTGCAGGGCGTTTGCGTACCAGGTTGACGATACCGCCCATCTCGCTGGTGCTGTTGAAAAGGCCCGAGGGACCCCGCATGATCTCGACTCGATCGAAGGCGGCCAACGAAGGCAGTGAACCATTGATACTGGCCATTGGTGCCGGCAAGCCATCAATGCTGTAGGCATCGTATTCGTAGCCACGTGCAAAGATAGAGGAGCGCCCACTGTCGTTGCTCAGCACACGCACACCCGGCGTGTGCTGAGCCAACTGGTCCAGAGTGGTGAAGTTCTGGTCATCAATGGCCTCACGGGTCACCACACTGACCGATTGCGGAATATCACGCAGGGCTGCCGGGACCTTGGTTCCCACTGTAGCCGCATCAACTGAATAGCCACCGGTCACCTCACTGGGCAGCATGTCATAGAGCCGGACCCCGACAACCCTTTCTGTGCCCAGATCCACAGCGGTCGTCGACTGCTCCTGTGCTGCCACACCGACTGACAATGCCAACGTGCCACTGGCGCAGAGAGATTGCAGCGCCCGCCCTCTTCTCCTGTTCATGATGCCCTTGCCCCTGCCAAAAGATGTTAATGATAATGCGTTGCATTTATTCTGACTGGCGGGCATTGTTACACTTCGCAACCGGCATTTCCTTTGCCGTTGGACCGGCAACATTTGTAGATGCGGCAGAAATGCGGCCATCACTCAGGACAGAAGCAAGTGGGAGTCTTCAATCAAACCCCTCTAGTCGGCCCCAATGACATTCGTTCGCTGGCCAGGGTGCTCACCCTCGATCACCGCATGAGGACTGCCGATCGGCCACTCGACCAACCTCCTCTGCTGGGTGATATGTATCAGCATGAAGTACAGCCAGGGCTCTTTCTGCGTATAAATCGGATCCGCGACCGAGTAGGGCTGCATAGTGAAGCCGTCGTATCACCGGGCCTGAAGGTGGCAGTGGTATGGAAAGGAGAAGCCCGTATCAGCTTCGGGTCTCAGCCATTGGTTCTGGGGCGCAATCATCGTTTTCCCGCCATGGTAGCTGCACTGGACCAACCTATTACCTTTCAGCGCCATGGCATCAAGGGTGGCATCGAGCACAGCGTAATACTGACAGCCACACCCGCCTGGCTGCAGCGTCGCTTCGATCACGGTTCAGCAACAAGACTACTGAATCGCACAGCGGGTACCGAGCTCTCATCGCAATCATCTTTCCCATTCCAGATCGAACAATGGCAACCGTCCCCGGATCTTGCCCACAAGCTGGAGACGTTGGATATTTCATCCACAGCTTCTCCCGTACGATTACTGAAACTTGAAGCCATCGCCCTTGATCTCATCAGGGAGTCGTTGATCGCCCTCGACTCTCCGATAGCACACAGCGAATCATCCCGGCATGACTGGCAATATCTTCTGGAGTGTCTGATAAACAGCGGCGAGGCCGGTCGCCTGAGCCAACCACAACTGGCCCAGCGCCTGGGCATGAGCCTGAGACAACTACAGCGTCGTTATCGCCAACAGTTCCAGGTGCCACTGGGTGAGCATCTGCGTCGGCGGAAGCTCCAGTGCGCCTACGACGCCCTCTCCCATGACAGCACCAGCGTCGAGAATGCCGCCGCCATCGCGGGTTACAGTAGCGCTACCAACTTTGCTACCGCTTTCAAGAAAGTCTATGGGATCACGCCCAGCACCTGCCGGAGGGCGAAGGGAAAGCTTTAGAGGCAAGAGGCAAGACGGAAGAAGGAAGAAGGAAGAATTGGTGTGCCCCTGAAAAAGTAGACACCTCGGTTTAGGCCGCCAACTCGTAGTCCCTGGGGGTTAATCCGCCCAGGGTCTCGTGAGCGCGGACTCCATCGTAGTACTCTTCAATGTAGTATTTCACCGCCTTCTTCATTTCCTCACGCGTCACCAGCCCCAGATGATGCAGCCACTCCCGCTTCATCAGAGAAAAGAAACTCTCTGCACAGGCGTTGTCCCAACAGTTCCCTCGCCGAGACATGCTGATCGTAAAGCCGGCCCCATTCAGTGTTTTCAGCACGTCCTCACTGCGATACTGAGCTCCCTGATCTGAGTGGAACAGGCTGTCTCCCTCAGTGATCGACCGCCAGCTCAGCGCCTCCACTACAGCTTCTTTCACCAGGGTGGCATCCACCTGAGGGCTGCAGGCATGACCGACCACGCGACGCGAGTACAGGTCCATGACCGTAGCAATGTAGAGCCAGCCTTCCTGACACCGAACCTGAGTGATGTCCGATACCCAGACACGGTCAGGCTCGTCGACACAGAAGCCTCTGTTGAGCAGATTGGGGCGTACCGGGATACCGGGCTTTGGTTTGCGCCAACCAGGGCGAGGAGCTGTCACAGAGCGATATCCCATGCGCTGAAGCAGTCGTTGGACTCGGTTCTGGCTGCAGATGAAGCCTGACTGCACTGCGGAATACCAGAGCTTGCGGTAGCCGGGAATCCCATGCTGCTGCTCAGCTTCCTGATGCAGAAACATCGACAGTGCTTGATTGGCCTGGCAGCGCTTCGATGGCGTCCTGGACGCCCAGCGATAGAAGCCGGATCGAGACACTCCGAGTACTTTGCACATCATGGCGACCGGATATTGATCACCATGAAAACGCTGGATGAAGCGGAACCTTACTTCATGCCCTTGGCAAAGTACTCTTCGGCCTTTTTTAGGATCTCTACCTCCAGCTCCTTGCGTGCCAACTGCTTGCGGAGCTGGCGGTTCTCGCGTTCGAGGTCAGCCAGGCTCTTCGAGGCTCCCCGGTTGGGCAGTGGCTTCTGATCCTTCTCATGAGTCGACACGTGCTCTCTCCTCCACCGTTCAAGGACACTGGTAGGTACGTCGAACCTGGCAGCAATGACCGCTTGGGAATCCGCCGATTCCAGAGAGCACTGAACCACATGCTGCTTGAATTCAGGCGTATACCGACGACGTGTACGTAGAAGCATGACACCTCTCCTCATCCTGTAAAGGGAGGTGTCTACAAAATCGGGGGCATAGCAGAATTATCGTCAAACCTGGTGCATGACGATCAGGCGGCACGCGCTCCCATGCATGCGAAAAACCCCGATCATCTCTCGATAATCGGCTGAACTTCGAGAGAGCTCTGAATAAATGCCTGACGCCTCTGCACTCACTACCGTGAGCTTGAGCCGGTGCACGGGACGCCGCTTCGCGGCTGTGCATCCCGTGCCCGTTCGCACCTGGCAAGATATATCTTGCCCGGGCGGTGCGAACCCTACTCTCACATGACAAGGAAAGGTCATCATCAGGCATAAAAAAATCCCCCGGATGCATCGCATCCGAGGGACTTTTTCTGAATAAATGCCTGACGATGACCTACTCTCACATGGGGAGACCCCACACTACCATCGGCGCTGAGCGGTTTCACTACTGAGTTCGGCAAGGGATCAGGTGGTTCACACTCGCTATGGTCGTCAGGCGAAAAGGGTGTAGATCATGCTGAACTGATACGTCTCGTCGTATCCGTCAATGTCCTGTCGTGCGTCATCGACCAAAACCACTTGGGTGTTATATGGTCAAGCCTCACGGACCATTAGTACCGGTTAGCTCAACGCCTTGCAGCGCTTCCACACCCGGCCTATCAACCAGCTGGTCTTGCTGGGTCCTTCAGGAGGCTCAAGGCCTCAGGGAGATCTCATCTTGAAGGGGGCTTCCCGCTTAGATGCTTTCAGCGGTTATCCCGTCCGTACATAGCTACCCGGCGATGCCACTGGCGTGACAACCGGAACACCAGAGGTACGTCCACTCCGGTCCTCTCGTACTAGGAGCAGCACTTCTCAAATCTCCAACGCCCACGGCAGATAGGGACCGAACTGTCTCACGACGTTCTAAACCCAGCTCGCGTACCACTTTAAATGGCGAACAGCCATACCCTTGGGACCGACTTCAGCCCCAGGATGTGATGAGCCGACATCGAGGTGCCAAACACCGCCGTCGATGTGAACTCTTGGGCGGTATCAGCCTGTTATCCCCGGAGTACCTTTTATCCGTTGAGCGATGGCCCTTCCATACAGAACCACCGGATCACTAGAACCTACTTTCGTACCTGCTCGACGTGTCTGTCTCGCAGTCAAGCACCCTTATGCTCTTGCACTCAATGCACGATTTCCAACCGTGCTGAGGGTACCTTCGTGCTCCTCCGTTACTCTTTGGGAGGAGACCGCCCCAGTCAAACTACCCACCACACACGGTCCTCGAACCGGATAACGGTCCTGAGTTAGAACGCCAATGATGCCAGGCTGGTATTTCAAGGTTGGCTCCACCCCATCTAGCGACAGGGTTTCAAAGCCTCCCAGCTATCCTACACAGGCAACATCAGCGTCCAGTGTGAAGCTGTAGTAAAGGTTCACGGGGTCTTTCCGTCTAGCCGCGGGTACACAGCATCTTCACTGCGATTTCAATTTCACTGAGTCTCGGGTGGAGACAGCGTGGCCATCATTACGCCATTCGTGCAGGTCGGAACTTACCCGACAAGGAATTTCGCTACCTTAGGACCGTTATAGTTACGGCCGCCGTTTACCGGGGCTTCGATCAGGAGCTTCGGCGAACCTAACACCATCACTTAACCTTCCGGCACCGGGCAGGCGTCACACCCTATACGTCCGCTTGCGCGTTTGCAGAGTGCTGTGTTTTTAATAAACAGTTGCAGCCACCTGGTATCTTCGACCGCTTCGGGCTCCGGAAGCAAGTTCCTTCACCCTGATGCGGCGTGCCTTCTCCCGAAGTTACGGCACCATTTTGCCTAGTTCCTTCACCCGAGTTCTCTCAAGCGCCTTGGTATTCTCTACCTGACCACCTGTGTCGGTTTGGGGTACGGTCCCACAGTATCTGAAGCTTAGAGGCTTTTCCTGGAAGCGTGGCATCGATGACTTCCTGACCGTAGTCAGTTCGTCTCGCTTCTCGGCCTTCTCCATGAAGAGAGTGATCCGGATTTACCTGAATCACTGGCCTACAAGCTTTCACCAGGACAACCAACGCCTGGCTCACCTAGCCTTCTTCGTCCCCCCATCGCAATACTGTGAGGTACGGGAATATTGACCCGTTTCCCATCGACTACGCCTTTCGGCCTCGCCTTAGGGGCCGACTCACTCTGCTCCGATTAGCGTCGAACAGAAACCCTTGGTCTTCCGGCGGGGGAGTTTTTCACTCCCCTTGTCGTTACTCATGTCAGCATTCGCACTCGTGATACCTCCAGCAGACTTCTCAATCCACCTTCATCGGCTTACACGACGCTCCTCTACCGCTCGCCATTCGGCGAACCCGTAGCTTCGGCACCTGGTTTGAGCCCCGTTACATCTTCCGCGCAGGCCGACTCGACTAGTGAGCTATTACGCTTTCTTTAAAGGATGGCTGCTTCTAAGCCAACCTCCTAGCTGTCTAAGCCTTCCCACATCGTTTCCCACTTAACCAGGATTTCGGGGCCTTAGCTGACGGTCTGGGTTGTTTCCCTTTTCACAACGGACGTTAGCACCCGCTGTGTGTCTCCCACGCTTGCACTCACCGGTATTCGGAGTTTGCCTCGGGTTGGTAAGTCGGGATGACCCCCTAGCCGAAACAGTGCTCTACCCCCGGCGGTGATACGTGAGGCGCTACCTAAATAGCTTTCGAGGAGAACCAGCTATCTCCGGGCTTGATTAGCCTTTCACTCCGATCCACAAGTCATCCAAATCTTTTTCAACAGATCCTGGTTCGGTCCTCCAGTTGATGTTACTCAACCTTCAACCTGCTCATGGATAGATCGCCCGGTTTCGGGTCTATTTCCAGCGACTGGTCGCCCAGTTAAGACTCGGTTTCCCTACGCCTCCCCTATACGGTTAAGCTCGCCACTGAAAATAAGTCGCTGACCCATTATACAAAAGGTACGCGGTCACAGAACGAGTCTGCTCCCACTGCTTGTACGCATACGGTTTCAGGATCTATTTCACTCCCCTCTCCGGGGTTCTTTTCGCCTTTCCCTCACGGTACTGGTTCACTATCGGTCAGTCAGGAGTATTTAGCCTTGGAGGATGGTCCCCCCATGTTCAGTCAAGGTTTCACGTGCCTCGACCTACTCGATTTCACAACACTCGGGTTTCGGTTACGGGGCTATCACCCACTATGGCCAGACTTCCCAGTCTGTTCACCTACCGGTCGTGTTGCTTAAGGGCTGGTCCCCGGTCGCTCGCCGCTACTGGGGGAATCTCGGTTGATTTCTTTTCCTCGGGGTACTTAGATGTTTCAGTTCCCCCGGTTCGCCTCCCAACACCTATGTATTCAGTGTGGGATACCCAACTTGTGTTGGGTGGGTTTCCCCATTCAGAAATGTCCGGGTCACAGGTTGTTTGCCACCTCGCCGAACCTTATCGCAGGCTTCCACGTCTTTCATCGCCTCTGACTGCCTAGGCATCCACCGTATGCGCTTCATCGCTTGACCATATAACCCCAAGGGGTCTGTCAATCGATGATGCACGACAATTGCCGGATACGCTTGAGACGTATCACTTGCCCTTTTCCGAAGAAAAGGGACTTGTCAGCATGATCTACATTGTTAAAGAGCAATAGAGCCGAAACTCTAAGCGGTAGGCTTTACACAAAGCACACGACTTAGAATTCACTACAATGACTGTTGATCAGGTAATCGTACTGAAGACAAGGCGCTTCATGACGAAGTGTAGTTGTCTACACGAGTCATCAAGCAACGCAGTATTCAGTAGGATTTGGTGGAGCCTAGCGGGATCGAACCGCTGACCTCAACACTGCCAGTGTTGCGCTCTCCCAGCTGAGCTAAGGCCCCATTTCAAGAAGACAGAAACAAGAGTGAAGAAAAACACTTTTCACTCTAGCTTTTCAAAACTTCTTTCTTGATTTGCTGAATCAAGGCAGTTTGAACAAACCTTACGCCCTCACCGCTTTCCTTTCACCCCAGGGGGGGGGGCGCTCCAACCAACTGAGCGGAAAGTGGTGGGTCTGGGCAGATTTGAACTGCCGACCTCACCCTTATCAGGGGTGCGCTCTAACCAACTGAGCTACAGACCCATGAGTCGCTGGGCCATACCCAAACAGTCATTGCTCTATCTTGATCAGGTAATTCATTGTGAGCACTTACCGACAGTCAGCGACTTGTCGATTAAGGAGGTGATCCAGCCGCAGGTTCCCCTACGGCTACCTTGTTACGACTTCACCCCAGTCATGAACCACACCGTGGTGATCGCTCCCCCGAAGGTTAAGCTAACCACTTCTGGTGCAGTCCACTCCCATGGTGTGACGGGCGGTGTGTACAAGGCCCGGGAACGTATTCACCGTGACATTCTGATTCACGATTACTAGCGATTCCGACTTCACGGAGTCGAGTTGCAGACTCCGATCCGGACTGAGACCGGCTTTTCGGGATTAGCTCCACCTCGCGGCTTCGCAACCCTTTGTACCGGCCATTGTAGCACGTGTGTAGCCCTACCCGTAAGGGCCATGATGACTTGACGTCGTCCCCACCTTCCTCCGGTTTGTCACCGGCAGTCTCCCTAGAGTTCCCGACCGAATCGCTGGCAAATAGGGACAAGGGTTGCGCTCGTTACGGGACTTAACCCAACATTTCACAACACGAGCTGACGACAGCCATGCAGCACCTGTCTGAGAGTTCCCGAAGGCACCAATCCATCTCTGGAAAGTTCTCTCGATGTCAAGGGTAGGTAAGGTTCTTCGCGTTGCATCGAATTAAACCACATGCTCCACCGCTTGTGCGGGCCCCCGTCAATTCATTTGAGTTTTAACCTTGCGGCCGTACTCCCCAGGCGGTCGACTTATCGCGTTAACTGCGCCACAAAGCTCTCAAGGAGCCCAACGGCTAGTCGACATCGTTTACGGCGTGGACTACCAGGGTATCTAATCCTGTTTGCTACCCACGCTTTCGCACCTCAGTGTCAGTGTCAGTCCAGAAGGCCGCCTTCGCCACTGGTATTCCTCCCGATCTCTACGCATTTCACCGCTACACCGGGAATTCTACCTTCCTCTCCTGCACTCTAGCCTGACAGTTCCGGATGCCGTTCCCAGGTTGAGCCCGGGGCTTTCACAACCGGCTTATCAAGCCACCTACGCGCGCTTTACGCCCAGTAATTCCGATTAACGCTCGCACCCTCCGTATTACCGCGGCTGCTGGCACGGAGTTAGCCGGTGCTTCTTCTGTGAGTGATGTCTTTCCTCCAGAGTATTAATCCAGAGGCGTTCTTCCTCACTGAAAGTGCTTTACAACCCGAAAGCCTTCTTCACACACGCGGCATGGCTGGATCAGGCTTTCGCCCATTGTCCAATATTCCCCACTGCTGCCTCCCGTAGGAGTTCGGGCCGTGTCTCAGTCCCGATGTGGCTGATCATCCTCTCAGACCAGCTACGGATCGTCGCCTTGGTAGGCCATTACCCCACCAACAAGCTAATCCGACATAGGCTCATCCGATAGCGCAAGGTCCGAAGATCCCCTGCTTTCTCCCGTAGGACGTATGCGGTATTAGCCTGAGTTTCCCCAGGTTATCCCCCACTATCGGGCAGATTCCTATGCATTACTCACCCGTCCGCCGCTCGACGCCTGGAAGCAAGCTTCCATCGTTTCCGCTCGACTTGCATGTGTTAGGCCTGCCGCCAGCGTTCAATCTGAGCCATGATCAAACTCTTCAGTTGAAAAATCTGATAGTGCATTGGCTGCACCAAACCTGGCTCAAGGTTCAAACGTTCTCAAAAAGATCCTAAGACCTTTGACGAGTCGCTTGCCTTGATATTTCAGTGACTACATCACTGACTCATCGGCAAGCGCCCACATGAATTACCTGATCAATTTTTTAAAGAGCGGCTCCGGACTCTCGAAGAGTGGAGCGTCTCGCTGTCTTGCGACTTACTTCGCTGACCTTGAAGACCGAAGCGAAGTGCCCTGCGAGGAAGGCGTATTCTACAGAACC
This sequence comes from Halomonas huangheensis, assembly GCF_001431725.1. Lineage (NCBI taxonomy): Bacteria > Pseudomonadati > Pseudomonadota > Gammaproteobacteria > Oceanospirillales > Halomonadaceae > Halomonas > Halomonas huangheensis. Next base: position 335,326 of record NZ_CP013106.1, on the reverse strand, counting down.
GGTGGATTTCGTCAACCTCTTTTTTCCGTTCGATCCTGATGCCCACTGGACAACCAGGCCTCGAACCCGAGGTGCGATCCGTGATCGCTCGATGTGACTGAGTGATCCCGATTCGATGGAGGCGCATTCTACCGAATCCGGTGAGAATGTCAAGCAGCGATTTTCAAAAAGTCTTTTCAAATCAGCTACTTCTACCCCTCTTCACCGCTTGCGACGTTTGCTCGTCGCCAGCAGCGGATGCGTACTTTACGGATTTGCACCGAGGTCTGCAAGCGGATTCTGTAAAAAAATTTCAGAGGATGCGGAAGGCCGCGAACGACACGATGCCAACCCCGCAGCACCGTGCCGTCTGACATGTTATCCAGGCGCGTCCCACCCTCTGTCGCGGGGTTGCTTACCGCTTACGACTTACAGCTAGCGGCTCAGGGCTACAATACCCACAGCCATCAGGAGCTCGAGACCGACCTGGCCCGGAATGGTCCCGGCTGACTGACTCGATCCAACAGGTCGAGAACCGAGTGGTAGGTAATTCCTGCATGCTGCGATAGACCGATCTCGCAGGTACGAGAGTTGGAGACGCCGAAGGCACAACCAGATACCTGAGATGCCAATCCACTCAGCGCAGATGCGTTCAACTCAGGGACACGCAGCCCCTTGTCACCTGCGAAGCCACAACAACTGATCCCCTCAGGCTCGACAACATCACGGGCACAAGCTCGCACCAGTTCAATAAAACGATCGTGCAATCCCTTGCGATGGGCTGAGCAGGTGACATGTACGGCGACCCGCTCATCCAATGGAGCAAGCGTGAGTCGATCAAGCAGGTAATCGTGAGCAAACGCTACCGGGTCTCGCACTTCAAGGCGCTCATCAAGGTGCTCAACAATCTGCAAGCTACAGGGACTGGTGTCGAACAAGACCGGCAACTGACCATTGCGACTGGCAATCAGCAGCTCTCGATTCAGTTCGCGCGCCTTGTGAATCGCCTCGTTACCCATTCCCTTCGACGAGAACGCCATGCCACAACACAGGTGGCCTGACATTTCCGGTATAACCACGTCATAGCCAGCCTTGTCGAGCAGTCGCAGCACCACATCCATGACGGCCCGCGAGTCGGTATCGCGCTTGTCAGCGCCGAACACACGAGTGGCACATGATGGAAAATACACCACTTGATCACGCTGCCCCGTGTTCCCTGTCTTCCTGTGAAGAATACGGATCGGCGCAGCCGCAGGTATGGCGGGCGTCCACTGAGGTATCTGGTTACTGCTGGTAGTGTGCAACCAGCGACTGGCACCGGTCATCGCCTTGTCGCCCACCACACTCCGGCCAGCGCTCAACAAGCGTAACCCCGTGCGCGCCACTCTAGTGGCACCGGAAAAGTGGTGACCAATGCGTCGTGCCATTGGCGCCCAGCGCTGATGCTGTTGCTGTCTCATTGCCAAAATCAGCTCACCGGTATTGATGTCAACCGGACAGCGAGTCCCACACATCCCATCGGCAGCACAGGTCTGCTCAATAGCATACTCGGCATCACTACCAGCAAACGCCGCCAACCATTGTCGTTCCGATTCACTGGGTGACTCCAGAGCATCAAGTCGAGCCCGTTCGCGTGCCAGCACGATGCGCTGACGCGGTGTCAGCGTAAGATCCCGAGAGGGGCACACCACCTCGCAGAAGCCACACTCTATGCAACGATCGACGAGCTCATGTGCAGCCGGCAATGGTTTGAGGTTTTCCAGATGCAGCGTGGGGTTGCGGCTCAACATCACGTCGGGATTGAAAAGATGCCGGGGATCGAACAGTGCCTTTATCTGCCACATCAACTCATAGGCATCGCTACCCCACTCCAGCTCAACATAAGGTGCCATGTTCCGGCCAGTACCATGCTCAGCCTTCAGCGACCCACCAAATTCGACAGCAACCAGCCTGGCAACATCGTCCATCAGCGCCTGATAACGCTCCACCTCCCCCGGTCGCTCGAAGCCCTGCGGGAAGACGAAGTGCAGGTTTCCTTCCAACGCATGGCCAAACAAAATGGCATCGGTGTAACCGTGACGCTGAAAGGCTTCGCTCAGTGCAGCTACTCCTTCTTCAAGGCGCTCGATGGGAAAAGCGACATCCTCGATCACCACCGTGGTACCAATATCACGCACCGCCCCCACTGCCGGAAACAGCCCCTTGCGAACCTTCCAGTACATTTCATAGGTCGCGGCACAATCGGTGAAGGTAATTGGCTCGAGAGTGGTGATGCCCTCCAGCGCCTGCCCTATTGCCGAAATGGACTCCTGCAATATTTCGGCATCAACTCCGCGCACATCCACCAGTAACGCAGTGGCTCCATCCGGCAGTCCACGCAGACTCTCCGGCATGCCTGGCGCCCGCTCTACCGAGCGCAGTGCGGCACGGTCGATCATTTCCACTGCGGCCACCGGAGCGGAGCGCAGGGCCATGGTCGCCCGACAGGCACTTCCGAGATCAGGGAAGAAGATCAGCGCTGCAGTCTTGCACGGAGGTTCCGGAACACTGTGATAGGTGATACTGGTGAAACACCCCAGCGTACCTTCTGAACCAATCATCAGGTGCATCAGGATGTCGATACCATCACGGAAATCGACAAGGCTGTTGAGCGCATATCCCGTGGTGTTCTTGAGGCGGTATTTGTGGCGAATACGCCGAGCAAGTTCGACGTCAGTGCGCGCATTCGATGCCAGCCGCTCCAACCCATCCAGCAAGGCCGCGTGGCTTTCTCTAAAAGCCATCACGCTTTGCGGGTCAGCGGTATCCAATATTGTCCCATCCAGCAATATCACGCGCATGGCCGCCAACGTGTGGTAGCTGTTCTGCGCCGTACCACAGCACATGCCGGAAGCATTGTTGGCGGCAATACCGCCGACCATGCAGCTGTTGATGGAAGCCGGATCAGGGCCGATCTTGCGACCGAAGGGAGCCAGCAACTGATTGGCCCGAGCCCCGACAACACCAGGATCCAGCCGGATGCGTGCACCATCATCCAGAACTTCAGCATCGCGCCAGCCTCGGCTGAGTTGAACCAGTACGCCATCTGTCACCGCCTGGCCCGACAATGACGTACCCGCCGCCCGAAAGGTCATCGGCCAACTACCATCACGACACACCTCAATCACCGCCAGCAGCTCCGCTTCATTCTCGGGGCGAACCACCAGTCCCGGAACCAGGCGGTAGAAACTGGCGTCGGTACCATAGGCAAGCCGAAGCAAGGGATCACGCACCAGCCTCTGCGGCATGATTCGCTGTTCCAACTGCTCGACCAGTTCCTCGATCGAAATCCGTGGTTCGGAGGTAGTGATTGCGGTCATGCTCAAGCCCCTTGATGTCCACCTGACTGGATACCCCAAAACGACAACGCCACTCCGAAGAGTGGCGCTGGAGCGAAACGCTGGTAGATCAGCCTCTCACGTCAAGCTGCACCAGACCACTACCGCCATCATAACCAGTCACCGTGATGGTATAGGTGCCTGGAGACAGAGTGGTCTCGATCAGCGCTCCAAGATGGGTGCTGCCACCATCATCGTCCTCATGGCGAACACCCTCGCCTTCCAACTGCAGAAGTGTATCGACCGTGGACGATTGACTCTCGACGCTGATGGTGCGCTGTTCATCAAGTACCAACTGATAGATCAAGGCACCGCCGGCGGTCAACTGACCATGGATGCTGTCACCAATATGGACGTCACCTTCGGACTGGATCTCACCGGCAAACGGCTCGGCTGCCAGGCTCAGGGAAAACATTCCAGTTCCGCTGTAACTGGAGGCACCGACTTCATAGGTGCCCGGTTCAAGCACTGCTTGAATCTGCGAGTCAGTGCCATTCCCGAAATCGTCATTACTCAGACTGGTGTCATCACCGTTGAGCTCGAGGTAGGTGTCGAATGCTGGCGATGCCATGTCCAACGTCACCATCGAAACCTCATCAATAGTGAACTCATAGGTGTTGTAGCCCGACGAAGCCAGGTTGCCCTGCACTGGCTGCCCCACCTGTAGCTCACCACTATTGAGCAACTCACCATCAAAAGGCATGACATTGGTGCTGAGCTCATACATTCCGCCAGACATGCCACTACTGTAGCTGGCCGCCTCGATCTGATACTCACCCGGCTCAAGGGTTGCCGTCAGTTTCGAGTTGGTCGAGCCGTCACCTGCCCCATCATCATCGCTCAGCGACACACCATTGCCTTCCAGATAGAGCATTGTGTCGAAAGCATCGGAGGAAAGGTTAACCTCGACATTCGCCGGTTGATCCAGCTTCAAGGTATAGACGTTGCCGGCTGAGTCGCTCATGCCCTGCACTGTCGCCCCCGACTCCAACTCACCGTTATTCTGCAACTCACCATCGAAGGGGGTAGTCGAGAGCTGCAGAGAATAGCTGCCAGACGCGCCAGCATAGCCAGAGATTTCCACAGTGTATTCACCCGGCATAAGCACACTTTCGATACGAGAGTCAGTGCCCATACCATCGTCATCCGAGTGCAGATTGGTCTGGTCACCGTAGACATCCAATACCGCATCAAACGCCGAAGAACGCAACGCCAGATCAATCCGAGTCGGTTCCTCGATAGTCATGGTGTAACGGTTGGCACTGGTCGCTGAGTTTTCCGGGGTAGCCGAGGCTCCCAGCACTCCAGTGATCTGGTCGCCATTACGCAGCGGCCCGCTGTTACGCTCACCACTCGACAGGTCAGACGAGGCCATGTGCAGGCGATAACCATCACCAACGCTGACGACGTTATCGCGGCAATCGACATTGACCTCTTCTCGAGCAGGGCGCCCTGCCACCACACTCACTTCGTAGTCGCCCGGGTCGAGGAATGCTTCCAGCGTCTGCTGTGCATCGCCACAAAGCTTGCCAGTCTCGGCAACCTCGGCACCTGTCAGGCTGAGCTTGGCATCACGCACTCCTGTCAGGGTCAGCGTAACGCGACGCGACTCATCGACACTGAAGGTATAGCTGTTGATCTCTTCTCCGAGATGACCAGCCACGGTCTGGTCGTCGGCCAGTTCCGTACCGGCATCACCAGGTATCGGTTCAAGTTTATAAGGGCCGAACTCGGCCATATCCTTGCCACTAACCACCACCAGCGAACACTCTTCCACCGGTGCCACCAGCAATTCGGCGGGAAGCTCCTCGGTGGACTCGGCACCTCCCAGCCAATCGCCGGACTTGTCAAATACAGTGACGGTGCCTTCAAAGGGCGAGTTCAGCCGATAGAGCGTACCCTCTGCTGCATTTCCGGCAGCAGGGCACAACCAATGCTGATCTCGGCGCGAACCATCCTTGAGGTTGATCTGACTGGACGAGCTCAACTCGCCTGTCAAAGGCTCGCCGACCGCCACTTCAGGCGCGTCGATATCGAACCCGCCTGTCGTCTTCTCTGTTTCGCTGTCCCCCTGGTCCTGGCACCCCACCAGCAGGGTTGTAGCCAGAACACCACCGACCAGTGCGACACGACGCACAGCCAATGCCAGCGGACGCACGAGTTGATGGGGTTGTCCTTTATTGATCACTGCGTTGTCTCCTTACAAGAGAGCACCCACTGCTGACGTCTTTATATGAACGATATATATAACTACCAGCAGCATAATATAGGCACAGCGGCTCCGTACCCATGTCGCCTATGCAGAAGCGCGCACCGCAAGCCTTCAACACCTGCTTGCGACCTTCGGCCGAGCTCTTTTCATGCACCTTATTCTCTACGCCATCATCCCACGATGACGAGTCGATGTCTCATGCCTTTCGGCAGGCCCTGGAAGGTAGGGAACACCGCCTCCAGAAATCAGATCAATGACGCAGTAGAATCACCAGCTCCCGTGGACCATGCACACCATAGGCGAGAGTCTGCTCGATATCGGCGGTTTTGCTGGGCCCGGAGATCAGCAAGGCATTGGTTGGCATTCCTTCTGCCCAGCCATGGCGAGACATGACATCAAACAGGGTGTCCTCGATACGGTCGGCATCCAGCACCGCAATATGCAGCGGCGGTACCAGACTCAGCAGGCGCGGTTCATCTGGAGTCGGCCACAGCCACAGGCTGCCTGTTTCAGCGATCGCCCCCAGCGTTGAGGTCAATCCGGCATCGACTCGCTCGAACATCTCGCGCTGCCAGTCTCCGATATCGCGATCAACATCAACGAGTTCGACACTATTTTCGCCAAGCCACTCCCGGGCCTCCCTCGCCACGTCGTTGGTACGCCCCAGTGCCAGGCGCTGAACGCCTTTGTCACTCAGTATCCCTACCAGTGCTTCCCGCCAGTTGTCCTTGCGGCAATGGATGATCTCGCCATGCACCGAACTGATCCAGCGCTCGAAATGCGCGACTCGCTCCTCCGCTGTCCATTGACGACCTGTCACCACCGAAAAATCGCTGAGCGGGGCAGGTTGAGGCGCACTACTACGCTCACGTAGACGCTGCAGAATATTGTCACGCGCACTCATGACTGATCCTCCTGACGACGCCGCTTGATCAATGTGTGCAATGACACCGCCGCCGGCTTTGGCGCACTACGGTACTCGGTCCATGGGCCAAGGTGTTCAGGCGCCAGTCCTCGCAGCTTGCCGATGATGCCCGTGGTACCACGCCAGGCGCTGGGGTGAGTTGCCAACCACTGCCAACTCTTCCAGGCTGCCACTTCACGGGTGGAACGCTTGACGCCGGCTCCCGGCACATTGCCCTCTCCCTCGCCAACGGCTTCGCGCCGCAACCGTACCAACAGGTCAGGAATCGGGATCTTGACCGGGCAAACCTCACCACAAGCACCACATAGACTTGAAGCAGTAGGCAGGTCCTGGGTCGCTTCAAGTCCCAGCAGGTGCGGCATCAAAATCGAACCAATCGGCCCAGGATAGGTGGTGCCATACGTATGGCCGCCGACTCGGGTGTAGACCGGGCAATGATTCATGCAGGCGCCACAGCGAATGCAACGCAGCGTATCGAGCAGCTCATCATCTTGATAAATTCGCGAACGGCCATTATCGACCAACACCAGATGAACCTCACGCGGCCCATCATGCTCACCGTCTCTGCGCGGAGAGCTGATCATGTTGAAATAGGTGGTCACATGCTGACCGGTTGCCGAGCGCGTCAATAACGCATAAAGCGGTGGGACATCCGCCAGATGCTCCACCACCTTCTCGATACCGGTGACAGCAACATGCACCGGAGGCACGGTGGTAGTCATGCGTCCATTGCCCTCGTTCTCGACCAGACACAGTGTGCCGGTTTCCGCGACCGCAAAGTTGACCCCTGACACCCCCACATCCGCCGCCATGAACCGCTCACGTAACTGGGCTCGTGCCGCGGCGGTCATGGTGTCGACATCCCGTGTCCGCTCGGTACCGGTACGCTCGTGCATGATGTCGGATATCTGATCCGTATTGAGATGAATCGCCGGCATGATGATATGAGATGGCGTCTGTTCGTTGAGCTGTACCAGGTATTCCCCCAGGTCGGACTCCAGCGCCTCGATCCCTGCCTTGTCGAGATGCGCATTGAGGTGCATTTCCTCGGAGACCATCGACTTGCCCTTGATCACCGAACGCGCCCCATGCTGCTGGCAGATATCGGTCACAATGCGGCAAGCCTGTTCACCATCTTCAGCCCAGTGCACCCGAATCCCATTGGCCTCACAGCGCTCCTCAAGCTGCTCCAACAGATCCGGCAGGCGTGACAAGGCACGCAGACGAATATTGGCGCCCAACTGACGAAGCTCCTCGAGCTGCCATTCAGCGAATGCATCCCGGCGCTTGACCATCAGTCCATCCATGGCCTTGCGGAAGTTGGCTCGAACCTGGGGATTACCCAACGCATCCTGCGCCTGACGGTGAAACTGCTGTGGAGTAAATATTTCGACCGGCTGGCTCATGAGGTTCTTCTCCACAGGTAGGAAGCAATATGCTCACCGGACACACCGCTATCGCGATGAGCCAGGCGCCCACCGATATTCATCAAGCAGCCACAGTCGGAGGTCACGAAGTGCTGGGCCCCCGCCGCTTCGATGGCCTGACTCTTGTCTTCGACCATAGCCGCCGAAACCTGAGGATGGCGCACGGCAAAGGTGCCACCGAAACCACAACACTCTGCGGCGCGTTCCTGCTCGACCACATCCACCTGCCCCAACTGCGCCAACAAGGCCGGCCCAGTATCGGCCAACCCCATTTCACGCCGAGCACTGCACGAGGTGTGCATAGCGACCTTCTCGGCAGCGCCCTTGTCCTCAAGCTTCAGCTGGCAGACATGGACCAGAAACTCCGTCAATTCATAGACCCGAGCGGCAACCGACTCGGCTCGGGCCTCATCTGCCGTGCCTGCGAACAATGACGGATAGTGCTTGCGCATCATGCCGCCACAGGAACCCGAGGGAACGATGATTGGCCAGTCTTCTGGAAACAGCCCCAACTGGGCCCGCGCCACAGCCCGCGCCTCATTGTGATATCCCGAGGTATAAGCAGGCTGACCGCAGCAGGTCTGGTCGTCCGGAAAGATCACCTCGATGCCCTCTCTCTCCAGCAATCGAACAGCGTCGAGACCCGCCTCGGGAAAGAACATATCGATCAGGCAGGTCCCGAAGAGATAAACCTTCTCCGGGGGCGATGGGTATAGCTTGACGGGGGTCATCAGCGAGTCCTCATTGGCGGCACGGCCCACTACTGTCGTTTTTATTGATACCGAGAGCTGGTATTGCACATCACCAGCATGTCAGCCTCATATTTACGGTAAATTGGTAATACCAATTTACCGTAGTGGTTCGAAGGCACCTTATGGCCCCATGGACTGCAGTGTCAAACTCTCACTCAGTGCAATAAGTCGAAATCATCTTGAACTTTAGTACAACCATAGAAAGACGCTATCACAACCTGTTGTGAGCACAGGGATTTCCAGAAACTGACCAGATGCCGTTGAACTCGACATTGGTATTACCAATTATTGAGAGCTAACATGTAGCGCTGAAACCTCTATATCTGCAAGCTCAGGATTGTGCCCATGGCTTACCACCCCCTTCGGCAGCCACGTCTGGCCGATGTTATTACCGAGCGCCTCGAAGCGTTGATTCTCGAGGGTAGCCTGACTCCTGGGCAGCGCCTTCCACCAGAACGAGAACTGGCAGAGCGTTTTGGCGTCTCGCGTCCCTCGTTGCGCGAAGCGATCCAGAAGCTGTCTGCTCGTGGCCTGCTGATCAGTCGCCAGGGCGGTGGCACCTATATCAGCGAATCACTCAACAGTGGTTACAGTGATCCGCTTCTGGAAATGCTCGAGCGCCATGGAGAGTTTCATCTCGACCTGCTCGAATTCAGAGATGCCATGGAAGGGCTGTCTGCCTACTATGCGGCGATGCGCTCCACTCCCACTGACAAGGCTCTATTGCTGCAACGCTTCGAGGAATTGGAAGCCTGCTTCATCGGAGAGAATCCGCAACAGGAAGCCAAGGCAGATGCTGCCTTCCATATGGCAATTGCTGAGTCTGCACACAACGTTCTTCTGCTACACACTATTCGTGGCATCTTCCACCTGCTGGAGCGTAGCATTGTCGATAACCTTGCCCACCTCTTCGAGAAACCCGACTCGAGGCCCAAGCTGATGGAACAGCACCGCGCACTGCTGGATGCCATCCTCGAAGGGCGTCCCGAAGATGCGCAACGCCTGGCCCACGAGCATCTGGTATTTGTCGAGGAGGGCCTGCTGGAAATGGAGCGTGCCGAAACCCGCGCGCAACGCTCGCTACGACGTGCCCAGGTCATGCCACCAAGGTCCCGCTGATACCATGCGCCAGTCGCTACCCCGTCATTCACGCAAACTACTGTGGCTGCTGATTCCAGCCGGCTTCGCAGTCGTCCTGTGGCAAACCGCCCAGATGGCTCGCGAGTCCGCGCTCGACTCACTGCAACAGGATGCCGAAGACGAGTTGCGCCTCTCTGCTGTTGGCCTCACCGGCCACTTGTCGCGCCATGAGTATCTTCCCGAACTGCTGGCAACGCGTGAAATCATCAAGCGTTACCTGAGTGGCCCTCCCCATCAGGACCTGATGCCACTTAACCTACTGCTGGACCGCTTTCGCAGCACCACTGGCGTCTCCGATATCTACCTTCTTGATAGCCAAGGCACCACGGTCGCGGCCAGCAACTGGCACAAGCCCGACACCTTTCTCGGCGTGAACTATCGCTTTCGCCCCTATTACCAGGCGGCCATTGCCGGTCATCAAGGACGCTTTCATGGTCTTGGCGTCGTCTCCGACAATCGCGGGTACTACTTCTCCTCACCAGTGTGGCTGGATGATCTCAACCCGGACTCGGCCCCGGTCGGGGTGATGACCGTCAAGGTCTTGATCGACGATATTGAGTCGAGCTGGCAGAGCCCCGACACCGAGCTGTTGATCGTCGATCAGAACGACATCGTGTTCATGGCAAGCAATCCTGATCTGCGCTTGCGCGCGCTCTCTCCAATCAGCGACGAACGTCGTGCTCAGCTGCGCAGTAGCCGCCGTTACGCCGATGAACCTCTGCTCGCTACCGGGCTTGAGGAAACTCAACGGCTCGGTAAAGACAGCCAGTTGGTTACCTTCGGCAGTGGACCGCTGGCCGGGAGCAACTACCTGAGTTTGATACGCGACCTTCCTCAGCTTGGCTGGCAGATGCATATCCTCAAGCCACTCACCCCGGTCGTCGAAGCCCAATGGCTGGCAATGATGCTTTCCGGCGGGCTCTACGGCATCCTGGTGCTCGGCGTCGGTATCGGCTGGCAGCGACATCGCCTGCGTCGTGAACGAGAGAAATTTGCCAGCCGTGAGCGTGCGACCCTCGCCCAGGCACGTGACGAGTTGGAGCGCAATGTCACTCGCCGTACTCAGGACCTGGTCGCCGAGATTGAAGAACGTCGACGCGCCGAAGCCAGCCTTCGTCAGACGCGCGACGAGCTGGTCCAGGCTGCCAAACTGGCCGTTCTTGGCCAACTGGCGGCAAGTATCAACCATGAGCTCAATCAGCCGCTGGCGGCCATTCGTGCCTATGCCGAGAATGCGCGTGCCTTCATCACTCGCCAGAAGTGGGAAACCGCCGATGCCAACCTCGAGCAGATCGTCGAACTGACCAGGCGTATGGCAGATATCAGTGCTCAATTGCGTCAGTTCTCGCGCAAGAGCGACGATCAGACCAGTGCAGTATCCGTATCCTCCTGTTTCGACTATGCGCTGCGGCTGTTCCAGGCGCGGATCAAGGAACATGGTGTCGAGATGCGTTACCCATCCGACAGCGAAGAGCTGTGGGTCATGGCCGATCTTGTGCGCCTCGAGCAGGTGTTGGTCAACCTGATCAGCAATGCCCTGCTGGCCATGAGTGGAACCGAAAACCCGCGCCTGACCTTCGGCGCACAGCGTGACGGTGACATGGTGCATGTATGGCTGGACGACAATGGTCCTGGTATTCCCGAAGAACAGCGTCAACATATCTTTGAGCCCTTCTACACCACTCGGCCCCCCGGCTCCGGACTAGGTCTGGGGCTGTCGATCTCGGCACGCATCATCGATGACTTCGGTGGTCGCCTGTCGGTTGCAGAATCACCTGATGGTGGGGCACGCTTCATCATCGCGCTGCCTGAAGCATCAGAGCAGCGTCGCCAACGATCGGTTCTGCCATCTTCGACAGCAGGCTGAATTCACCCACTATCGCCGCCAGGAAGCCAACCTGATATGGACGACACGCCCCCCGTAATGGTCATCGACGATGAGGCCCATCTACGCATCACCGTCGGCCAGACCCTGGAACTGGCGGGGTATCAGCCGCAGCCCTTCGACAATGCCCAGCAGGCTCTGGACAACCTCGATCGAGACTTCAGCGGAGTATTGATCAGCGACATTCGCATGCCAGGCATGGACGGCATGGCTCTGCTGCGAGAACTGCGCCAGCGAGATCCAGACCTGCCGGTGGTATTGATCACCGGGCATGGCGATATTTCCACCGCGGTGGAGGCCATGCGCGAAGGCGCCTGGGATTTTCTCGAGAAACCCTTCTCGGGGGATCAGCTCGTCGAAGTGGTACGACGCGGCATCGAGAAACGCCGGCTGAGTCTCGAAAATCGCTACCTCAAGGCCGAACTGGAAGCACAGCAATCGGCCGCCGGCCCACGCCTGGTCGGTCGCACGCCAGTGATCAAGCATCTCGCTTCCATGGCGCAGCGCATAAGCCAGGTCGAAACCGATGTGCTGCTGTTCGGTGAGACCGGAGCCGGCAAGGATCTGGTGGCACGTGCCATTCATGAGCGTAGTGCGCGCAGTGCCCACCCCTTTGTCGCCATCAACTGTGGCGCCGTGCCAGAGAGCACCATAGAGTCCGAGCTGTTCGGTCACGAGAAGGGGGCCTTTACCGGCGCCGTGGAACGGCGCATCGGCAAGTTCGAGTACGCGCAGGGAGGCACCGTATTCCTCGACGAAATCGAGTCGATGCCACTGGCATTGCAGGTCAAATTACTGCGAGTCCTTCAGGAACGCATGGTGGAACGCCTTGGCAGCAATACCCCCGTCGAGTTGAATATCCGCGTGATCGCGGCCACCAAGATCGACCTCAAGGCTGCTTCCGAAACCGGTGAATTCCGCGAGGACCTCTATTATCGGCTCAATGTCGTAACGCTGCCGATTCCGCCGCTGCGCGAACGACTCGAGGACATTCCGCTACTGTTCCAGCACTTCGCTGCCGTCGCTGCCAGCCGCAGCGGCATGGAAGCACCGCCGCTGGATGCCGGCTCGGTATCGGCACTGCTGGCACATGACTGGCCGGGCAATGCCCGTGAGCTACGCAACCTCGCCGAGCGTTATGTACTGCTTGGCGTGACCTGCGACTATCGACTCGACAGGCTGATGGAAGGCAGCGACAGTGAGTCTGGCGAGCTACCCCTGCCCCGCCAGGTGGAACTGTTCGAGAAGCAGTTGATCAGTCAGGCGCTGGTCCGCCATCAAGGACGTATCAACGAAGTCTGCGAACAACTCGGGGTGCCGCGCAAGACCCTCTACGACAAGCTGCGCAAACACGACCTCAAACCAGATAACTTTCGTCAACACGATAGAGAAAGCCAGCCTTGATGCATGGCATCAGGATGGCATCAAACCGTACAGCGCCGATGCCGTGCTTTCCGCCATACCGTAGAGCACACCGAACCCCGGCAGCCAGGGGAACAGAAACAATGCGATACACAGCATGGCCAGACTGGCGCCCAGATCGCTGACATCTATCGGCTTCAGCGCAGTACCGAACGAGCGCTTGAGCCGCGCGCCACTCAAGTCAACGCTATACAGCTCATCAAGCAACAGATGAATGATAAAGCCGGCGAACAGCGCCAGCCCATGCATCCAGGCCAGCGTCTCAGGGCGCTGAAAGAGCCCGAAGCTCACCGCACTGGCTGCCAGGCCACAGGTCAGTGCCGCCAGCAGTGAGTGCCATATCCCACGGTGCACGGTGAACCGCGCAAAGACCGCGCTGGCCAGATAGCGCACCGCCACATAGATCGCACCGCAGACCAGCACCAGCATCCCCGCCACCATTTTGTCCTGCAGCATCACAGCACCCGCCACCACGGCGGGAACCGCCAGCAGATTGAAGATCAGGCGAATCGAGGTCGAGGTATCGGAGTCAATATCTGGAAGAATGCCACCGAACGTGGTCAGCGCCAGCACCGGCAGGCTCTGCATGAAATCCCATAGCCCCGCTTGCCATCCAGCGTGAGCGATCACTGCACCACCGGCGGCGGCCACACTGATGTGGGTGCGAAAGTTGGCCATACCGGGCGATTTCCTGAGTCAAGAATGAATACTGGATAAATGACCAGATTATCGCCCATAAGTTCAATGGAAAACAAACAGTTGGGAACGTTTTCTTGTGGACCTCGAAACCATCGGGCCGCGAACAGTTCAGTTCGCTAGATACTGGTCCTTGAGCTTGACATAGTTCCCTGCCGTATAGGGGAAGAAGCGACGCTCCTTGTCCTTGAGCGGACGCAACGCCTTTGCCGGGTTGCCGGCATAGACATGACCACTCTCCAGGCGTTTACCGGGAGGGACCACGGCTCCGGCGGCAATGATCACTTCATCCTCGACCACCGCGCCATCCATGACGATCGCGCCCATCCCCACCAGAATACGATTGCCCAGCGTGCAGCCATGCAACACCGCCTTGTGGCCAATAGTGACATCTTCGCCAATGGTCAGCGGGAAACCATCGGGGTTGAAGTCACTGGCGTGGGTAATATGCAACACACTGCCATCCTGCACGCTGGTTCGCGCACCGATCCGGATGCGGTGCATATCGCCACGAATCACCGCCATCGGCCACACAGAACAATCGTCTCCCAGCTCGACATCTCCCAGCACCATGCACTGCGGATCGATATAGACCCGCTCGCCAAGCTGCGGGGAAACGCCCTGCCAGGCTCTGAGTACCGGATATTGCGGTGTTGTCGTCATCACTTCTCCTCCTGCAGCAGCCAGCGGTCACCACCGGCTACTGGGTCATGGGTATTGATATTCCAGTGGTGAGGCCTAGTGGAACAGGGGACTGATCAGCAACAACACCACCAGTGGGATCGACACCCAGCGTACCACGGCGCGCCAGACCCGAAAGCCATTGGGCCCAGCGTCCAGAGCACGCAGAGCCTCCTGCTGTGGCATGACCCAGGCGGCAAAGATGGCGATCAACAGACCGCCCAGCGGCAGGAAGATCTCAGGCGGAATGGTGCTGACCACATCGAAGAAGTTCATCGACCCAATCACGTGGAAGTCACTGAGTGTCGAGAACGAAGCCACGCACAGCAGGCCCACCAGCCACACACAGATACCCACCACAAGTGCAGCCACTGGGCGCTTCAGGCCCCAGCCGACCAGCGTCGAGACCATCGGCTCGGCGAGATTGATCGATGACGTCCAGGTGGCCAGCAACAGCAGCAGGAAGAACAGGCCCAGCCAGAAGGCCCCCATCGGCAGGTCGGCGAAGGCCACCGGTAACGTGATGAATACCAGTGCCGGCCCTTCCCCCGGATCCATACCCTGGGTAAACACCACCGAGAAGATGGCAATACCAGCGAGCAATGCCACCAACACATCAAGCACCGCCACCGCCGCTGCCGCACCAGGTAAACTCTGATGATCAGGCATATAAGCGCCGTAAGCCATCAAGGCACAGGCGCCTACCGCCAGCGTGAAGAAGGCATGGCCCATGGCGTGGATAAAGACCATCGGCGTAACCGCCGAGAAGTCGGGTGTGAATAGCCATGCCATGGCCGGGCCGAAGCCATCCATGCTCACAGCATGACCCGCAAGCACAATCAGCAACAGATACAGTAGCGGCATCAACAGGTTATTGAGCCGCTCCAACCCCTTGGACACACCACAGGCCACCACTGCCATGGTCATGACCAGGAACAGCGTATGGTTGAAGGTCATTCGGGCAGGGTTCGCCAGGAAGTCGTTGAAATAGGCGCCTATCTGAGGAGCTGTCTGACCACTGAAGGAACCACGGAAGGCATGGACCATGAAGTCAATCGACCAGCCGGACACCACCGAATAGAACGATAGAATGCAGAACACCGTGAAGGCACCGAACAGGCCCAACCAGCGCCAGCCAGTATTGCGCCCGGCACGGCTGGCCAGGTAGCCCAGTGATTGCATGGGGCTGCGACGTCCCGCGCGCCCGATCATGATCTCGGCCATCATTACCGGCAAGCCCAGCAGCACGACGAAAACCACATACAGCAGCAGAAACGCCGCGCCACCGTTCTCGCCAGTGATATACGGGAATCGCCAGATATTTCCCAGCCCCACTGCCGCCCCTGTTACGGCGAGAATAAAGGCTCTGCGTGAACTCCAGCGTTCCAGCGTCTGATTCATCTTGTTGCGATGCCCCACTGTTCTTTTCGAAGGAAGTGCTTTTCCAGGGAAGTGCGATTTAAAGGCCGCAAGACTAGCACATTGAAACCCGTGCCAGGTGCCCGCATTTATGGATAGCCAACGATGTCATGCCCTGCTGTCTCAAACACAGCGCTATCATGACCACCAGAATTCTGCCGACGAGGTGCCCATGTCCCACAATCCGTTGCTTGAACGCCACTCCCTCCCACCCTTCGGCGATATCCGTCCGGAGCATATTGCCCCTGCCATCGATGCTCTTCTTGAAGAGTTGCGTGAAGGAGTGGAGGCGCTGGTCGCCCGAGCCGAGCAGCAAGCACCAGACTGGGACAGCCTCGCCGCACCTCTGGAAGCTCTCAATGACCGCCTGTCCCAGGCCTGGTCGCCTGTGTCGCACCTCAATGGCACCATGAGCACCCCGGAATTGCGCGAAGCGCACGACGGCTGCCTGCAGAAGCTTTCCGACTACAGCACCTGGCTGGGTCAGCATGAGGGGTTATTCCGAGCCTGGCAGGCACTACGGGATGGGCCAGCATGGCCTGACCTGAGCGAAGCTCAGCAGCGGGCAGTCGACAATGCGTTGCGAGATTTCCGTCTTGCTGGCGTTGATCTGCCACCAGAGAAGAAAAAACGCTCGGCGGAGATTCGTTCGCGCCTGTCATCACTGTCCAGCACCTTCTCCAACCAGTTGCTGGATGCGACCCAGGCGTGGTCGCTGGACCTGGACGATGACAGTCGACTCAAGGGACTACCGGAAAGCTCGCTGGCCACTCTCGCAGCCAATGCCGAAGCCAAGGGTCATAGCGGGTTTCGTATCACTCTCGATTTCCCCAGCTTTTATCCGGTCATCAGCTATGCCGATGATCGTGAGCTGCGGCAGGAGGTATACACCGCCTTTGTCACCCGTGCCTCGGACCAGGGACCCCATGCAGGCAAGTACGATAACGCCCCGATAATTGAAGAAACACTGCGCCTGCGCCAGGAACTCGCCGGCCTGCTGGGCTTTTCCAGCTACGCCGAATATTCGCTGGCGACCAAGATGGCTGACAGCGCCTCCCAGGTACTGGGCTTTCTCGACGACCTGGCAGCACGCGCTCTCCCCCAGGGCCGTGAAGAGTTTGCCGAGCTTGAACGCTATGCTCGCGAAGAACTGGGGCTAACCGAACTGGCACCCTGGGATGTCGGCTACGTCAGCGAAAAGCTACGCGAAGCCCGGTACGCCATTTCCCAGGAGCAACTGCGTCCCTACTTCCCGGCCCCCAAGGCTGTCTCAGGCCTGTTCGCCGTCGTTGAGCGGCTTTATGGAATCCATATCAAGGAAGACACTTCCGCGCCCAGCTACCACCCGGATGTGCGCTTCTATCGACTGTTCGAGAACCAGACCCCGATTGCCGGCTTCTACCTCGACCTTTATGCCCGCGAGGGCAAGCGCGGTGGTGCCTGGATGGATGAGTGTCGCGTTCGCCGCCGTGAGAACGGCGAGCTGCAATTGCCGATAGCCTACCTGACCTGCAACTTCACACGCCCGGTGGGCGACCAACCGGCGCTGCTTACCCATGATGAAGTGACCACCTTGTTCCATGAATTCGGTCATGGGCTGCACCATATGCTGACCCGCCAGGACGTCGCAGATGTCTCCGGCATCAACGGCGTTGCCTGGGATGCCGTGGAACTGCCGAGTCAGTTCATGGAGAACTTCTGCTGGGAGCGCGAAGGACTGGATCTGATTTCCGGCCATGTCGACTCCGGCGAGCCTCTGCCTCAGGAGCTGTTCGACAAGCTCAACGCCGCGAAGAACTTCCAGTCGGCCATGGGCCTGCTGCGACAGGTGGAATTCTCGTTGTTCGATTTCCGGCTGCACCTGGAGCTGGAGGCACCTTCTGCGACAGATGTGCAAGCACTGCTCGATAGCGTGCGCGAAGCCATTTCGGTAGTGCCGAAAGCCGAGTTCAATCGTTTCCAGAACGGCTTCTCACACATCTTTGCCGGAGGTTATGCCGCAGGCTACTACAGTTACAAGTGGGCGGAAGTGCTGTCTGCCGACGCCTGGAGCGCTTTCGAGGAGGCGGGTATTTTCGATCAGGAGACTGGCTCACGTTTCCGTCGTGAAATTCTCGAGGCCGGAGGTGCGCGTGATGCCGCTGAACTGTTCCTGGCCTTCCGTGGACGCGAGCCGAGCATCGATCCGCTACTGCGTCACAGCGGCATTCGTGCCGCCTGATACACTTACCAGTGGCCACCCTTCC